>NZ_JBFASO010000002.1:850981-898481 GCF_040677775.1 Micromonospora sp. NPDC053740
CGTTCGAGCCTGACGCGGCGTTCGAGCTTGGCGGGGCTGGCGGCGCACTCGTCGGGCCGGCGGCAGTCGGGGTCGCTGCGGACGGCGTGGCTGGTGGGGCGGCGGGTCGAGGCGGTGCGGTCTGCTGCGTGCGCGGTGAGCTGGGCAGCGACACGCCACCGCGCTCGCCGGCCACCTCGCACCGGACCTGCCAGCGCCCGCCCAGCTCCTCGTAGAGCGCGTCGGTGAGCACCGCCGCGTGATCGGCCATCATCTTGGCCAGCACTGTGGACTTCACAGTCAGCACAAGCATGTCGCCGTCGAGTTCGCGGACGACCGCGTCGCGCATCAGGGCGGCGATCCGCTTGTTGGTCCGGTTGACCTTGCCGACCACGTCGGGCCAGACGCGGCGGACCGCTACCGCGTCCAGCGCGGCGGCTGGCGCGCCCGGTCGGGGCGGCGCGGGCGTGGCCGGGTCGGGAAGCACCGCCGACGGTGGCACCACGCGACGCGGGGTCGACCCGGCGGGCGAGACGGGTACGGCCTGGTCAGCGGTTGTCGACCCGGTCGACGCGCCGGGGGAGGCCGGGATCGGCGAGTCGGCCGCCGAGACGTACGAGGCCGGCGCACCGGAGGTCGGAGCGGGCGGGGTCGGTGCCTCGGTGACCGGAGCAGCCGGGGCGGGAGCGCCCTGGGCCAGCGACGCCGCCGGGCCGACCTCCCACGGCGGTGCGGAGGTAGGGGCGTTCGCGGGTGCCGGGGTGGCGGCAGCCGGGACCGGGGTGGCTGGCTGTGGGCGTACCCCCGGGTGGTTGGTTGGCGCGGAGCCGGCGGCGGCCGACGGCGCTTCGGTGCCACCCACTGTGAGCCGGCGTTCCATCCGCTCCAGGCGTTGGAGCAGGCCGCCGGTGGAGTCGTCCGCGCCGGGCAGCAGCATCCGGGCGCAGATCAGCTCCAGCAGCAGACGGGGCGCTGTGGTGCCGCGCATCTCGACCAGGCCGTTGTGCACGATGTCGGCGCAGCGGGACAGCGTGGCCGAGCCGAGCTGTGAAGCCTGGGCTGCCATCCGCTCGATCTGGTCGGCCGGGCCGTCGATCAGGCCCTTCGCGGCGGCGTCCGGCACCTGCTGGATGACGATCAGGTCGCGCAGCCGTTCCAGCAGGTCGGAGGCGAACCGGCGCATGTCGTGCCCGGCCTCGGCGACCCTGTCGACTGTGGCGTACGCGGCTGCGCCGTCACCGGCGGCCAACGCGTCGCACATCTCGTCGATCAGCGCCGAGTCGGTGACCCCGAGCAGCGCGACGGCCCGGGCGTAGCTGACCCCCTCGGCGCCTGCGCCGGCGATGAGCTGGTCGAGCACCGAGAGGCTGTCCCGCATGCTGCCGCCACCGGCGCGGACCACCAGCGGAAAGACCGCCGGCTCGACTGCGACGCCCTCGGCCTGGGTGAGCTGCTCCAGGTACGGGCGGACCACCTTCGGCGGAAACAGCCGGAACGGGTAGTGGTGGGTCCGCGACCGGATCGTGCCGAGGACCTTCTCCGGCTCGGTGGTGGCGAAGATGAACTTGACGTACTCCGGGGGCTCCTCGACCAGCTTGAGCAGGGCGTTGAAGCCCTGGGTCGAGACCATGTGCGCCTCGTCGATGATGTAGATCTTGAAGCGGCTGCTGGCCGGCGCGAAGAAGGCGCGCTCGCGCAGCTCGCGGGCGTCGTCGACACCGCCGTGGCTGGCCGCGTCGATCTCGATCACGTCGATCGAGCCAGCGCCGTCGGCGGCCAGCGAGCGGCAGGAGTCACACTTGCCGCACGGCTCGGGAGTGGGGCCCTGCTCACAGTTGAGCGAGCGGGCCATGATCCGGGCGCTGGTGGTCTTGCCGCAGCCACGGGGGCCGGAGAAGAGGTAGGCGTGGTTGAGTCGTCCGCTGCGCAGCGCCTGCGACAGCGGTTCGGTCACGTGCTCCTGGCCGATGACCTCAGCGAAGGTACGCGGCCGGTACTTGCGGTAGAGCGCCAGCGTCACTCGTCCCGCCTCCTCTCGACCGAGCCATTCTGCGCCGGTCGGGCGCGGGTGACCACCCACCACCCCGGGCGCCGCGGATGCCGTGCTTGATCCACCGGGCCGCCAGGGCTTGATCGACTCGGCTTCCTGGAAACCGCTGTGTCCGCATGGCCGGGACACCGCGACATCACGGATGCCGAGTGGATCAACCGGCCCACAGACAAAAAGGCCTCCCGTGCACCCGGCAGAGCTCGCTTATCCTTGCTGCCTTCCGGCCCTGGGGAGGTTCACGAGATACCGCCGCACGGGAGGTGACGCCCAGCCTACCCGACCGCCCGTCGATCTTCAGGGGGTGGTGGGGTGGCCCGGCCGACACGGGCCTGTATCCTGGCTCGCGGAGGATTCGCCTAGAGGCCTAGGGCGCACGCTTGGAAAGCGTGTTGGGTTTACACCCTCACGAGTTCGAATCTCGTATCCTCCGCTCGCCTGAGCAGCACGAACGACAGGGCCGGCCCCACGGGGACCGGCCCTGAGTCGTCTGTGCTTGGCAGCCGTCGCATCCGGCGCCGCCCAGCGTGCACCACCGCAGGTTGGCGACCTCCAGGTTGGCGTCCCGTTCGCGGATCTCGTGGCCTCGGGGTTCAAGGTTTGTCGAAGGTCTGGACAAGCCGGCATCGCAATGATCAAGCCAATCGGCACCGACCGAAGGGCCGGAGCGAGCGATGCAGAGGAGTGCGACGGACATGACACGAGCCCTTGCCAGGCGGGTACTACTGCCGCTGACGGTGGCGCTGACCGCGATCCTGGCCACCACGAACCCGGCGGCTGCCGCTGGCAACGACGACTACACGGTCTACACCGGCCAGTCGGGCGGCGCAGTCGACTTCATCGACTACGGCCCCGGCGCGGCCGGCGGCGGTAACAACGACGACTATCTGGTCATCCGCGACATCGCCGCCGATGGCCACGGGGTGCAGGTCTGGGCGTGGCTGCACGGGAAGTACCTCGGCACGAAGTACAACGGCAACGGCGCGTGGACTTCGGTCATCTACGACCCGTACACGATCTTCCCGAACAACGTCGCGAAGAACGAGGTCATCGGGCTCAAGATCTGCCTGGTCGACGGGATGGACAACCTGATCCAGCCGAGCTGTTCGAGTCTTGAATGGCCCAGCATCGACGGCTGACCGGACGAACAGGGCCGCGGGTCGGCGCCCTTCGGAGGTCCGTGGGTACTCCGAATGGCGCCGGCTCTCCCACCGGTCAGCGACACCGCGTTCAGGCGGCCGTCAGCCGCCGACCCACCGCAGGCCGACAGAGACCTGCATGCCGGTCTGAATCGTCTGGGCGGCGGCGTCAGCCCACCACCTGGACGTGCTCCGCGCCCTGCGCTGAGAACCACGCCTCCAGTTCAGCGCCGCCGAGGGACCGGGTCGCTTCCTCATCGACGAGGACCGGGCCGACGACGGCGCCCTTCGCGCCCTCGAACTGGCAGCCGAACATCCTCGTGCCGGTCAGCACCGTCGGCATGCTCGTGCCGCCGAGCGTGCACCAGCGCAGGCTGGCCAGCTCAAGGTTGGCGTCGCGCAGATCGGTCTTGTAGAGCGTGGCGGAGTTGAGAATGGCGTGGCGGAGATCCGCCCCTTTGAGAACGGCATCGTCGAGCTGCGCCGCGAACAGCCGAGCCGAACAGAAGACCGCCCTACCGGCCGAGCAACCCGCCATTTCCGCCTTGGCCAGGTCGGCGCGGGAGAAATCCGCGCCCTGCACGTCGGCGTTGGTCAGGTTGGCGTCGCCGAGGTTGGCCTCCTCGAATCGGACACCGGCCAGGTGGGAATTGGCGAGATAAGCGCCGGCCAGATCGAGCCGGCTGAGGTCCGCCCCGCGAAAATCAAGAAGATCCCCGGAGAGGTACGCCGTGGCCGAAGCGTCGGCGAACCACTCCTGGAGCGCTTTCCGCGCGTCCGGGCTGTCCGGCCAGCGGATCACGTCGTCACCGGCCCGCTTGTACATGCTCATTATCGACACCACCTTGCCGTCCGACTCCGACCTCGGCCTCGATCCGGAACTTGGCGTGAGCTGACGAGGTCAGGCGCGGGCGCGGGCCCAGGAGAGGAAGCGGTCGGTCAGCCGGGCCGGGTCGACGTCGGTGAGGTGTTCGCCGGCCTCAGCCTGGAGCGTCGCCAGGTAGACGGTCAACGCGAGCCGGTCGTGCCGGTACTCGCCGAGCAGCCGCAGCTTCGCCGCTGAGCAGGGCCAGGCAATGCCGCACGCGGCACAGCGCCAGGTCGGTCGGGTCGGCAGGTGGTTCCGGTAGCGGCGGCGGGGCATTGGCGGATCTCCTTCGCACTGGACGGGGGTCGCCCCGCCTCCCCGTCGGGGCGACCCCGGACTGACGCAGACCGCCGGGCTCCTGCGCCTCCACCGGCCACGCCGTCTTCTGTGGACCACCCTTGGGAGAGTTACGAGACAGATACACCGCGTAGCGATATGGTTCCCAGATATTTAGGACATCCAATGGAGGAGCCGTGAACGACGCGCTTCGGGTGGCACTCAGCGACACCGGGCACACCACCGAATCCCTCGCCGAGACCGTCGGCGTCGACCCGAAGACCGTGGGGCGCTGGTTGACCGAGGACCGCATCCCGCATCCACGCCACCGGCTGGCGGCAGCGGAGGCTCTACACAAGGACGTGTCGGACATCTGGCCGGACACTTCAAGACGTCGTGATCCCATTTGGTTTCGTCCGTGGCAGGAGATCGAGCGCGAGGCGGTGTCGCTTCGGTCGTACGAATCGACAGTTCTGCCGGGGTTGCTCCAGACCGAGGTGTACGCCCGCGCGGTGCTGGGCGGCGCGGGCCTGATCCCCCGGGGTGAGATCGAGCGCCACCTCGCGGTCCGGCTCGGCCGGCAGGGCATCCTCAAGCGGGACGACCCGCCGCAGTTCACGGCGGTCGTCGATGAGGCGGTCATCCGCCGTCCGGTGGGCGGCCGGTCGACGATGCGGGAGCAACTGCTGGCCGTGGCGGCGGCGTGCGTCGAGCCGCACATCCGGGTGCACGTGGTGCCCAGCACTGTCGGCGCCTACGCCGGCCTCAACGGACCCTTCGTGATCGCGCACAGCCACGACCACCGGGTCGCCGGCTACCTCGACAACCAACTTCAGGGACAAGTGGCTAGCGACCCAGAGGACATCGCGGCCATGATGGCGGCATGGGAGAACGTGCGCGGCGAGGCGTTGTCCCACTGGCAGTCGGTCGAACTCATCCAGGAAGTGGCGGAGTCATGGAGCTGAACGGCGCCCGGTGGCGCAAGAGCAGCCGCAGCAGCGGCAACGGCGGCAACTGCGTCGAGGTCGCTGACAACCTGCCCGGCGTCATCGGCGTACGGGATTCAAAGGACCCGACCGGCCCGGCGCTCGCCTTCGCGCCCACGGCCTGGCGCGCGTTCGTCAGCCAGCTCACCCGACGCACCTGACCTGCGCCCTGTCACACGCCCAATACGGCAGGGTCAGGAGCCGTCACGGAGATCACCCAGACGCTCTGCCCGGAACGTGATCTCGTCGAACGTCACGCTGCACCCCTCACCGGTCGGGGACTGGCCCGCGAAGCCGATCCGGTCGCGAGAGGTGTCGGGGTCGAGGAGGAAGACGCGGATCAGCTGCCAGGTCTCACCGTCGACCGAGGCGTGGTACGCGTAGACCCCGTCGACCCGGGAGACCCGCAGCCACACCGACCGGTCGGGTACGACGAAGGCGTTCGCGTCGTCGGCGACACCTCGGCAGATGACCGACACGATCATCGGGTCTCCTGCCGGGGAGAACTCGAAGCACAGCTTGGCCCAGCGCCGCTCGTCGAGCCACAGCAGGAGCACACCGGCATCGAAGGTGGCGGCGAAGCCCACTGTGACCCGGGCGCTGAACTGGAAGTCCCCCGTCGGCAGGTCCCCGAGCAGGGTCGCCGCGTTGAGCGTCGACTCGGCACTGACAGTGGTGGTCTTGGCCGCGTCGGCGGAGCCGGTGCTGGGGTCGATGAAGATGTCAGTGCGCGGCTGCGCCTCGACCGCCACGGTGCCGGCCGCCTCGTCGACCCGCCACAGTTCGGCGGACGAGGGCACGAGCGGGAACGGCACACCGGAGACGCTCAGTTGATTGGCCATGGCCAGGACCGTACAACCGTCGCCCTGCTCGCCGATGCCCACTCATCGAGCGGGGCCCGGCACGTCCACCCTCCGGCCGGTACCGTCCCAGGAACCGACGACGGGGAACTCGTCGTACACATGTTCTATCCACAGGCTGTGGACGGCGGAGGGATCGATGGCTTACCAGCTCAGCGCGGTGGTCGCGGACGTTGAGCTGCTCCGCGAGCAGACCGCCGGGCTGGATCACGCCGTCCTCGGCGAGCTGCGCCAGGACTTCGCGTTGCTCCCGGTCACCCCACAGTTGGTGATCGAGCTGACCGGGTCGTTGCCGGATTTCGCCACCGACGACCGCAGCGCCGCGCACCCGTTCGGCCTGGTGTTGTCGACGGCGCTGGTCGAGGTGCTGACCCGGTGGTCACAGTCGGGGCCGGTGGCCTATGTGGAGGCGGAGTTCGGTGGTGGCGTCGGCTACCAGTCGGCAGTGGTGTGGTTGGGCGGGGTGCTGTCCTGGGGCCCGCGCTTCGACGACGAGTTGAGCGCGCCGCGCGAGCAGTGGCCGATCAACTGTGCGCTGAGTCAGCTCGGCGTGGAGCCCGGCACCTGGATCGACAGGTTCGCCGAACTGGGGTTGCACCTGGAGCGGAGCACCGAGGGTTGGCTGGCGCACGGCCGACGTCGACTCAGCGCCGACTACTGGGACGAACTTGTCGAACAGTGGGAGAACCAGTAATCCGGCGATCGGCAGCAACCTGAACGCTCCCGTTCCGTTGGGGACTGGGGGATTCCATGAAATTGCGACAATTTGCTTTTATCGCCACGCTGTTGACGGCTGCCTCGATCGCGGGCAGCGGCGTACCGCCAACCGGGTCGATTCCGAACGGCCGACCCGCCGGCAACGTGGAGATCATCGACCTGAACGGCCTGCGCAACATCGAGTTCGGAGCCACCGAGGACGAGTTGACCCGACGCGGCATCCTGCGTACCAGCCTGGACGCCTGCGGGCCGATGCTCGCCGGCCACGACACTGTCAGCCCGGTCTTCATGGAGGACAAACTCGTGCTGCTCTGGGTCGGCGACCCGATGCGGACACCGGAGGGCATAACGGCGGGCTCGCCCGTCGACGAGGTCTGGGACCGCTACCCGGAGGTCAGCCGGCTGCGCGCTCCACAGGGGACACACCGGCTCGACGGGTTGCTCGCCCGCAGCGGCGACCGCGCGTACCTGTTCCTGCACGACGGGCGCACTGTCCGAAAAACCATCGCCGGGTACGCGGACTGGGCCCGCCGCCTCTTCGCCGAGGGTGCGGGCCCGTGCTGAGCGGCGCGGACTCTCGCTAGCCTGAAGGCTGCCGACGGCGACCGCTCGACCACAGGCGGCGGTGCTCGAACGACGACAGCTCAGGCCGGGTCGGTGGCCCGCTCGGGCGGGCGCGCCCCGGACGCGGCGGCGAAACCGGCGAGCGCGATCTCCGCGGCCTGCCGCAGGTCTTCCCTGCTGACTCCGGCGGCGGCATGCACCGCCTGCCCCTCGGTGACGATCATGACAAAGCGGGCGAGCGCGACCGGATCGGCCTGCGTGGGTAGGTCGCCTTCGGCGACGGCGCGGGCGAGCCGGTCGGCGAGGGCAACCTCACCGCCCAGGCGGCTGCTGGCGAGGAATCCGGCGATGGGCGCGTTCTCGGTGGAGCAACTGGTGCCGCCCTGGATCGACAGGCAACCGGCAGGTCGGTCGGTCCGGGTCACGGCGACCACGTTCTCGCGCAGCAGAGTGGCGACCACCTCGTACGCGGTCGGCTGGGCGAAGGCGTCCCGCGCGTACCCCATGTCCTTTTCGGCGTAGCGGGCCACGGCCTTGCGGAACAGCTCCTCCTTACCGCCGAACGCGGCGTAGAGGCTGGGCTTGTTGATCCCCATCGCCTCGGTGAGGTCGCTCACCGAAGCGCCTTCGTACCCCTGACGCCAGAACACCTCCACCGCGCGCTCCAGCGCCTCGTCGGCGTCGAAGCCCCGCGGTCGACCTCGCTGCGGCACAGCCCACCACCCCTTCTCCGCCCATCCTACCGGCAACGAAAACCGATCGGTACAGAAATTTGCGGACGCGGTCGGCGGTTGCTACGGTCGGATACGTACCGCTCGGTACAAAATTCGCTGGATCGGCCGCACCACCACACCCCAACGGAGGAGATCCATCGTGGGACAGCTCGACGGCAAGACCGCCCTCGTCACCGGGGGCACCACGGGCATCGGCCTGGCCGCCGCCCGCCGCTTCGCCGCCGAAGGCGCGTACGTCTTCGTCACCGGCCGCCGCAAGGGCCCGGTGGACGAGGCAGTGGCCAGCATCGGCGCGAACGTCACAGGCATCGCCAGCGATGTCAGCAAGCTCGACGACCTGGACCGGGTGATGCGGGCGATCGAGGAACGGGGCGCGGGGCTGGACGTGGTGTTCGCCAACGCCGGCGGTGGTGAGTTCCGCTCACTCGACTCGATCACGGTCGAGCACGTCACCAACACCTTCGACACCAACATCTACGGCACCATCTTCACAGTGCAGAAGGCCCTGCCCCTGCTCAACGAGGGCGCGTCGATAGTGCTCAGCGGCTCCACCGCCGCCAGCAACGGCACCCCGGCGTTCAGCGTCTACGCCGCGTCCAAGGCGGCCATCCGCTCGTTCGGCCGCACCTGGGCCGCCGAGCTGATCGGCCGGAAGATCCGGGTCAACACCCTGGTCCCCGGCTCGACCGAAACCCCCGGGCTCGCCGGCCTCGCGCCAAGCCCCGCGGAGGCCCCCGGGTTGCTCCAGGCCATCGCCTCGGGCGTGCCCATGCAGCGCATGGCACACCCGGACGAGATCGCCAACGCCGCGCTCTTCCTCGCCTCCGACCAGAGCAGCTTCATGACCGGCGGCGAACTGTTCGTCGACGGCGGCGAGCAGCAGCTCTGAACGCGAAAACGCCCGGTCGATCCTCACGGATCGACCGGGCGTTTCTGCATTTCAGAGCGGTGGCGGAGGGATTTGAACCCTCGGAGGGCGTTAACCCTCACACGCTTTCGAGGCGTGCTCCTTAGGCCGCTCGGACACGCCACCGCCGACGAGGGTACAGGACCGCCGGTTCCGACGCCGAACCGGTATCGCCCGGGCCGGCCTGGCAGGATCTTTGCCATGAGTACGCACATCGGCGCGAAGCCGGGCGAGATCGCCGAGCGGGTCCTGATGCCGGGTGACCCCCTGCGGGCCAAGTGGATCGCGGAGACCTACCTCGAGGGCGCCACCTGCTACTCGACGGTTCGGGGCATGCTGGGCTTCACCGGCCGCTGGAACGGCGTCGAGGTTTCCGTCCAGGGCTCCGGCATGGGCATGCCGTCGGCCTCCATCTACGCCCACGAGTTGATCAACGAGTACGGCGTGAAGACGCTGATCCGGGTCGGCTCCTGTGGTGCCCTCAGCACCGACCTGCAGCTGCGGGACGTGGTGGCGGCGATCGGGTCGTCCACCGACTCGAACATGAACCGGATGCGCTTCGACGGGCTGATCGACTACGCCCCGGTGGCCGACTTCGGGCTGCTGCGTACGTCGGTCGAAGTGGCCGAGCGGCGCGGCATCACTATGCACGTGGGGCCGATCCTGGCGGCGGACGCCTTCTACACCGACCGGCCGGACCTGTACGACACCCTCGCCGACTACGGCGTGCTGGCGGTGGAGATGGAGTCGGCGGCGCTCTACACGATCGCCGCCCGGTTCAAGGCCCGCGCGCTGACCGTGTTGACCGTCAGCGACCACATCAAGACCGGCGAGAAGACCACCTCCGAGGAGCGCGAGCAGACCTTCAGCCAGATGGTCGAGATCGCCCTCGACACGATCATCGCCTGACCCGTCCGACCGGCCGGGCAACACCGCGGAGAGCGTGATGACTGGGAGACATCTTGATGTCTCACAGTCATCACGCTCTTTCGCGTCCGACGCCCGACCGTAGAAGGCCACCGCCGCCACCGCCGCCACCGCCGCCACCGCGGGCCACCGCGGCCACCGAAGGCCACTGCGGGCCGCAGGAAGTCAGACGGCGGCCAACGCCTCGGTCGGCGACAGGCGGGCAGCCCGCACCGCCGGATAGAGGCCGGCGAAGCCGCCGATGACGAGTGTCGCGCCCACCCCGCCGAGCATCGCCCAGGCTGGCACCACCGTCGGCCAGTCCTGCGACAGCGCGTACCCCGCCGTGACCAGGATGCCCAGCAGCACCCCACCGATCCCGCCGAGCGCGGAGAGCAGCAGCGACTCGGTGAGGAACTGGGCCCGTACCTGACCGCGGGTCGCGCCCAGTGACCGGCGCAGGCCGATCTCGGCTCGTCGTTCCAGCACCGAGATCACCATGGTGTTCGCCACGCCGACCCCACCGACCAGCAGGGCGACCGCGCCCAGGCCCAGCAACAGGCCGGTGAACGCGTCGTCGGTCGCCTCGGCGGCGGCCAGCGCGTCCGAGGGCCGGGACACCTCTACCTCGTTCGGCGCCTCCGGGTTGGTGGTCGCGCCGAGCACTGATCGGACCGCCTCGACCTGCGACTCCTGCGCCCGGGTGTAGACGGTGGTCGGATGACCGTCGAAGCCCAGGTATTCGGCCGCCGCCGCCCAGCCGACCAACGCCGACGTGTCCAACTCCGGGGCGAGCGGTGCGGCAGCGAGGGTGCCGACCACCGTGAACGGACGCCCACCCACCCACACCTGCACCTGCGGGTCCGCCGAGGCTATCCCGAGCCGCTGCGCGGCGGTGGCGCCGAGCACGACCGCCGGGTAGCGGGCGGTCGCCTCGTTGAGCCAGGTGCCGGTGGTCACCTCGGCTCCCACGGTGCCGAGCAGGTCCAGCCGGGCCGCCCGGGTGGCGATGCCACCGGTCTCCGCCGCCGGGATCCGGTCCGAGCGGTACACCTTGGCGTCGGGCATTTGCCCGGTCGCGGACACCTCCGTCACCGGGCCGATCCGCCCGATCATCGCGATCGACTCCTCGGGCAGTTGCGCGTCCGCGCCGAACAGTGTGGCCCCCGGCTCGACAGTGAGCAGGTTGGTGCCGAGCGCGTCGAGCGCCCGGTCCAGCTCGGCCCGGGACGACGAGGAGATGCCGACCACCGCGATCATCGCGGCGATGCCGATCGCGATGCCCAACGCGGAGAGAAACGCCCGCAGCGGACGGGTCCGCAGCCCCACCCCACCGACGCGCACGACGTCCGCCGGCCGCAGTCGGGCCGGGGTCAGCGTCGCCATCAGCCGACCCCGCCCGACGCGAGGGCCGAGTCGTGCCGCACCGCGCCGTCGCGCATCCGCACCTGCCGGGGCAGGCTTCCCGCGATCTCCCGATCATGGGTGATCACCACGACTGTGGTGCCGGCCCGGTGCAGATCGTGCAGCAACTCCAACACCCCGGCACCGGAGTGGGAGTCCAGGTTGCCCGTCGGCTCGTCGGCGAGCAGCACCGCCGGCTCGCCGACCACAGCGCGGGCCACCGCCACCCGCTGCCGTTCCCCGCCGGACAGCTCGTGCGGCCGGTGCCCCAACCGGTGGCCCAGGCCGACCCGGACCAACGCGGCCTCCGCACGGTCCCGCCGCCGCCGCAGCGGTACGCCGGAGTAGAGCAACCCGTCGGCCACGTTGTCCACGACCGGGACGCCGGGAGCGAGGTGGAACTGCTGGAAGACGAAGCCGATCCGGGTGGCCCGCAGCGCTGACAACTCCCGGTCGGTCAGCTTCGCCGCGTCGTACCCGTCGATGAGCACGCTGCCCGACGACGGCCGGTCCAGGGTGCCGATCAGGTGCAGCATCGTCGACTTGCCCGATCCGGATGGGCCGACGATCGCTACCAACTCGCCGTGACCGATCCGCAGCGACACGTCGTCCAACGCGACGACGCCGCCGGCGTACCGCTTGCTGACCCGGTCGAGCACTATCACCTCGCCGCTCACGTCGGCACCACCACGGTCGTGCCCTCGGTGAGGCCCGTACCGGTGACCTCCACCCGGCCGTCGGCGAACAACCCGGTGGTCACCGCGAGGACCCGGCTCGCGTCGCCATCGGCGACCTGGACGCCGTAGCCGCCCTCGGCCAGCGCCAACAGGGCCGCCACCGGCACTGTGAGCACGTCGCGGCGCTCCGACACGGTGAACGTGACGTCCGCGCTGGCCTTGTCGAAGCCGGTGAGGGCCTTCGGGTCGGTCACCGCGACTGTCACCTCGATCTTCGTCTCGGCGTCGCCGGCCTGCCCGTTGGCGCCGGTCGCGCCGGCCTGGACGACGGTCTCGACAGTGCTGACAGTGCCCGCCACCGACCGTCCGTCCGGCAACCGCACGGTGACCTTCGCGTCGCGCTTGGCCAACCGCTGGTCGTCCACGTCCAACTCGACTGTGACGACCCGGCTGGTGCCGGTGTAGGTCAGCACCGCCTGCCCGGGCTGGGTGAGGTCGCCGACGTCGACCTGGTGGCTCTCCACCCGGACCTCCCGGTCGGCGTACACGACCCGCCCCGGCTCGACCCGACCGTTCTCGGTCAGGCCCAGGTCCTCCTGCCAGTCCCGGACGGCGTCAGCGGTGGCGCCGGTGTACTCGTCGTCGACGGTGAAGCCGGTGTAGCCCAACGCTTCGAGGTTCTTCTCGAACTGCGTGACGTCGGGCCCCTCCACCCCGGGGGCGAGGGTCCGGTACGCGGGCAACCCGCCGTAGAGCAGCACCACCTCCTCGTTGTCGACCAGGTAGAGCGCCCTGCCCCGTCGTACCGTCGACCCGGTGGCCGTCAGCGCGGTGACGGTGCCGCTGAGCTTCGCCGTGGCGGTACGCGTCGCGCCGTACCCCAGCTCACCGTCCGCGGTCTCCGAGTCGGCGAGGGTCTGCCGGGTGACGGTGGCGGTGGCGGTTGGCGCGCCGCCGGCCTGGGCGCGGCCCCCGTCGGCGCTGCCGTCGAAACCCACCGCGGCGATCACGCCCACGGCGGCAACCAGCAGGACGACGCCGCCGGTGACGGCGGCGCGCAGCCGCGAACGTCGGATGGCGCCGGTCACCGGCCACCTCCGAACTGCGGCGCGTGCTGCCGGCACTTCTCCAGCGCGGCCTTCATGGCCGGGTCGCCGATGTTGATCGCGTTGCCGCCCGCCCCGATGCGGACCCGCCCGTCGGCGTCCGGGTCCGGGAAGTCCGGCACCCCGTTCTCCCGCATGCACTTGGCCAGCGTCCGCATCTGCTCGGCCTGCTCGGGGTTGAGCTGCGGTCCCTGCCCGCCGTTGGGCAGCTTGTCCTGGCACTTCTCCATGGCCGCCTGGACCTTCTGCTGATCCACGTCCGCCCCGAGCCGGAAGCCGGGACGGCCGCCCGGCTCCGGGTCGGGCATGTCCACGCCGTTCTCCCGCATGCACCGCGCGAAGGCGAGTTGCCGCTCCGAATCGCTGACCGGCGTGCCACTCGCCGCGGTCTCGGCCTTCGCCCCGCCGGCGGTCGCGACCCCGCCGCCATCGTCGCCTCCCGCGCCGCACCCGGACAGCGCCAGGGCGAGCAGGACGGGGATCGCAAGCATCTGTCGTCGCATGGTGTCCGCTTCCGCTCAGGTCCGGCGCGGTTCGCCGAACGTGACACCCAGTGCAGGGCAGCGGGCGTATCCCCGGCGTTACCGTCGGCGGTTATGCCGGCGTTACCGCACCCCGAGCACCATGGAGGGGTGAGAGTGCTGGTGGTCGAGGACGAGAACGTGCTGGCCGACGCGATCGCCGAGTGGTTACGTCGGGAGTCGTTCGCTGTCGACGTGGCGTACGACGGGGACGCCGCCCTGGAACGGCTCGGCGTCAACGAGTACGCGGTGGTGGTCCTGGACCGGGACCTGCCGGTGGTGCACGGCGACGACGTGTGCCGGGCGATAGTGGACGCGGGCGGGGAGACCCGGGTGCTGATGTTGACCGCGTCGGCGGCCGTCCGGGAACGGGTGGCGGGGTTGGCGCTCGGTGCCGACGACTACCTGACCAAGCCCTTCGCCCTGGTCGAGCTGTCGGCCCGGGTGCACGCGCTGACCCGCCGGTCCCGCCCGGCGGCACCGCCGACACTGCGTCGCGCCGGCATCCAGCTCGACCCGGCCCGACACGAGGTACGCCGCGACGACAGGCACGTGGCGCTGTCCCGCAAGGAGTTCGCGGTGCTCGCCGAACTGCTGCGCGCCGAAGGCGCTGTGGTCTCCGCCGAGGACCTGCTGGAACGCGCCTGGGACGAGCACATCGACCCGTTCACCAACGTGGTCCGGGTGACAGTCATGAAGCTGCGCCGCAAACTCGGCGACCCGCCGGTGATCGAGACGGTCCCCGGGGCGGGGTACCAGATCCGATGAAACGCCTCACGATCCGCGCCCGGCTCACCCTCATCTACGGCGGGCTCTTCCTGCTGGCCGGCGTGGTCCTGCTCGCCGTCACGTACGTGCTGGTGGATCAGCGGATGGCGCAGCCGTTCGGGGTGAGCCTGCGGGACCTGCCGAAGACCGCCCCCACGACGCCCAGCGGGCAGAACGTCGACAACCTGCGCGCCCTGTTGCAGGAGGTGCAGGACGAGGCGAAGCGCAACGCGTTGGAGTCGCTGCTCACCCAGGGCGGTATCGCGTTGATCGTGGTGTCGGCGGTGGCGATCGCGTTCGGCTGGCTGCTCGCCGGTCGGGCGTTGCAGCCCCTGCTCCAGATCACCGGTACGGCCCGCCGGATCGCCGGAGCGGACACCGCCGGCCGTGGTCTGCACGAGCGGATCGCGCTCACCGGCCCTCCCGACGAGGTACGCGAACTCGCCGACACCTTCGACGAGATGCTGGAACGGCTGGACCGCTCCTTTGACGGGCAGCGCCGGTTCGTGGCGAACGCCTCGCACGAGCTGCGTACGCCGCTGGCGCTCAACCGTGCCCTGGTGGAGCTGGCGGTCACCCGCCCGGACGCCTCGGCGGAGACCCGGCGACTGGGCGAGTCGCTGTTGGCGGTCAACGAACGCCACGAGCGGCTGATCGACGGTCTGCTGACCCTTGCCGACTCGGAGAACGAGCTGACCGAGCGTACGCCGGTCGACCTGGCCGAGGTCTGCGCGCACACTACCGAGCAGGCCGGGAAGCAGGCACCCGGCGTGCCGGTTCGGCGGGCCCTGGCCCCGGCGCTGACCAGCGGCGATCCGGTGCTGTTGGAGCGGCTCACGTTCAACCTGGTGGAGAACGCGTTGCGCCACAACCTGCCCGCCGACGGTTGGGTGGAGGTGCGCACCGGGCTGGTCGACGGCCGGCCCACCCTCACCGTGACCAACACCGGCCCGGTCATTCCCGGCTACGACGTCGAGACGATGTTCCAGCCCTTCCGTCGGCTGTCACGTGAGCGGGTCGTCGGCGCGCGGGGCTTCGGGCTGGGGCTGTCCATCGTCCGCGCGGTGGCCCGGGCGCACGGCGGCACCGCCGAGGCGCAGCCCCGCCCGGACGGCGGTCTGATCGTCACTGTCACCCTGCCGCCGCCCTGACCGGCGACCCGCCTCAGCGGAAGAACGCGCGCAGAACGGTGGCGTTCTCGGCCTCCAGCACCCCGCCGTAGACCTCGGGGCGGTGGTTGAGCCGGCGGTCCCGCAGCACGTCCCAGAGTGATCCGGCCGCGCCGGTCTTGGGCTCCCACGCGCCGAACACGACTGTGGAGACCCGGGCCAGCACCAGCGCCCCGGCACACATGGTGCACGGTTCGAGGGTGACCACCAGTGTGCAGCCGTCCAGCCGCCACCGGCCGGTGCGCTCGGCGCCCCGGCGCAGGGCCAGCACCTCGGCGTGGGCGGTGGGGTCGCCGGTCAGCTCGCGCTCGTTGCGTCCGGTGGCCAACTCGGTGCCGTCCGGACCGTAGAGCACCGCCCCCACCGGCACGTCGTCGACGTCGGTGCTGACAGTGTCGTCGACTGGTGGGCCGGCGACGGCGACCTCCAGGGCGCGGCGCATCCACAGCTCGTGCCGCTGCCGTCGGCCGACCTCGCCCAGGTCGGCCAGGCCCTCGTGGGCGCCGGGCCCGGCGCGGCCCACCGCGCCCGGGGTCGGCTGGCCCGGTCGGATCGACTCCAGCGACGGATCGGTGGCGTCGGCCGGCTCAGACCTCACGCAGCTCCTCGACCTCGTCGGCGCAGCCGAGCACCTGGCAGATCTCGGCGGTGACGTCCGCCGGCATCATCCCCTCGTGGGTGCAGAGGGTCAGCAGCTTCTGCGCGGAGATGCCCAGGTTGGCCAGCAGGTCGGCCTCACCGACCGGGTCGGCTTCCGGGTCGACGACGGGCTGTTCGCTCTCCTCGTCACCGGTGCTCACCGGGCGTGGCTCGTCGTCACCGTCGAGCCCGGTGACCGAGGTCTTCAGGTCACCGACCAGCAGCGCCCCGAGCTGTGACTCCTCGGCGTACGCGGAGTCCGAACCGAACACCCGCAGGTCCTCGCCCTCGTCGAGGCGCAGGATCACCAGGTAGGCGTCGTCGGCCTCGACGAAGAGCAGCGACACGTCGGCCTCCTGGTCGACGTCACGCAGCCGGTCGGCAACCTCGTCGATGTCGGTGGCGCCACGCAAGCTGACCTCGGCGGCGGTCCAGCCACTGTCGTCACGCACCACGGCCGCAGCGAAGTACGACACGGTCCCCCCAATAGCCCTCGACACAGCGTCGACTCGTTACGCGTGCACGTTAGCCGGTCGGGTCGGCAGGCGACCCGTCAACGCCCCGAAGGGCGGGTCATTCCTGACAAAGTCGGATCAGCCGACGACTCGACGGCGGGTGGCGATGAGCTGGCGCAGACGCTCGGTGCGCTGCCGCTGGGGTCGGCTGCGCTGGCGGACCGCCCGGGCGCCCGCCAACTCGGCAAGCAATTGCAGTCGACGGCGATTGCGATCGGGATCCTGCCGGGGAGTGGTCCAGGCCATGGTCCCGAGCGTGCCGAGTCTCGGCGGCCACGTCAAGACGGCGTTCGCTACGCAGCCAACCGGGCACACGGTGCAGTCACCGAGCGCCGTTTCGGGGCCCGTCCGTACCGGTCACCACAGCGGCCAGTCACCGCTGGTGGCCCAGCGGACCGCCACCACGGCGGCGGCGATGCTCCAACCACCCGCCGTGACGATGGCGACCCCGGTGGCCACCCCTCGGTCGCCGTAGCGGACCAGCACCAGGGCGGTGACCCAGGCCAGCAGGCCGGCGAACACCGTCCACCACGCGTAGCTGGCGACGTCGGTGCCGAGCAGGCCGAACAGCAGCAGCCAACCGGCCGCCGCGCCGCCACCGGCGGCGACACCACCGCCGGTGACCGGGTGCGGCTCGCGGTAGGTGGGCCGCGTCGGTGGCCCCGAGGGGAAGAGACCGGACGGGGTGCGCGGCACCTGGCGGACGGCACCGAAATCGGGGTCAGGGTCGGGTCGGGCAATGGTCACCGTCGTTGCCCTCCCTCACGCGTGCCGCTCGTGCCCACGGTACCGGCTCTGCCAGGATGACCGGATGTCCTCGCCGACGATCAGCCGCCGCGCTCGTCCGGCGTACCCGATCCTGCTGCTGCTCGCCCCGGTGCTGGCCGCCGGCTGCGCGACCACCCGACCGGGGGTGCCCGACGGCGCCGCGCCGACGCCACCTTCGGTCTGGGCGACCGCCGACCAGCCGGCGTCACAGCCGCCCACGCCGGCGGCGACCGAGCCGAGTCCCCCGGCGCCGTCGTCGGCCAGGCCGTCGGCGACGGCACCCCGCACCGGGCTGAAGCACGTCTTTCCGGTACGCGCGGACGACGTCGACTACCACCCGACGCACGGGGCGTACCCGGCGACGGATCTCTTCGCCGACTGCGGCGAGCCGTTCGTTGCGGTGACCGACGGGACGGTGCTGGAGGTGAGCCGCGTCGACCGGTACCGCAAGCGTGGGCCGCAGGGCCCTGACAACGGCGGCCTGTCGGTCGCCCTGCTCGGCGACGACGGGGTGCGCTACTACGGCTCGCACCTGAGTGTCGTGACCAGCGGAGTCGACGCCGGGGTGCGGGTCCGCGCCGGGCAGCAGCTCGGCAAGGTGGGCCGCACCGGCAACGCGAACAACGTGTGTCATGTGCACTTCGGCATCTCTCCGTCGTGCGCGGGCAAGGACGGCTGGTGGATCCGGCGCGGGGTGATCTGGCCGGCGCGTTACCTGGACTCCTGGCGGCGCGGCGGCAACCGGGAGCCAGCCGCCGAGGTCACCGCGTGGCAACGCAGGCACGGCTGCCCGAAGGCGCCCTGACATGGCTCACGCGAGAGATCCCATTGCCGACCTGCGCCGGATCGCGTTCCTGTTGGAACGGGCGAACGAGGCCACCTACCGGGTACGCGCGTTCCGGTCGGCGGCGAAGGCGCTGGCCGGCCTGCCTGCTGCCGAGCTGACCGAACGGGCCGGCAACGGCACGCTCACCGAGTTGGCCGGTGTGGGTGACGTCACGGCCCGCTGCGTGGCGGAGTCCCTCGCCGGTGAGGAACCGGTCTACCTCCGTCGTCTGGTGGCGACCGAGGGCAGCGACCTGGACGCCGAGGCCACGGCGCTCCGCGCCGCCCTGCGCGGCGACTGTCACACCCACTCGGACTGGTCCGACGGCGGCTCGCCCATCGAGGAGATGGCGCTGGCCGCTGTGGAGTTGGGCCACGAGTATCTGGTGTTGACCGACCACTCGCCCCGGCTGACGGTGGCGCGGGGGCTGACCGCGGAGCGGCTGCGCCGGCAGCTCGACCACGTGGCGCAGGTCAACGCGGCGCTGCCCGAGGGTTTCCGGATCCTCACCGGGATCGAGGTGGACATCCTCGCTGACGGTTCCCTGGACCAGGACGACGACCTGTTGGCGCGGCTCGACGTGGTGGTGGGGTCGGTGCACAGCGGTTTGAAGGACGAGCGGTCGAAGATGACCCGGCGCATGCTGAAGGCGGTCGCGAACCCGCACCTGGACATCCTCGGTCACGTCACCGGCCGGATGGTGTCTTCCCGCCCGGCCGGGGTGACCGGTCCGGGCGATCGGGGGCACCGCGCGCGTACCCGGGCGGAGAGCGACTTCGACGCGGACGCCGTCTTCGCCGCCTGCGCCGAGCACGACACCGCCGTCGAGATCAACTCTCGGCCGGAGCGGCAGGACCCGCCGAAACGCCTGATCCGCCGCGCATTGGAGGCCGGTTGCCGGTTCGCCATCAACACGGATGCGCACGCGCCCGGCCAGCTCGACTGGCAACGGTTCGGCTGCGAACGCGCCGCCCTTTGCGGCGTCCCCGCCGACCGTGTGGTCAACACCTGGTCGGCAGAGCAGTTGGTGGCCTGGACGCACGACCGCCTCTGATCAGCCCGCCCCTGCCCTTCGGGGCTGATCCACTCGCGTTTCGTGAAATCGGGGTGTCCCGGTCCGCCGGACACCCCGATTTCCAGGAAACCGAGTCGATCAGGTGGTCTGTCAGCGGTGGGCGGGTTCGGCGGCGGGGGTGGCGGGAGCGCCGACGCCGACGACCGGGCTGCTCCGGCGGCGACTGAACATCCCCTGCGAAACCGCGACCCCGAGCAGCACGATCAGCGCGCCGACCGGTTGGTGCCAGTTGAGTCGTTCGTCGAGCGCCAGCGCACCGATCAGCACCGCGAAGATCGGAATCAGGTACGTGACAGTGGACGCGGTGCTCGCGCCGGCTACCCGGATGTTGCGCATGTTGATCACGAACGCGAGCCCGGTGCCGAGCGCGCCGAGGGTCAGCACACTTGCCACCACCCCGGCTGAAAGGTCGGTGGGCAGCGGCGGCAGGCCGGCGACGAAGGGGGCGACGATGGCCAACTGCGCGGCCGCGAGCAGCAGTTGCGCAGTGGAGAGCGACAGGCCGGAGTACGCGCTGCCGGCGACGAAGCGCTTCTGGTACGGGATGGCCACGCCGTAACAGGCCGCCGCACCGAAGCACATGAGCTGCCCGGTGAAGTGCGCCCCGCCGATGCCCTCCCAGACCCCGAGCACCACCAGCACCCCGACGAAGCCCAGCCCGAGCCCGACCGCACGGCGCACTGTGAGCCGCTCGGTGCGGAAGACCAGCACCGCCAGCGGCAGCACGATCAACGGCGTGGTGGCGTTCCAGATGCCGGCCAGCATCGACTCGACCCGCTGCTCGCCGTAGCCGAAGAGGGTGAACGGCACTGCCACGCCGAAGGCGGCGACGACGGTCAGGTGGGCCCAGACCCGGGGCTCGCGGGGCAGCCGGTCGCGCAGCACGGCTAGGACCACCAGCAGGGTCAGCGCGCCGGCGACGACCCGGTAGAGGGTGAGTTGCACCGGGTGCAGCTCGGCCACCCCGACCTTGATGAAGAGAAAGCTGGAACCCCAGATCGCGGCGAGGGCGACAAAGCCGGGCAGCCAGGCACGGACCGGCGCTTTGTCAGGAGTGATATCGGTGTTCACCCCTGACACTCTGCCGCAACCGTGCGACAAAGTCGCGCGCCTTTCGGCCGTCACGCCGTGCCTCAACCCGCAGCTCCAACACGACAAACGTCGGCGACACGGGGGCGGCGTGGTCACGTAGGGTCGCAGCGTGGGACGAATTGATGAACTCGCCAACCGCTACGTGGCCGAGTGGGCGCCGTTGAGCCCCACCGGCGCCACCTTCGTCGGCATCGCCGGCCATGACGACCAGCTCGACGACCTCTCGCCCGACGGCTACGCGGCACGCGCGGACCTCACCCGCCGGACCCTCGCCGAGCTGGAGGTGACCGAGCCGGAGACCGAATCGGAACGGACCGCCAAGGAGGCCATGCAGGAACGACTCGGCCTGGACCTCGCCCGGTACGACGCCGGTGAGGTGACCAGCGAGGTCAGCGTGATCACCAGCGGGCTGCACGAGATCCGCATGGTGTTCGACCTGATGCCCACCGCGACCAGCGACGATCAGGCCAACATCGCCGCCCGGCTCAACGGCTTCGGCGCCGCGCTGGAGGGCTACAAGACCACACTGCGTGAGGCGCTCGCCGCCGGTGAGGTCAGCTCGAAGGTGCAGCTGGTCGAGGTGGCCAAGCAGTGCGACATCTGGGTCGACCCGACCGGTGACAACTTCTTCCACGGGCTGGTCGAGCGGCTCGGGGCGGAGGGCACCCTCGGCTCGGAGCTGCGTCGGGGTGCGGCTGCGGCGACAGCGGCGACAGCCGAGTTCGGCCAGTTCCTGCGTAGTGAGCTGGCCCCGCACGGGCGGGACAAGCAGGCCGCCGGCCGGGAGCGCTACGAGCTCGCCTCGCAGTACTTCCTCGGCGCCAAGGTCGACCTGGACGAGACGTACGCCTGGGGCTTCGCGGAGCTGGCCCGCCTGGAGGCGGAGATGCGGGTCGTGGCGGGGCGCATCGCCGGCTCCGGTGCCACAGTCGACGAGGCAGTGGCCACCCTGGACGCCGACCCCGCCCGGACCATCCAGGGCAAGGAGGCATTCCGGGACTGGATGCAGGCGCTGGCCGACAAGGCGATCACCGAGCTGCACGGCACCCACTTCGACATCCCGGAGCAGGTCCGCCGCATCGAGTGCTGCCTCGCCCCGACCAGCGACGGTGCCATCTACTACACCGGCCCCAGTGAGGACTTCTCCCGCCCGGGTCGGATGTGGTGGGCGGTGCCGCAGGGCATCAGCGACTTCTCCACCTGGCGCGAGGTGACAACGGTCTACCACGAGGGCGTGCCGGGTCACCATCTTCAGGTGGCGCAGACCGCCGTCCGGGCCGACCTGCTCAACCGTTGGCAGCGGCTGCTCTGCTGGGTCTCCGGGCACGGCGAAGGCTGGGCGCTCTACTCGGAGCGGCTGATGGACGAGCTGGGCTACCTGGACGATCCGGGCGACAAGCTGGGCATGCTCGACGGCCAGGCGATGCGCGCGGCACGGGTGATCGTGGACATCGGCATGCACCTGGAGCTGGAGATCCCGAAGGACAATCCGTTCGGTTTCCACCCGGGCGAGCGGTGGACGCCCGAGCTGGGCTGGGAGTTCATGCGGGCACACTGCCGGGTTCCGGACGAGAACCTGCGCTTCGAGCTGAACCGCTACCTGGGTTGGCCGGGACAGGCGCCCTCGTACAAGGTGGGTGAGCGGATCTGGCTCCAGGCCCGCGAGGACGCCAAGGCCCGCAAGGGCGCCGACTTCGACCTGCGGGAGTTCCACCGGCAGGCGTTGGACCTGGGTGCACTGGGTCTCGACCCGCTGCGCCGGGCGCTGGCCCGGCTCTGACCGGGCGGTGGCTGCGCGCGCCGACGGTACGACGAGTCCGTCGCCGCGCGCAGCCACGCCCCGAGCCGAGGCTGCTGGCGCGGAAATGCGGGCGAGCAAGCGCCTCTTCACGCTTCAGCCAGCGACCCCCGTTCTCTTTTCTGTAGGTACGACAGAAATTCCGATACGCTGGGCAGGTCGTCCGCCGGAAATGTGATGCCGAGAGTGTAGGTGTCCTGGTTGAGCTTCCCGAGCGAATCTCGGAGGAATGACTCCCTCAACTCGACCACCAGTCGCAGGTAGCTGCCCCAGACGCCAATCTGCTTCGCCTGGAGCGGCAGGGAGAAAAACGGTTCCTCGGCCAACACTTCAGCCGGCGGGGTTCGCGTGGTGCCGTAAAATGTGGGGAGCACATAGGCAATGTCTTCGCCAAACTGTCGGCTTGTCATCAAGGCGGGCTCCATGAACTCGCTTATGGTCAGCCGCCCTGCCGCGCGGTCGAGCCTGAAAAGGCCATGCTTGCCGGATTCTCGGACTCCGACCGTCCCCTCCAGGGGCACTTCTTGACATAGGCGTTCGACCGCCAGCAGGAGTAGTTGGCAGACGTCGATGGCATCACTCACCGTCTCCTTGCTTGGAACGCGGTATTCGTGTTCCATCACGTTGCGCTCGACGTTCAGCTTCCGAAATATGCTCAGCGAGATCAGTCCGCACTCGTCGAGCAGGCGTAGCTTCTGTCCGAAGTCGCACCGCTTGTTCAGCGCGAGCAGTCCGTAGTTGTGCAGCAGGGTGTCAATCGCAAGGTGCAGCGCCCTCTTGGCATTTCCCATCGCATTTACGAGGCCCCGCTCCTGACCCGACTTGAAATCTTCGTGGGCGAAGCTCAGGTACTGCTCGGCGGAGATCTCAGAGGATAGCGGAATAGCGCTGGCGTGTGAGACCTCGCCGAAGTAACGAAAAGGTCCATCGTCAAAGAAAATAACCTTCGCCACCCGGTGGTCCTCCTCCTGTCGGAACAGGACAGCGTATCGACGCGAGGGCCCTGCTGGACAGCCTGTTTCGACGCTCGTCTCTGGTGTCGTCCAGCGGTAGCCGCGCAAGCCCCACCAGATGGCCCGCATGCGCGCCACCCGAGGCTGCTCCCACTGTCGTGCGCTCAGCCGAGGGTGAGTGCCAGCGCCGGGCGGGCGGTGAGCGTGTCGCTGGTGACGTACGCCAGGTCGATGGTGGGGTCGGTGAACGTGATCGGGATGGGCGAGGTGATCGGAAGGCCGTCCGGTAGCGGCAGATCCGGGGTCAGAGTGATCTTGATGCCGAGCAGTCGGCCGACGAACCGGGTCGCGTAGAAGGCCACGTCTCCCCTGACGGTCAGCTGGTTGGTCGCGTACCGCTGGTTGCGCCCTGCGGGGCCGTCGGCCCGCAGCAGGAAGTCGGCGGTCACCGCCTCCCGCATGCTGAACTTCAGCACCTTGAGGTCGCCCTTCACGGTGTGCAGGTCAGTGACCCCGTCGAACCGCAGCCCGGTCATCCGCACCGACGACCCGGTGAGCTTCGACGGCGTCTGGGCCACCGTCGGCAGGGCCGGATCGGCGACGATGCGCGGCAGGAGTTTGCCTGGCTGCACCGTTCCCGGCCGCTCGGGTGCCGGTTTGCCGGGCTTGCCAGGGGTCGGCTTGCCCGGGGGCTGCGACGGACAGTCGGCGGGGCCGGGGCGGGGCGTCGCCGTGCTGGTCGGCCGGGCTGTCGGCGTGGCGGTGGGACGCACCGAGGGCGCGGGGTCCGCCTGGTCTCCGATGCCGAGCAGGTCCCCGATCCCGTCCAGGATGTCGGTGATCACGTTGCCGCCCCGCGTCGGGCTCGGGGTGGGCGTCGGCGTGGCGGTGCTGCGACCGGGCGACGGGGTGACGGCCCGGGGCGGGGTGGGACAGCCGGTCGGGGCCTGTCGATTCGGTGCGGCCTGCACCGCTCGGGGCTGGGCGGTCAGGCCGACGGCCGCCAGGCCGAGGACCACGAGAGCGATGGCGAAGGCTCGCGGATCAGCGGAACGCCCCGGCCACTCGGGCGGCGCACCCTCGTCGGAGGCTCCGACCCCCGGATGATCGACCCGCACGGCAGCGCCCTCGCCGGCACTGCCCTGGTCGTCGTTGCCCTGGTCATCGTCGTGCTGCTCGATCTCGGCCGGCGGCGGGGTGGGTGGTGTGGGGTGGATCGGCGTCCAGGCGAAGGCGAGCGCGCTGCCGACGATGCCGAGCAGCAGGCCGACGAAGAAGCCGCCCAGGTTGAGCCCGATCAGCGAGTACACAGCGGTGACCGCCGCGACGACCGAGTAGAACAGCCGCTGTGCCGGGGTGAACCAGAGCAGCAGGCCACAGGTCACCAGGATGATCGGGATCAGTAGCGAGAGCAGGCCGGTCGCACCGCTGTGGAAGCTGAGGCCGTTGAGGGTCATCCGGGTGGAGGCGAACATCTCCAGTCCGGCCAGGGCGATGAGCAGCCCGCCCCAGAACGGCCGGCTGCGCTGCCAGCGGCGGAAGGTCCGCCACGCCTGAGCCGGACCACCGGGCCGGGCGTGGGACGGGTTCGCGGTTGTCACGTACTCCTCCTGGCCGAGCGGGGACGGGACCGAGCGGGGATGGGGGCATGGGCCCGGCCCGCGGTGCTGACCACCGCGGGCCTCGGCTCAGCTCAGAAGCACTCCTTGCCCTTGGCGTCGTCACCCACGTTGACCTTGAGTCGGAGGCCGACCAGGTTGAACGTGGCCGCCGTGGTGTAGCGGGACACCTGTTGCAGGTTGGTGATGGTGACGTGGTCGGAGTTCTGGCCGAACGAGCCGGCCTGAGCCGTCGGGTTCAGGTCGGTGGCGTCCCGACCGATCCTGATGTTGGTGAAGGTCGCGTTGCCGTTCAACGAGTCCATCGCGATCAGCAGGTCCTTGGCGCGGGCGGGTTCCTTGCCCTCGCCGGCGTTGATGGTGAGCACCACAGGCAGGCCCGGCAGGTCGGCGCGGACCGACTGGCAGAGGCTGTACAACTCGGCGCTGCTGATCTCGGAGAGCGCGATCGGGTGGACCTTGCCGGACTTCCCGTCGGTGCCCTTCTCGCGGACGATGCCGCCGTACTGCTTGAAGCCGTCGCCCTCCAGGCGGTCGGCGCCGATCTTGAACGTCTGCCCGGAGACAGTGATGTCGGACGCGATCGCGCCGGTCGACATTCCGAAGAGGATGGCGCCGGCAGCCGCCGTGGCGGGCACCATCATGGCGGCGAAACGCCACCATCGGGTACGACCCTGACTGTCTATCCGATCCTGCACGGGTTCCTCCTCGGGTCGATGCGCGCGAGTGGCCGGTACCGAGCGGGCGGCCCGCGCTGGGAGCCCGCGTTCTGTTACCGGCTGGTAACCATCGGGCTTGATGGTGCACCCGTTGCGGCGCAGGTCACAACCCCCCGATTACCGAGCGGTAACAGTCGGCCGACACCGCGGAGGTGGGACATCACGGAAGGTGAGCGGATTCGTCTTCGCAACACTCCTATATGTCCACAAGATGGGCGCGATGCGGCAGATCGATCAGCGCAACGTGACGCTGCATTGACTAATTACAATCGAATAACAAATGTAAAGCACGCAGGTCGTACGGGTTGTCACACAGGTCGAGGGGCGGACCGCCTCGCGGTCCACCCCTCGGTCGTACGTCCTGTCGTACGCGCGTCAGCGCTGCTCCACCTCGCCCGGAGCCGGACGCTGGGTCGGCACGGTCGGATCCTCCGACTTCCAGTTGGTCGAAGCCGGCGGGATCTCGTCGGTCAGTGGCCCGCCGACCGGCTGCGGCCTTGGCTGCTCGACGGTGTCCGTGTCGCGCACCGGCTCCTGGTCCACCCGGGTCGGCGTCGGGTCGTCGACCGCCGGCTCGGCGCGGTGCCGGGCCGTCCCACCCTCGGGTCGGGTCACCAGCCACACACCGAAGACGACAGCGATCAGACCGAGGACACCAGCGACGATCGGGCCCCAGAAACTGATCAGGCCGATCTTGAAGCGGTTTTCCTTGACCGTCTCCACACTGCGGCTGACCGTGTCGTCGGTGTAGTTGAAGTCCGCGTCCAACAGCACAGTGGGGGTGCCGGTGTCAGGGCGCAACTCCTTGTGCTGCTGCTCCCGCACGTTCACGTAGGAGCCGGTGACCGGGTCGACCCAGAGCGTACGGATGTTGCTGTAGACGATCTGGCCGTTGGTGGCACCCGGCGCGAACTTGCCGACCAGCGTCTGGATGCTGCTCTCCGGGGTGGCCAGCACCTCGTTCTCGATCCGCTGCTCGAAGCGGTACGCCTCGATGCCCTTGATCTTCTCGGTGCCGACGAACTTGGCCGGGACAGCCCGCTTCAGGTCACGGTCGAAAACCTGGTAGTCGCGCTTGGCAGTGCCGAACGGGAACTTGTAGATCTGGCCGGTGTACTTCACGTTGCCGACCGGAGTCCCGTCCGCCCCGGTCTCGTTGAGCCACTGCTCCTTCCACGAGGCGGCCGCACCGGAGATCCGGTAGAGAGCGAGTTCGGTGCTGTACTGGCTGACCACGTCCTGGTTGTCGGTGCGCCGGACCGTCTGGTAGACGTCCCAGATCACCGCGTCACCCTTGAGGTCCGCGGGCAGCCGATCCTTGGTGTCGTCGGGCTGTGGGATGACCTCCACGTTGGACACCAGGTCGCCCTGCGGAACCTCGATGCTCACCGAGCTGCCGGTGGCCGTGATCTTCAGGAACCTGGCGTTCTTCGCCTCGGCGACGGACGTCGTTGGCTCAAGATCGTAGGGGAGCTTGGTCACGGCGGGGGCCACGTAAAACGGCAGCCCGGCCGCGAAGACCAGCAATAAGACGCCAAGCCCGAAGAGCGCGGCGCCCACGCGAAGCTTCACTCATCCTCCTGTAACCTGCCGCCCTACGACCTGTTGTCCGGGGCACCCGATCCTTAACATGGCGGGAGGTTACTCCCCGGTCACCTTCAAAGCGACCCCCTGGATGTCCAGATGTCCACAGCCGCCGCGCCAACAGTTTCGGAGCCTTCGGCAACCGGCCGACTTCCCGCCCTCGACGCGCTGCGAGCAATCGGCGCGGTTGCGGTCGTCGGTCACCACGTCGGGTTCCAGACCGCCGTCACCATGAACACCACCTGGGGCGGCTGGCTGGCTCGACTGGACGTCGGCGTCGCCATCTTCTTCGTTCTGTCCGGGTTTCTGCTGTTTCGGCCGTGGGCGCTCAACGCCGCGACGGGCCGTAAGCGACCCCGCGCCGAGCGTTACCTGTGGCGGCGAGCAGTGCGCATCCTGCCCGCCTACTGGTTGGCGACAGTGGTCTGCCTGATCGTCCTGCCGCAGAACGGGCAGGCGTCCGGCGGCGACTGGATCCGCCACCTCACCTTCACCCAGATCTACCAGGCCGGGCAGCTGCGCGCCGGGCTCAGCCAGACCTGGAGCCTCGCCACCGAGGTCGTGTTCTACCTGATCCTGCCGCTGGTCGCCGTGCTCGCCGTCGGCCGGTCCTGGCGTCCTGTCCGGACCATCGTGATCGTCAGCGGAAGCGTGCTGGTGACCGCCGGGTGGCTCACCCTGATGGGGCTGGGCTGGCTCGACACCGCCCTGCACACCATGTGGTTCCCCTCGTACGCCGCATGGTTCGGCGCCGGCATGGCACTGGCGGCGGCGCACGTCGCCCTGCGCACCGGGACGGCGCCCGCGACTTTCCGGGTCCTTGACGACCTGGCCTCGGCGCCGGTCACCTGCTGGGCTGCCGCCGTCGGCCTGATGGCGATCGCGACGACGCCCGTCGCCGGCCCCCGCGACCTCAGCAGGCCGACGGCCGCCGAGTTCGGCGTCAAGCTGGCCCTCTACCTCGTGATCGCGGCGCTGATCCTGATCCCGGTGGCCTTCGGCGGGCCGAGCCGGGCCAAGGAGATCTTCGGCAGCTCGTCCGCCCGGTGGCTCGGCACGGTCTCGTACGGGCTGTTCCTGTGGCACCCCATGGTCATCGAACTCATCTACCTTGTCGGCGACCGACAGCTGTTCACCGGCGGGCTGCTCAACACCTTCGCCCTCACCATGGCCTTCGGCCTGGTGTACGCAGCGGTCAGCTACTACGGCGTCGAGCGGCCCCTGCAACTGCTCGGGTCGCAGGGTCGACGCCGATCCGCAGGGCGTGGGCAGACGCCCGGGACTCCCGCCGCCGACGTGGGCGCACCGGCCACCACGCCGCCGACCGTCGCGGCTGGCACGCCGGTGCCCACCGTCGGCGGGTAGCGCCCAGCGTTGGCCCATCGGGGCATTGCCGGCCGGCACACCAGCCCCTAATGTGACGCGGGTCGCTAAATTACTTGAGAGTAGGGTTCGCGTGGAGCGTCGCTTCGGCATGCCCGGACACGTGTTGTTCCTCAACTGGCGAGACACCCGCAACCCCGAGGGCGGCGGTTCCGAGGTGTACGTCGAACGGATCGCCGCCGAACTGGTCGCGCGCGGATTCCGTGCCACTCTCTTCTGCGCCGCCCACAGCCAGGCTCCCGCCGACGAGGTCAACGAGACGGGCGTACGGCTGGTACGGCGCGGCGGCCGACACAGCGTCTACCTCTGGGCGGCACTCTGTTACGTCGCGGGCGCGCTGGGCATCGGCCCGCTGGCGGCCCGCCGCGGCGGCCGGCCCGACGTCCTGGTCGACGTCTGCAACGGGTTGCCCTTCCTCTCCCCGCTGTGGGCACGACGCCCGGTGGTCAAGCTGATCCACCACGTGCACCGCGAGCAGTGGCCCGTTGTGCTTCCACAGTGGGCGGCCCGGTTCGGCTGGTGGGTCGAATCGTCGCTCGCCGTACGCGTCTACCAGCGGTGCCGGTACGTCACCGTCTCCGAGGCGACCCGCCGGGAGTTGGCAGAGCTCGGAGTGCCGCCGGAGCAGGTCTCCGTGGTGCACAACGGCACCCCGACGCTGCCCCGCACCGACGCCGAACGGGCTACGTTCCCGCTGCTCGTGACGCTGAACCGTCTGGTGCCGCACAAGCGGGTGGAGGTGGCGCTGCGGGCCGTCGCGGCCCTCGCCGACGAACTGCCCCAACTACGTCTGATCGTCGCCGGCCAGGGCTGGTGGGAGTCGCACCTGCGTGAACTCGCCGCGGAGCTGGACATCACCGAGCGGGTGGACTTCCGGGGCTTCGTGACCGAGGAGGAGAAGGCCGCCCTGCTCGCCTCGGCCTGGGTGGCCCTGACCCCGTCGCTCAAGGAGGGCTGGGGCCTCACGATCGTGGAGGCGGGTTCGGCGGGCACCCCGACTGTGGCGTTCCGGGGAGCGGGCGGAGTCGCCGAAGCTGTCGTCGACGGGCGTACCGGCCTGCTGGCCGACGACATCGACGACTACCTGATGAAGGTGCGCACGCTTCTGCACCGGGATGAGCTGCGGCGGGAGATGGGCGCCCAGGCCCGGGAGCACGCCGCCAGCTTCACCTGGCAGGCCGCGGGTGGGCGCTTCGAGGCGATCCTCACCGGTGTGGAGTCGCCCCGCCCAGTGCAGCAGCGGGGCGAGCCGTCCTACCTGTCGCCGTAAACCGCTGGGGCGTACGGGTCCTTCTTACCGGCCCGCTTGGCCGCCTCCGTGACGAGCTTGGCCTCCTTTGCGGCCTCCTCGTCGGTGGCGGTCGCGGCGGCCGAGATCCCGCCGAGAGCCAGGATCCCCAGCAACGCCGCCACCAGGCCAGACACGACCAGGGTCAGAGCTCTACGCATGCCAATCCTCCAATGGCGAGACGTGCGAGCGGACGTTACCACGCGGTAGCTCGCCGGTGTAGTGCCGAAACGGCGGCAGCGATGACCACCAGAAGGGCAGCGCTGAGGGCCGCCACCACCGCCAGTCGGGCCAGTCCGGACCCGCCCGGTTGCAGCACGGTCTCCGGGTTGCGGTACAGCGTCAGGAACTGTCCGTCGTGGACGCGCTCGAGGCCGCCGAGTACCTGAGGATCCACCTCGCCGGAGACCTCGTGCTGCACCAGGACCCAGCGCACGCCGGTGGTCCAGACCGGCCGCCCCTCGGCCAGCGCCCGGCGTATCTCGCGGACGCGCGGGTTCTCACCGGCCACGGCGACGTCGCCGACCCGGAGCGTGTCGTCGGTCAGCACCGTCCCCGGCAGGTGGCGCGGCGCCGGGTCCAGAACAACCCGACCAGGGTTCCACGGGTACGCCCGGTAGGCGCTCAGCGGCAACGAGAGGATCTCCCCCGGCTCCTCCTCGATGTGCTCGGCCACCCGCTGCCACTCCGCCGGATAGCTCACCGGACGAAGCCGACCGGCACCGCCGAATGCCAGGTCCGGCAGGACCGCCACCGGCAGGAACAGCAGCCCGACCAGGATCACCGCGGCCACCTCCCGGTCGATCCGGGCCACCAGCCGCTCGGCCCCCAACGCCGCGCACACCACCAGCAGCAGGGCGTACGGTGCCAGGAACTTCTGCCCATCCCGCAGCAGCCCCGCGCCGGGCAGGTGCACCACCGCCCAGCGCAACGCGGCATCCCCGCCGGGGAGCAACCCGAAGGCGGCGAGCAGACAACCGGTCCCGGCGAGCACCGCCAGGCGCGCCGCTCCACCCGGGGGCAGCCGACGCCGCAGCAGGCCCGCACCGACACCGGCCAGGATCAGCAGCACAACCGTCGCCACCGGCACCAGTGGCGTCGCGCGACTGGCTGGGGTGGCCTGCGCGCTCCAGATACCGCCGGTGCCGGCCAGCGCCACCAGCGGGCCCGCCCAGTTCTCCGCACGCGCCGCGAACGCCGCCACCCCCGCCGGGTCCGAGGAACCCCCGGCGCCGGTGACCACTGCCGCTACCACCCAGGGGGCGTTGAGCACTCCGACCGCGGCCAACGCCTGCCGGGACCGGTGCGGATGCATCCGCTGCGACACCAGCAGCGACCGGGGCGCGCGCATCCGGTCCGACGTCAGCACCAGCACCGTGCCCAGCGCAATCAGACCACCGGTCGGCGTGATGGCGGCGGGAGCGGCGGCGAGCACCACCCGGGCGAGCGCGCCGTCGCGCCCGGCCCGCAGGTCCAGCGCCGCCCGCACCAGCCAGGGCAGCGCGGCGTACGCGAGCAGCAGCCCCCACTGCCCGATCAGCAGCCGCTCGGCGAGGTACGGCGACCACGCGTACGCCAACGCGGCGAACAGCCGGACCGCACGCCGTTCGGTCGGCACCAACCGGCCGGCGCCGACCGCCGCGAGGAAGACCGCCCCGGCGAGCGCCAACCGCTGCACCGCCCAGCCCGGCACGAGTTGGGTGACCAGCGAGACCAGCGCGTCCATCGGCACCGCCCGGGGCAAACTCTGCGCCGGGGCGACGAGATCCCAGGTCAACGGCTGCCGGGGTACGAACACCATGTCGTACAGCAACGCGTAGCCGGGTGCCGCCAGCGGGGCCAGCACCACCACGGTGACCGCCGCCGCGACCGCGTACAGCGACAGCGTGTCGGGCGTCCGCCGAACCGGTGCGGCCTCGACGCCGTCGGTCGGCTCAACCATTCACGATGCCGGCACCGCCCGGCCCACCGTGATCAACTCGGTGCACACCCCGACCTCCGGCGTTTGGACGGTGACCTCGACGGCGTCCCCCGCACCCTCCAACAGGAAGAACAGGTCGTTCAGCCCACGTCGCAGAGTGATCTCGCGGGTGGCGTCCCCGAGCCGGAACAGCGCTGTCGAGTCACCCGAGCTGAGATAGCCGAAGTGCACCACGTACGGCCACTCCACCAGGTACCCGTCCAACGGGATCCGAGTGGGTCGGCCGCCCTGGGCCAGGTGTCCGCAACCGTCCACCGGACCGGGCACGATCTTCCGACCCTGGACCACCACCGGACGGATCCGGCCGAGATCATCGAACGTCGACGGGCGCGCGGCCTCCGTCACGAAGGTGGGTCGACGCTCGGCCGGGCGGAAGAAGTGCGACTGGAGATTGTCCGGCCAGAAGTAGCCGGCGATCACCCGGTCCGGGACCGCGGTGTCGAAGAAGACGGTGCCCGGCGGCGCAGCGGCCAGCTCAGCCTGCGTCGTCGCGAGATAGTCCCGCCCGTACTTCGTACTCCAGTTGTCGCCGAAACGGGCAGTGCTCCACAGGGTGCCCACGCCAATGGTCACCAGGACGACGATCATCGAGACCAGGCCGACAGCGAACGCGCCCGGCTCCCGCAGGACCGTCGGCACCGGCCACGCCGACACCTCGTCCTCGTCGGTGTCCTTGATCCCCAGCAGGGCCGCACCCACACAGATCGCGGCGACCAGCACCACGTCGGCGACGTACCGGGGGACGACACCGATCAGTGGGCCGAGCGGCCCACCCAGCCGGGTGATGGCGAACAGCGCGGCGACCAGGCCGAGGTAGGAGGTGAGCAACAGCCAGGCCCGGCCGGCCGACGGACGCCGCCGGACGGTGACCACGACGAGCGTCGCCAACACCGCCCACGACAACCACTTGGCGATGTCGTACGGATCGACGAGCGGGGGACCGTCACCGGCGTAGGTCCAGCGCCAGGGACCTCCGAGCAGACCCGGCACCACTGTCTCGCCGACCAGGTCACCGAGGAAGTTGAGGACCGGACCGACCGAGGTCGGGTCCCGCAGTTCACCGGAGGGGCGGGTCAGGTAGAACGCCAGGTATCCCCCCGACAGCGCGCTGAGCACCAGCCAGGCCGGCCAGTGCCGGCGGATCGCCGCCGCGAGACTGCGCCACACGCCACCGGAGGTGAAAAGGAAGACGGTCAGCAGGAACAGCAGCGGCACGATCAGCAGGGACTTGGTGTCGAAGAGCAGGCCGAAAACCAGCCACAGCGCGACCGCCACGAGGTGCCGCAGGCGACCCGTCCGCACGTACCGGACCTGGGCTGTCACCGCCATGACCAGCGCCAACTGCATCGGCAGCACGAGCAGCCCGACCAACCACAGCGAGGAGACCTCAAGCGTCAGCGGGCTGAACACGAACAGGCACAGCGGAATGAGCAGACCCCAGCCGGGCCGGAGCAGATCGCGCAACAACCGGTACACGGCGATCCCGGTCGCCGCCTGGCCAACAGCCAGCAGCAACACCCACGGCCAGGTGGCGAAGCCCGCCGCCCGCACCATCGCCCACGCCACCAACAGGCCGCCCGGCATGAGGTGGTTGTTGAACGTACGCAGGAGGTAGTCCGCGTCCAGCCCGGTGTCGAGGACCTGGGCGGCGATGACGAACTCGTCCTGCGAGAACCAGCCACGGGCGGCGAGGCCGGCGCGCCAGGCGACGGACACCGCGATGAGGGCGATCGCCACGGCGCGGACGGGGTCGGCGCGGAGCCATCGGCCGATCGGCCCGGGCCCGTCGCCGTCGGACGCGACGCGTTCCGGATGCGTCTCGGCCTCAGCTTCTGGCATTGACATGGTCGGCAGCCTGCCACACGCTTACACGCCGTGGGGACGGCCGTTCTCCCGATAACGCCACCGCAGCGCCCCTGGTCGCCCGTCCGTGCCCGGTCCGGATAACGTCGCGCGACAGTCGTCGGCTGCAGGTGCGCGTCCGGCCGGTGAAGACAGGAGCCGAAATGCGTGCAGAGGTGGCCAGTGGCGCCGCACCGGGGTCCAGCCGGAGCCGGCACACGGCCCGACGGTTCCGGCACCTGGTCATCTGCATCGCTCTCACCGCCCTCGCCTTCCAGCAGGCCCCGGGCCAGGTCGTCCCGGACACCAAGGTCGACCTGAACGTCAACCCGGCCGGGTGGCTGCTCCGCTCGCTGCACCTGTGGGATCCCACCGGCACGTTCGGCCAACTACAGAACCAGGCGTACGGCTATCTCTGGCCGATGGGCCCGTTCTTCCTGCTCGGGTCGGAGTCCGGCCTCGCGCCGTGGGTGGTGCAGCGGCTGTGGTGGGCACTGCTCTTCTGTGTCGCCTACCTGGGGGCGGTGCGCCTGGCGGGCCGGCTCACCATCGGAACGCCCGCCGGGCGCATGATCGCCGGCGTCGCCTTCGCGCTGTCACCGCGCATCCTCACCCAGCTCGGCTGGTCCTCGGTGGAAGCCTGGCCCAGCGCCGTCGCCCCCTGGGTGCTCATTCCACTTGTCGGTCTCGCCGCCGGCACGCGACTGCGACGCGCCGTCGCGGCCTCGGCCCTCGCCGTCGCCTGCGCCGGTGGGGTCAACGCCACCGCCGTGTTCGCGGTGGTGCCACTGGCCCTGCTCTGGCTCGCCACCGTCCAGCCCGTACGCCGCCGGGTCACCGCCATCGCCGCCTGGTGTGGCGCGGTGGCCCTGGCCACCGCGTGGTGGTTGGTTCCGCTGCTGGTCCTCGGGCGGTACAGCCCACCCTTCCTGGACTACATCGAGACCGCCCGAAACACCACCAGCGTCACCGACGGGGTGACCACCCTGCGCGGTGCCTCCTACTGGGTCGCCTACCTTGCCTCCCCGTTCGGACCGACCATCCCGTCCGGCGCGCGACTCGCCAACGAGGCGGTGCTGGTCGCCGCCACCCTGGCGGTCGCCGCCCTCGGTGTGCTCGGGCTGTCCCGACGGGGGATGCCGCACCGCCGGTTCCTCATCACCGGTCTGGTGCTCGGCGTCGCGCTCGTCGGTCTCGGGCACGTCGGCGACCTGCCGAACATCCTCGCCGGGCCACAGCGGGAGTTCCTCGACGGCGTCGGCGCACCCCTGCGCAACGTGCACAAGTTCGACGTCCTGCTCCGCCTACCAGTGTGCCTGGGCATGGCGCACCTGATCGGGCTGGCCGTCCGGGCGGCGCGCACCGCGCCCGCGCGGCACCGTCAGCGAACCGTCGCACGAGCCTGGCTGACCGCAGGTGCCGCGATCATCGCCGTCACGGCGGTCGCCACACCCGCCCTCGCGGGCGGTCTCGCCACCCCGGGCAGCGTCAAGGAGGTGCCCGGCTACTGGCACGACGCCACCGACTGGCTCGACGCGAACACGGGACGCGGGCGGGTGCTCGTCGTACCCGGGGCGCGTTTCCCGTCGTACGACTGGGGCAACACCACCGACGAGATCACCCAGCCGCTGCTCAACAGCCGGTGGGCAGTACGCAACGCCATCCCCTTCACCCCACCGACCACGATCCGACTACTGGACGTGATCGAGTCGACGCTCGCCACCGGCGCCGGGTCGACCGGCCTGGCGGACCTGCTGGCCCGATCCGGAATCAGTCACGTCCTGTTCCGCGCCGACCTCGACCACGGCCGCTCCGACACGGCCCGCCCGGCTGTGGTCCGGCAGGCGCTGGAGCGCTCACCCGGGCTGACCCGCGTCACGTCCTTCGGCCCCCTGCGCGGAGGGCCGTCGTCCCCCGACGAGTTCCGCGACCACGGACTCGACGTGCCCGTCCGGGCGCTGGAGGTCTACCGGGTCGACAGGCCCGTCGAGCCGGTGGTCGCCTACGACAGAGCCGCCGTGACGACAGTGGTCGGTGGCCCCGAATCACTGCTCGACCTCGCCGCGGCCGGGCAGCTCGGCTCGGCGCCCACCGTCCTGGCCGGCGACGCGTCGACCGGCGACGTTGCCGGACCGGTGGCGATGACCGACGGTCTGCGCAGGCGGGACGTGTCGTTCGGCGGGCTGCGTGACAACACCTCACAGACGATGACCGCCGACGACACCTTCGACGTCACCGCGCCCGCCCACGACTACCTGCCCGACTGGGGTGCTGAACACTCCACAGTCGCCCGTTTCGAGGGCATCGACACGATCCGCACCTCCACCGCCCGTTCGCAGGTCGACGCCCCCGGCGGTGCCCGCCCCGAACACCAGCCGTACGCGGCGATGGACGGCAACCCGGCGACCTCCTGGCAGTCCGCGCCGTACTCGCCCAGCGACCAACAGTGGATCGAGGTGGGCCTCGCCAACCCGACGACTGTCACCCGGGTCGAGGTGTGGTTCGACCTGAAGGCCGATGCCCTGCCCACGACGGTGACAGTCAGCGCCGGGTACGAGAGCAGCACCATCGAACAGTTCAGCGACCACATGGTGTTCGAACTGCCCGGCGTCCACGCCACCCGCGAGGTCCGGGTCTCGGTCGACAGCGCGTACGACCTGCGCCCGTTCGGAAACGGATCGGTCGGTGTCGCGGAGATCAAGATTCCGGGCATCCAGACCAGCCGCACCCTGGTCCTGCCCACCGCACCGGTCACCGACCGGCCGGCGACCGTCGTCGTGTCCGCGGCACCCACCACGCCGGCCTGCTTCTCCGTCGACGGGCACCCGCGCTGCTCCAGCGACGCCATCCGTGGTTCCGAGGACGGGTCCACCATCGACCGGACCCTGAGCCTGCCAGCCGCCGGCGCGTACGACGCCAAGCTGTGGGCGCGGCCGACGGCCGGCCCGGACCTGGACAACGCCCTCGACAAGCTGGTGACCGACGCGCAGCCGCTGCGCCTCGCGGCGCAGATCAGCGCCTCGTCCACTGCCGTGCCCGACCCGACCGGCCGGGCCGGGGCGGCGCTCGACGGGAACCCGGCCACCAGTTGGTCACCGGCGATCGACGACGAGGCGCCGATCCTGCGACTCAAGTGGCTCAAGCCGCAGACCATCACCGGGCTCCGCTTCTCGGCCGACGACAAGACAGCCGCCACCCGTCTCGGCAGTGTTCGCGTGGTCGGCGACGACGGCTTCCGCAGCAGCCTGCTCGGCGACGACGGGCTGCTCCGCCTGGACCCGCCGATGCGGACCGACGAGATCACCATCCAGTTCCTCGACAAGCCGTCCGCCACCAGCACCGACCCGTACAAACTGCGGTTGCCCGAGCGGTTGCCGGTCGCGGTCGGCGAGGTGACGGTGCTACCCGGAGCACCCACAGTCGGACCGCGCCTCGACACACCGGTGTCGCTGGCCTGCGGATCGGGGCCGACGCTCCAGGTCGGCGCGGCGCGGGTGACCACCACGCTGCGGGGCACGCTCCGCGACCTGCTGGAAATGCGCGAGATGCCGGTGACGCCGTGCGGCCGGGACACGCCCCGGCAGCTTGACCTGGGCCGCGGGGAGCACCGTGTCGTCGCCACCCCGAGCCAGCTGGCCTCACCCACCAGGGTCGCCCTGGTTCCGAAGACGACCACGCCGGCCGCGGCGACCGCCACCGCCAGCGCCGCCGAGATCGAATCCTGGGCGGCCACCGAACGACGGGTACGGGTGGCCAGTCACCCCGTCGACCGGGTGCTCGCCGTACGGGAGAACACCAACACCGGCTGGCAGGCCACCATTGGCGGGCGGACGTTGAAGCCACTGGTGGTGGACGGGTGGCAGCAGGGCTGGATCCTTCCCGCCGGCGCCTCCGGGGAGGTGCTGCTGCGTTTCGCTCCGGACACGCCGTACCGCCTCGGGCTTCTCCTCGGCGGCATCCTGCTCGCGGTGGTGGTCCTGCTCGCTGTGGTGCCCGCCCGACAGCCCACCGGGCGAACCTCGGCGACCGTCAGACCACGCGGCCGACGTCGGGTCACCCGCTCGCTGCCGCTGCTGGCAGTCGGGGCCGCCGCGCTTGTGCTGTGGAGCGGCCTCATCGGCGGTCTGCTGGTCGCGGCGGGATTCATGCTGGCGGTACCCGGCCCACGTCGCCTGCAGTGGCCGGCCGACCCACGTCGGGCCAGGATGCTCAGCCGGGCCGTCGAGACCTGGCTCCCCGGCGCGCTCGTCCTGCTCGCCGGGTTGCTCTACCTCGACTCGACGCGGCGGAACACCGACGCGTTGGTGCAACTCACTGTCGTCGCCGCCCTGGGTGCCCTCTGGCTCTCCACCGCCGCCCGCCGACGCCCGGTACGCCGGCCCACTCCAACCGCCGGGACCTCAGCCGTTGCAGCGGCTGCGCTGGTCGCGGAGAGACAGGATCCGTACCCGGCCGAGCCGGACGGGACCGGGCCGGTCGCGGCCGAGCCGGACGGGACCGGGCCGGTCGCGGCCGAGCCGGACGGGACCGGGCCGGTCGCGGCCGAGCACGATGTGGCCGAGCCGGCGAGGTCCGGCCCGTCGGCCGGGCCAGCCGACGGGCAGCTCCCGACCTTCTCCGAGATCACGTGAGCCCCCGACGACCCGTCCGTCGGGAAACGACAGCCCAGACGGAGTCGACACGCGGATGGAGTACGGGCCTCGGCGCTGCCGGGGTCAGCGTCACAGTGGCCGGGGTCCTGGTCAACGGCCTGGCCTACCTGGTGCCGGTCCTGGCCGCCCGGCGGCTCGACCCGGCCGACCTCAGCGCGCTCGCCACCGCCCTCGGTCTGGTGGCCATCGTCGGTGTGCCCGGGCTCGGCCTGCAACTGGCCGTCGCCGTGCACCGCGCCCGGCACGGCGCGTCAGACACTCGACGGCTCACCGCCGTCACCGCCGCAGTGTGCGCGGGAGCCCTCGTCGCGGCTACACCACTGCTGGTCACCGCCCTGGATCTCCCGGTCGAGATGCCCGCGCTGCTGGCGGTCACCACCGCGGCGATAGTGCTCTCCTCCCGGTCCCTCGGAGAGTTGCAGGGTGGCCAACGGTTCGTACGACTCGCCATCGGGATGGCAGTGCTCGCCGCCGGCCGCTACGGCGGCGTGATCGCCGGGTTGCTGCTCGGCGCGGGACCGACCGGCGCGCTGGCTGTCGGCGCGTTGACCGCCGCCCTCACCCCTGCGGTGCTGGCCCGACTCGCCCGCGAGCCCCACCTGTCGTCCACCGCCCCACGGCTGACCGTCGCCCAGGTCGTCGCCGGCTGTGGTGCGACACTGGCGATGCTCGTCGTCTCCTACGCCGACCTGCTGCTGTCCCGGCAACTGCTGTCCCCGTCGGATTCCGGGGCGTACTCGGTCGGCACCGTCCTGAGCAAGGGCGCACTCTGGGCACCGCAGGTCGCCGCCGTCCTCGCCCTACCGCGCCTGGCCCGCGGTGACCGGCGCAGCCGAACGGTTGCGCTCGCGGTGACAGGCGGGTGTGGAGTGGTGCTGGTCCTCGCCTCGACGCTCGCCGGAGGGCTCGCCTTCCGCCTCGCCGGTGGGCCCGACTACGACCACCTGGGCCGGTACGCGCCCCTCTTCGCGGCGGTCGGTGCGCTCTACGCGGTGACGTTCGTGCTGCTCAACGACCGCCTCGCGGCCGGCGCGCGCTGGGCGGCGGCACCGCTGTGGGTGGGCGTGGCCGGCCTTGTGGTCGTCGCCGCGACCCTCCGGCCCCACACCGTCCCCGGTCTGCTCCTCGCGGCAGTGGGCACGGCCATCGTCACCACCGCGCTGATGGCGGTCACGGCCCGTCGGCCCGCGCCGGCTCCGGCGGCCGAGCCGACTAGCCCTCCGCGAGCCAGTCCGTCAGCAGCCGGTGGTCGATCGAGTCCACCCGACCGAGCGGACGACCCGAGGCCGCCCGGTCCCGCAACTCCGCCCGGGTGAACCAGCGCGCCTCCAGCAACTCCTCGCCGTCCACGCGTACCTCGTCGGAGGTGGCGGTGGCCCGGAAGCCCACCATCAGGCCGGCGGGGAACGGCCACGCCTGTGACCCCTGGTAGGTCACATCGGTGACGGTCACGCCAGCCTCCTCGCCCATCTCCCGACGGACCGCGTCCTCCAGGCTCTCGCCGATCTCGACGAAGCCGGCCAGCGTCGAGTACGCGTCCTCGGCCGCGCCCGCGTGCCGGGCCAGCAGACAGCGCCCCGACCGCCCGGGTGCCTCGACCAACACGATGATGGCCGGTTCGATCCGGGGGAACAGCAGACGTCCGCACTCCGTGCCGGTGCAGGTCCGCAGGTGCCCGCCGCCGCCGACAACGGCCGGCGCGCCGCACGTCCCGCAGAATCGCTGCTGCCGGTGCCAGTGCAACAAACCCCTGGCGTACGCCAGGTCGGCCGCGTCGCCGGGTTCGAGCCGCCCGACCAGGGCTCGCACGTCCACGGACCGCACCGCGCCGGTCATCTCGACGGCGGACCGCTCGGGGAGCGCGGAGAGGTCCGCGGCGAACACGGCGGCCTCCCCATCGAGCCCCAGGAAGACGGTCTCGCCGGCGGCGGACCGGACCAGCGCCGCGCGCTCCGCACTGAGCCGAACCGGCCCGTGCCCGTCCACGAGACAACGGTCCCGCCACATCGGCAGCAGCACGCTGGTCGCGTCGGTGAGCAGCGCGCCCAACCGCGTCGGGTCGGTGCGCAATGGTCCCGCCCGGTCCAGCGATCCGCCCCCGTACGCCAACACCCGCTCCGCAGTGCCCACCCGGTCACCGTGCCACGTCGGTGGTCGGCCGTCGGCACCGCCCCCGGACCACTGCGACACGCCGAACGACACGCGGTAGCAGCGCCTGACGGGCGCAGCCGACGAGGACGGCCGGGCATTCGTTACCGTAGGTGCCTCCGGGAGGGAGGACCTCCCGCGGCACCCTGGCGATCGAGGTTGCAGTGACGCTGTACGGCGAAAACAGTCCACCCGCCGACGACCGGCCCACCGTGCAGGTCACCGCTGTCACCTGGCCGGACGACGGAGCTGAGCCGGTCACCACAGCCGCTCCCGGCGAGCCGGACGGTGGCCCGCGCCGGCCGCGTCGGGTGCGCATGCTGCTCGCCGCCGGCATCACCGGTGGCGTCCTCGCCGCCGTGGCGGGTGCCGGCGCCTGGGCGTACGCCGGTGATGTTCCCCGTGGCACCAGCGTGCTCGGCACCGAACTGGGCGGCCGGAGCCGCGCGGACGCCGACCGGGAGTTGCGGGCCGAGCTGGACCGGCGGGCGGCGGAGTTGGCCACGCCACTGAAGGTCACCGTCGACGGGCGCACCGCCGAGATCAACCCCGCCGACGTGGGGCTGACCGTCGACGTGCCGGCGACCGTCGCGGCAGCCGCCGAGGCCGACGCGCACCCGGTCAGCCGGTTGGTCGGCTCCCGCACCGTCGAGCCGGTGGTGACCGTCGACGTGGGCCGGTTGGACGACGCGCTACGTAAGGTGCTCGGCAACCAGGCCCAGGGCATGACCATGCCGGCTATCACCTATCAGGGCACCACGCCGAAGGTCGTACAGCCCAAGCCCGGGCTGGCTCTGAACCCGGAGCGCTCCGCCGAGGTGGTCCGCACCGGCTGGTTGGCGGGCGCCCCGGTCACAGTGCCCCTGGTCGAGACTCACCCGGCGACCACTCCGGAGGAGTTGGACCGGATGGTCACCGAACTGGCGAAGCCGGCGGTCGCCGCACCGGTCACCCTGCGCACCAACAAAGGCCAGGTGACGATCCCGCCCGCCGCCATCGCGAAGAGCCTCCGCTTCGCTGCCGACAAGACCGGCAAGCTCACCCCCTCGGTGGACGTCAAACGGCTGCGGGCGGCGCTCGGCGACAAACTGGCCGCCATCGAGGTGCCACCGAAGGACGCGACGATGACGATTTCCGGCGGCCGGCCCACCGTCAAGGAGGGGCAATCCGGGCAGCAACTGGACACGGCAGCCCTCAGCCGAGACCTGCTGGCAGCACTACCGAAGGCGGACGGCCGCGAGGTGACCGGCGAGTTGAAGCCGACGCCGCCGCAACTGACCGGGGAGAAGCTCGCCGGCCTGGGCATCAAGGAACGGGTGTCGACATTCACCACCCGGTTCACCGGCGGCATGGCCTCCTCCCGCAGCCAGAACATCGCGACCATCGCGAAGAAGGTGGACGGCACCGTCGTACTACCTGGGAAGACGTTCTCGCTCAACGGGCACACCGGCGAGCGCGGCTACGCCCAGGGCTACCGGGACGCACCTGTCATCCTCGACGGCAAGCTCGTGCCGGGCGTCGGAGGCGGCACCTCCCAGTTCACCACCACGCTGTTCAACGCGACCTACTACGCCGGCCTGGAGGACGTCGAGCACAAGCCGCACTCGTACTGGTTCGACAGGTACCCGGCGGTCATCGAGTCCACGATCTTCTGGCCGAACCTGGACTTCAAGTTCCGCAACAACACCGAGTACGGCGTACTCATCGACACGTCGTACACGTCCAGCACGATCACCGTGTCGATCTGGAGCACGAAGATCTACGACAGCGTGAAGACCGAGTACGGGCCGCGCCGCAACATCACGACACCGAAGCAGATCCATCTGACTCCCGGCCCCTCGTGCATCGAGACCAACGGCATCAACGGCTTCACCCAGGACGCCTTCCGGGTCATCAAGAAGGGCGGCGTGGTGGTCAAGCGGGAGAAGTTCACCTGGCGCTACGACGCTGAGCCCCGCTACGTCTGCGCGCCGAAGACGTCCTGAGGCCCGTCCGCTCCGGTTCGCCCCTGCTCTGAGATCAGCCCGGCTCTAAGGTCGGCCGTGCTCTGGGTCAGCCGTGCTCTGGGTCAGCCGTGCTCTGGGTCAGCCCTGCTCTGGGTCAGCCCTGCTCTGGGTCAGCCCAGGTCTGGGGTCGGCCCTGCTCTGGGTCAGCCCAGCTCTGGGTCAGCCCAGGTCTGGGATCAGCCCAGGTCTGGATCGGCCGTGCTCTGGGATCAGCTCAGGTCTGGGTCAGCTGCGCTCTGGGTCAGCACAATTCTGGGGTCAGTTCGGCGGTGTTGCCGTCGTGCCCGTTGCGCTCCCATTGCGCTTGCCGCCCTGCGGCGGCATCGGCACCGTGCGAGTCTCCTGCACCCGGATCTCGGCCCGGAAGCGGTGCGCCGCGGGGTGCCACATCTCCTCGAACGGGCCCATGACCTCACCACCAATGCCACGACGACGGACCCGGGACGCGAGCCACCAGAGGATGCCCAGGACCGCCGCAACGCAGCCCGCGAAGACCGCAGATATCAGAACCTCATCCACAGGCCGAGCCTAACCCTGGGCGCCAGGCCCAGCCCTGGCCGCCAAGCCCAGCCCCGAACCGCCGCGATCTTGCACTTTTGGTCGTCGAAACACGAACTATGAGCCGGTTTATCGCCGCAGAAACTGCAAGATCGCGGGATGAGGGGGAGCGCGGGTTCGGGGTGGGGGCAGCGCAGGCCCGGACTGCTCACCTGCTGACCGCGAGTGGCGCTGACTGCCGCCATGGCGGCCGGCCGGCCGCAAGATCGCGCAACATCCTGGATGTAGTGGCCTCATGAGGCGCGGACACCACTACAACCAGGATCGAGCGTGACCTTGCGGGCGCCGGGGCGGCTCGGACCCCTGACCCGCCTCACTAACGTCCAGGTAACCCCGATTGCCAGAGAACCGAGGTCGCGATCAACCAGGAAAGGGAAACGGGGAAAAGGGAAATGCAGAAAGGGCCACCCCCAACAGGGGTGGCCCTTTCTGAAAGATTGTCCGGCGGCGTCCTACTCTCCCACACCCTCACGAGTGCAGTACCATCGGCGCTGGAGGGCTTAGCTTCCGGGTTCGGAATGTAACCGGGCGTTTCCCCTCCGCCATGACCGCCGTAACTCTATGAACATATCAAACAACCCCGGCACCACGACACGGGTGTTCGCTTGTTCAGAGTTGCACAGTGGACGCGTAGCAGCTTAGTAGTCAAGTCCTCGGCCTATTAGTACCGGTCAACTGAACCCGTTACCGGGCTTACATTTCCGGCCTATCAACCCAGTCGTCTAGCTGGGGGCCTTACCCCACAAAGTGGGTGGGATACCTCATCTTGAAGCAGGCTTCCCGCTTAGATGCTTTCAGCGGTTATCCCTTCCGAACGTAGCTAACCAGCCGTGCCCTTGGCAGGACAACTGGCACACCAGAGGTTCGTCCGTCCCGGTCCTCTCGTACTAGGGACAGCCCTTCTCAAGTATCCTACGCGCACGGCGGATAGGGACCGAACTGTCTCACGACGTTCTAAACCCAGCTCGCGTACCGCTTTAATGGGCGAACAGCCCAACCCTTGGGACCTGCTACAGCCCCAGGATGCGACGAGCCGACATCGAGGTGCCAAACCATCCCGTCGATATGGACTCTTGGGGAAGATCAGCCTGTTATCCCCGGGGTACCTTTTATCCGTTGAGCGACACCGCTTCCACTCGCAAGTGCCGGATCACTAGTCCCGACTTTCGTCCCTGCTCGACCTGTCAGTCTCACAGTCAAGCTCCCTTGTGTACTTGCACTCAACACCTGATTGCCAACCAGGCTGAGGGAACCTTTGGGCGCCTCCGTTACCTTTTAGGAGGCAACCGCCCCAGTTAAACTACCCACCAGACACTGTCCCTGAACCGGATAACGGTCCGAAGTTAGATACCCAAATCAACCAGAGTGGTATTTCAAGATTGCCTCCACCCATACTGGCGTATGGACTTCACCGGCTCCCACCTATCCTACACAAGCTAATTCGAGTACCAATGTCAAGCTATAGTAAAGGTCCCGGGGTCTTTCCGTCCTGCCGCGCGTAACGAGCATCTTTACTCGTACTGCAATTTCGCCGGGCCTGTGGTTGAGACAGTGGGGAAGTCGTTACGCCATTCGTGCAGGTCGGAACTTACCCGACAAGGAATTTCGCTACCTTAGGATGGTTATAGTTACCACCGCCGTTTACTGGCGCTTAAGTTCTCCGCTTCGCCCCGAAGAGCTAACAGGTCCCCTTAACGTTCCAGCACCGGGCAGGCGTCAGTCCATATACATCGAATTACTTCTTCGCATGGACCTGTGTTTTTAGTAAACAGTCGCTTCCCCCTGCTCTCTGCGGCCATACAACGCTCCACCCGCGCGGGGCTTCACGTCTCCGGCCCCCCTTCTCCCTAAGTTACGGGGGCAATTTGCCGAGTTCCTTAACCACAGTTCGCCCGATCGCCTCGGTATTCTCTACCTGACCACCTGTGTCGGTTTGGGGTACGGGCCGCTAAGAACTCGCTAGAGGCTTTTCTCGGCAGCATAGGATCACTGACTTCACCTGAATCGGCTCGGCATCACGTCTCAGCCTATGTGTGTTGCGGATTTGCCTACAACACGGCCTACACGCTTACCCCGGCACAACCACCGGCCGGGCTCAGCTACCTTCCTGCGTCACCCCATCGCTTGACTACTACCCATCAGGTTCCCACGCTCCCCACCCTCAACCCGAAGGTCTTGGATGGTTTGGGTGGTTAGCACAACGAGGTTCATCAGGGACGCTCTTTCGCGGGTACGGGAATATCAACCCGTTGTCCATCGACTACGCCTCTCGGCCTCGCCTTAGGTCCCGACTCACCCAGGGCGGATTAGCCTGGCCCTGGAACCCTTGGTCATCCGGCGGAAGGGTTTCTCACCCTTCTTTCGCTACTCATGCCTGCATTCTCACTCGTGCCGCGTCCACAACTGGGTCACCCCGCTGCTTCACTCGCGGCACGACGCTCCCCTACCCATCCACACACCTGCACAAGGAATCAAGTCCAAGCGAGGATAAAATGTGAATGCCACAGCTTCGGCGGTGTGCTTGAGCCCCGCTACATTGTCGGCGCGGAACCACTTGACCAGTGAGCTATTACGCACTCTTTAAAGGGTGGCTGCTTCTAAGCCAACCTCCTGGTTGTCTATGCGACCCCACATCCTTTTCCACTTAGCACACGCTTAGGGGCCTTAGCTGGTGATCTGGGCTGTTTCCCTCTCGACTACGAAGCTTATCCCCCGCAGTCTCACTGCCGCGCTCTCACTTACCGGCATTCGGAGTTTGGCTGATTTCGGTAAGCTTGTGGGCCCCCTAGACCATCCAGTGCTCTACCTCCGGCAAGAAACACGCGACGCTGCACCTAAATGCATTTCGGGGAGAACCAGCTATCACGGAGTTTGATTGGCCTTTCACCCCTAACCACAGGTCATCCCCCAATTTTTCAACATTGGTGGGTTCGGCCCTCCACGCGGTCTTACCCGCGCTTCAGCCTGCCCATGGCTAGATCACTCCGCTTCGGGTCTAGGACACGCGACTGAATCGCCCTATTCAGACTCGCTTTCGCTACGGCTCCCCCACACGGGTTAACCTCGCCACATGCCACTAACTCGCAGGCTCATTCTTCAAAAGGCACGCCGTCACCCCGCAAGGCTCCGACGGATTGTAGGCGAACGGTTTCAGGTACTATTTCACTCCCCTCCCGGGGTACTTTTCACCATTCCCTCACGGTACTTGTCCGCTATCGGTCACCAGGAAGTATTTAGGCTTACCAGGTGGTCCTGGCAGATTCACGGCAGATTTCAGGGGTCCGCCGCTACTCGGGAACACCCACAGAAGGTCAGCAACTTTCACCTACCGGACTCTCACCGTCTACGGTCAGCCATTCCAGACTGTTCGACTAGCCACTGACTTTGTAACTTCTCGAACAAGTGTCAGCTTGTTCAGCAGGGTCCCACAACCCCGACCACGCAACCCCTGACAGGTATCACACGCAGCCGGTTTAGCCTCGATCCGCTTTCGCTCGCCACTACTCACGGAATCACTAAATTGTTTTCTCTTCCTACGGGTACTGAGATGTTTCACTTCCCCGCGTTCCCTCCACACACCCTATGTGTTCAGGTGTGGGTGACACCACATGACTGGTGCCAGGTTTCCCCATTCGGACACCCTGGGATCACAGCTTGGTTGACAGCTCCCCCAGGCCTATCGCGGCCTCCCACGTCCTTCATCGGCTCCTGGTGCCAAGGCATTCACCGTTCGCCCTTGACAACTTGACCACAAAGATGCTCGCGTCCACTGTGCAATTCTCAACAAACGACCAACCCACAACCCGATCCGCCCCACACCAAACCCAACAACAGTTGGCGGTATGTGAGGCCAGGCCATGCCTGGCAGACTTCCAGCCCCCACACAGGAGGCCGGCGCGTCTCTGAAACAACAACCAACGGTTGTTCCTTCAGGACCCAACAGGGTGCCTACATCCCTCCTCAGCCGCACCGAGACCATCCGTTCCCACCACCCCAAAGAGCAGCTGTACTAGGTGAACCCGACCGTTGCCGAGGAAAAACTTGCCAGTGTCTCCGCCATCTGAGCACCCCGACCCAACATTCGTGGACCGCGGGCTCCTTGCACCCTTTCAGGTGAAGGTGCTCCTTAGAAAGGAGGTGATCCAGCCGCACCTTCCGGTACGGCTACCTTGTTACGACTTCGTCCCAATCGCCAGCCCCACCTTCGACGGCTCCCTCCACAAGGGTTGGGCCACCGGCTTCGGGTGTTGCCGACTTTCGTGACGTGACGGGCGGTGTGTACAAGGCCCGGGAACGTATTCACCGCAGCGTTGCTGATCTGCGATTACTAGCGACTCCGACTTCACGGGGTCGAGTTGCAGACCCCGATCCGAACTGAGACCGGCTTTTTGGGATTCGCTCCACCTCACGGTATCGCAGCCCATTG
>NZ_JBFASO010000003.1:0-24156 GCF_040677775.1 Micromonospora sp. NPDC053740
ACTTTCCACCACCAGCCATGCGGCCAGAAGTAATATTCGGTATTAGCCCCCGTTTCCGAGGGTTATCCCAAAGCTTGGGGCAGGTTGCTCACGTGTTACTCACCCGTTCGCCGCTCGAGTACCCCGAAGGGCCTTTCCGCTCGACTTGCATGTGTTAAGCACGCCGCCAGCGTTCGTCCTGAGCCAGGATCAAACTCTCCAACAAAAAATTAGTTGAACAGCTATCCCGGCAACAAACAAATGTTGCCAAAGGAATCCCAACCAGCCAGCAAAAACTGACCAGTCCGGGGTATAAATCATAATTGGCACTGGCTTTACAAGCACCCTGTTGAGTTCTCAAAGAACAACCACACACCGACCAGAAGCCCCACCACGTGGAACCCCAACCGGGGCTTTCCGCACCGCGTCCCCGCCGCTCTCGCGCCGGGCACTTTTACTACGTTACCTCACCGTCTTCGCCGTGTCAAACCGTGTGTCCCGGTCTGTCATGCTTCGTACGGGTCAGCGCCGGCGCACTCACGCAGCAGCGAACCGCTGCGTCAGGTCGTCGGATTCAGCAGACCGGCCGCTGCGGTTTCCCGCAGTCTCGCCCGGTTCCCTGCCGGTCGTGAACCTTACCCGGTCGGCTTCGCCGCACCAAATCCGCCTCGCGGCCGATCCGGCGAGCCCCGCCCGGACCGCGTCTCCCAGGAGCGAACCCCTGCTTGACCCGGTTGCCATCCCGTTTCGGTGCTCTAGGACCTTCGTCCCGTTTGCCCCGTTCCGCGCTGGCAGAGAGAAAGTTACGCGTCTGCGGGTTTGATCGTCAAATCCACGGGTAGCGGCGCGCGTCACATTCGCTCGTCCGAACAGTTTCCCCAGGTCAGAACCGTTGGCCGACGACTGGGGCTCGGAGACTGCCCGCAGGAGGGGTACCGACCGGCCTGATCCGCAGCAGCGGCGTGGGCGATCAGGACGGCTGCCGCCGCCGGGTGGCGAGCCAGGCCCGGACGCCGAGGACGCCCGCTGTGGTGCCGATTGCCAGGGACGCGGCGATCAGCAGCGCGTGCACCCACAGGAAGCTGGTGGCCGCGCCGTCCGCCACAGTGCCGGACGCCCAGGACCGCGGGTCCTGCCAGATGGCCACCGCGAACCTCGGCCAGATCACCCAGGTCCAGACGCCGACTCCGACCAGGAAGAGACTCCACCCTCGCGACAGCACCATGGCAGCCGAGTATGCCAGCGCACCTGCTCACCGGACCGGCGGCGCGGAATCGAACGCCCTGCCACACCTGGACAGGAGCTTGTTTCCGGCGTCAGCGGGGTGGGCACTGCGAAGGGGGACAGCTGAGGACCGTCCCCTGGAGGTGCCCCATGCAACCCTCGATCTTCAACCCCTGGGCCTGGCGTGATCCGTCCGCCCTGGCCGGCGGCTATACCCAGACCACCCCCTCGGTCACCCCTCCGGAGGGTCAGGAGGGTGGACACGACGGCCCGGATGCCCCCGGCCCGGGTACGCCCGTCGACCTGGTGGGTTATCAGGTGCAGGCGAGCGACGGGCGCATCGGCACCATCGACGAGACGAGCGATGAGGCGGACGCCGGGCACCTGGTGGTGGACACCGGGCCGTGGATCTTCGGCCAGAAGGTGCTGCTGCCGGCCGGGACGGTCGACCGGGTGGATCACCAGGAACGCGTCGTGCACGTCGACCGGACCCGCCAGCAGATCAAGGACGCGCCACCGTTCGATCCGGTTGCTGCCGACCAGGAGTACCGGGAGCGCGTCGGGGCCTACTACGCCGACAGCTACCTGCCCCCTCCCGGCGCCATCCCGCGGGTAATCTGAGGCAGTGGTTCGGACGGGCAGCTGCGCATCCGAGGCGGTCGACCTGGTCGACGGCCGCCTCCTCGGTGCCGTGCCCGAGATCCCGAGCAGCTCCGACGATGGCCGTGAGCAACTTCTGAACGTCCTCCGTGCCGGTGGTCTGCGGTTTCGCGCCGGCGCGCGATGGCGGGCGACTCGCTGAGTCGATCCCGCTGACCGAGCAGGGCTGAGTCAGCCCTGCTCGCCGCGCGCCCACGCGTGACCCACCTTCTCCAGACGAGAGGCACCACCATGTCCGTCGCACGAATGCTCACCGGCGACCGGCCCACCGGCCGCCTGCACCTCGGCCACTACGTCGGCAGCATCGCCAACCGGGTACGGCTGCACCGGAGCTACGAGAGCTTCTTCATCATCGCCGACCTGCACATGCTCACCACCCGCAACCGCCGGGAGGACATCGACCAGGTCTCCGGCAACGCCCGCGAGATGGTGACCGACATCCTCGCCGCCGGCGTCGACCCGGACCGGGCCACCTTCTACCTCCAGTCGGCCATCCCCGAGGTCGGCGACCTCAACACCCTCCTCCAGAACCTGGTGACCGTCCCCCGGCTGGAACGGGTGCCCTCGCTCAAGGACATGGCCCGCGACGCCGGCAAGGAGGAGATGCCGTACGGGCTGCTGGGTTATCCGGTGCTCCAGGCCGCGGACATCCTCTGCGTCAAGGGGGAGGTGGTTCCGGTCGGCCGGGACAACGCCGCACACGTCGAGGTGACCAGGGAGATAGCCCGACGGTTCAACCACCTGTACGGCCCCGTCTTCCCGGTGCCGGAGTTGATCCCGGCGGACACACCCAGCCTGGTGGGGACCGACGGCGCCGCCAAGATGAGCAAGAGCAGGGGCAACTCGATAGCGCTCTCCGACGACGCGCGGACGGTGCGTCGCAAGGTGCTCGGCATGTACACCGACCCGAACCGGGTGCGGGCCGACGTGCCGGGCACTGTGGAAGGCAACCCGGTCTTCGCGTACCACGAGGTCTTCAATCCGGACCGCGACGAGGTGGCCGACCTGGCCCGGCGGTACCGGGCCGGGCGGGTGGGTGACGTGGAGGTCAAGGAACGGCTGATCGTCGCGCTGGAGGGGTTCCTGGCGCCGATCCGGCAGCGCCGGGCCGAGATCGAAGCCGACCGGGGCCTGGTCGACCGACTGATCGTCGAGGGTACGGAGCGGACCCGCCAGGAGGTACGCCAGACGGTGCTCGAGGTACGCGGGGCGATGGGGCTGACCGGCGCGTACCAGCAGGTGCGGCGGCGGGCTGAGCGGAGCCGCCGCCGGACGGACGCCTCGACCTGAGGCCGGGCCGTCCGGCCGGCGGCGTGATCAGCGTGGCCCGTGGCTGGCCCGGCCAGCTCGACGGCACGGTCGCCGGCACGGTGCGAGCGCTGCGGGACCTGATGTTCGGCGGCACACCGCCGGCCGAGATGACGCAGAATGCGAGAATGGGGAGGAATCTCGGCATTCACCCGGTTCCGGCGGGGGTGACGCACCGGACCACGATGTTCGAGATCTTCTTCGATCTGGTCTTCGTCTTCGCACTCACCAGGGTCATCACGTTCATGGCGGGGTCGCCGAGCGCGGTCACCCTGGCGCAGGGGCTGCTCCTCCTGCTCCTCCTGCTGTACTCCTGGTCGCCGTACATCTGGGTCGGAAACCTGGTCCGGCCGGATGTCGGCCCGGTCCGCGCGGTCACCCTGGTCGCGATGGCGGCGATCTTCGTGGCCGCGCTGGTGTTGCCGGACGCCTGGCAGCAGAGTGCGCAACTGTTCGATGCGCCGTTGACTCTCGCCCTGGCCTACGTGGTCGGCCGGGCCGTGCAGCTCGTGATCTTGTTCTGGGCGAGCGTGACGAACCCTCCGCTGCGGTCGACGCTGCGGTTCTTCGCCGTGCCGGTGGTGCTGGGCTGGATCCCGCTGATCATCGGTGCCCTGCTCGGCGGTGCAGCCCAGACGGCGCTCTGGACTGTCGCGTTTCTGCTGAACATCGGCGGCGCCCGGATCGCGTCCACCTTCCGGCCGTGGCAGTTGCGCAGCGTGGACCACTTCAGCGAGCGGTTCGGCCTGGTGCTCATCATCGCGCTGGGTGAGTCCCTGATCTCTGCCGGCGCAGGTCCGAGGGCGATGGCACCTGTCGGCTCCGCCCTGGTGGCCGCACTGCTCGGCCTCACCTGCACGGTCTGCCTGTGGTGGCTCTACTTCGATCGGCTGGCGTCCGCCGCCCGCGAGGCGGTCAGCAACGTGCCGGGTGAGCGACGGGCCCGCGTGGCCGGCGACGCGTACGGCCTCGCCCACTCCACCCTGATCATCGGCGCCATCTACGTCGCGCTCGGCATCGAGGAGGTGATCGCCCAGCTCACCGAGGAGTCCGCGCACCCGGGCCGGCTGGGCTGGGAGGCCGCTACCGCGCTCTACGGCGGTGCCGCCCTCTACCTGCTGAGCAGGTTGGTCTTCCGCAGGCTGACGGTTGGCGCGGTGTATCCGACGCAGATCGTCGCCGGGCTGCTGCCGCTGGCGGTGCTGCCCATCGGCAGATCCGTGCCGCCACTGGCGGCGCTCACAGTGCTGACCGCCCTTCTGGTCGGAGTGACCTGGTTCGAACGACGGCTGGACGGACGCGCCGAACGACCCGACCCGGCGCAACCGCGCCTCTCCTGAGCACAGCCGACACGGCCCGGCCAAAAAGATCTGCCACGCCGTGTCGATATCACCGACCCGCGTTCGTCGTCATGCTGTACGGCGACCCGCCGCACCGAGAGGAGCCGAAACGTGAAGTACATGCTGCTGTTCATGAGCCCAATGGTTGACGGGGAGGTCGTCGACAACGGGTGCAGCTTCGAGGACTGGATCCGCTACGACCGGGAGATGAAGGACGCCGGAGTCTGGGTCTCCGGACATCCCTTGCAGGACCTGACCACCTGCACCACGGTGCAGGTCAACCCGGACGGCGAGCGCACCATCACCGACGGGCCGTTCGCCGAGACCCGTGAGCTGCTCGGCGGGTACGACGTCATCGACGTGCCGGACCTCGACGCCGCGCTGGAGTGGGCGGCCCGCAGTCCCGGAGCCGTCGGTACCGGATCGGTTCAGGTCCGTCCGATCTTCGAGATCGACGCGCAGGTCTGACAGTGCAGGGCGAGGGGGCAGCCGTCGGGTCGTCGGTGGAGGCGGTGTTCCGGGAGGAACGCGGTCGGCTGCTCGCCTCGCTCGTGCGCCGCTTCGGCGACCTCGACCTGGCCGAGGAGGTCACCTCCGAGGCCATCGAGGCGGCGCTGACGCACTGGCCGGCCGACGGCGTCCCGAGCCGGCCGGGCGCCTGGCTGCTCACCACGGCTCGGCGTCGGGCCGTGGACCGGCTTCGGCGGGACCGGGTGCTGGCGACCCGGCTCGCCGTACTGCAGGCGGAGGCCGAGCGGGCCGATCACGCGCCACCCGCCGACGCGGACCGCGACCTGCCCGACGACCGGTTGGCGCTCTTCTTCACCTGTGCGCACCCGGCGCTGGCGGCGCAGGATCGCGGCGCGCTCACCCTGCGGTTCCTGGCCGGCCTCACCACCACCGAGGTCGCGCGGGCCTTTCTGGTGCCGCCCGCCACCATGGCCCAACGACTCGTCCGCGCCAAACGGAGGATCCGCGACGCGCGTATCCCGTTCCGGGTGCCGGGACCCGACGAGCTGCCCGGTCGTCTACCCACGGTGCTCCAGGCCGTCTACTCGGTCTTCACCGAGGGGTATGCGGCCAGCTCCGGCCCGGATCTGCAACGGATCGACCTGGCCGAGGAGGCCATCCGGCTCGGCCGGATCCTGCGCCGGCTGCTGCCGGCCGAGCGGGAGGTCGCCGGGCTGCTCGGTCTGATGCTGCTGGTCCACGCCCGGCGGGACGCGCGTACCGGGCCGGACGGCGCCATGATCCTTCTCGACGACCAGGATCGGAAACGCTGGGACCGTCAGATGATCGAGGAGGGGCGCGGGCTGGTGGTGGTCGCGCTGACCGGCCGAGCGCCCGGCCCGTACGGCGTGCAGGCCGCCATCGCCGCGCTCCACGACGAGGCCGCCGACGTGGCCAGCACCGACTGGCCGCAGGTGGTGGCCCTCTACGACGTGCTGCTCGGTCTGGTGCCCTCACCGATCGTGGCGCTCAACCGGGCCGCCGCGGTGGCCATGCGGGACGGGCCGGCGGCGGGGCTCGCGCTACTCGACGAGTTGGCCGACGAGCCCCGGCTGCGCGGCTACCACCCCTATCCGGCGGCGCGGGCCGACCTGCTGCGCCGGCTCGGCCGATACGACGAGGCCGCTGCCGCGTACCGCAGCGCGTTGACGCTGGTCGGCACCGAACCGGAGCGCGCGTACCTGCTCAGCCAGCTGAGAGCCGTCACCAGCGAGTGAGCTGTACCCTTCCCGGGTGAGTCTGCCGCTGCCTCCCGGACCGTTCGCCGCGTACCTGTTCGACTGCGACGGCACCATCGTCGACTCGATGCCGCTGCACTACCTGGCCTGGCAGCGGGCCCTGGCGGAGTGGGACTGCGAGTTCCCCGAGGACCTCTTCTACGCCTGGGGTGGACGGCCCACCGCCGACATCATCGTCGCGCTGAACGAGCAGCAGGGTCTTGCCATGCCGGTGGCGGCCGTCGTCGAGCGCCGGGAGAGCTACTACCAGGAGTTGCTGCCGCAGCTCGCCGCCGTGCCCGAGGTGCTGGCGCACATCCACGACGCACACCGACGGGTCCCGTTCGCCGTCGTCTCGGGCAGCACCCGCGCGTCGGTCACCGCCTCCCTGGAGGCGCTCGGCCTGCTGGACCGGTTCGACGTGCTGGTCTGCGCCGACGACTACACCCGGGCCAAGCCCGATCCGCAGGCGTTCCTGCTCGCTGCGGAGCAGCTCGGCGTACCCCCGGAGTCCTGCCTGGTCTTCGAGGACACCGACCTGGGCATCCAGGCCGCGACGGCGGCCGGCATGGCTTCGGTACGCGTGCCGCAGCAGCGCACGCCCTGACGTCTCAGGCGACAGTCAGCAGGAGCTTGCCGGAGTAGGACGTCTGTAGGCGCTGGTGCGCGTCCCGCACCTTGCCCAGCGGGAACTTCTCCGCGACGTGCACGACGAACGGTCCGGCCTCGATGAGTTCGTTGAGGCGCTGCAACTGTCGAGGGCTCGATTCGCCGTCGTACGCCCGGACCATGACGCCCGGCCGCTCCTGCGGCTCCGGCCGCACCCCGTGGGCGAACGCGACCACACCGCCGTCGGCCAGCGCCTCGGTGAGCCGGTCCAGCGTCGCGCCGCCGGCCATCGCCAGGATGGCGTTCACCCCGCCCGGCGCGGCGTCCCGGATCCGGGTCAGCACGTCGGTCATGTCGCCGTGGCCGTCGAGGGACACGTCGGCGCCGAGCCTGGTCACCAGCGCGACGCCGTCCGCACCGGACGCCACGGCGATCACGTTCAGCCCCTGCCGCTTCGCCAACTGCACGGCCAGGTGACCCTGACCGCCGCTCGCACCGAAGATCAGCAGCCAGTCGCCGGCCGACAGGCTGATCGCGTCGAGTCCGGCCAGCGCGGTCAGCGCATCGGTGGGCATGGCTCCGGCGTGCTCGGCGGGCACACCGTCGGGCATCTTCGCCGCGTACTCCGCCTTGACCGACGCGTACTCGGCGTAGAAGCCACCCTTCGGACGGGTGGTGGCGGAGACGTAGACCAGGTCACCCACCACCAGACCGGTCACCTTGCTGCCGGCGGCGATGACCGTTCCGGCACCGTCGGAGCCGGGCACGATCGGGAGCGCCGAGCCCTCCGGCACCAGCACACCCTCACGCTCGTACGCGTCCCACACCCCGACGCCGGCGCTCAAGACCTTGATCAACACTTCGTCGTCGGCGACCTGCGGGATCGGCAGCTTCCGCAGGGTGATCACCTCCGGCCCGCCGAACTCGTCGAAGGCCGCGGCCTGCATCCGCTCTGGCACATCCCCGTCAACCATGTGGATTCCCTCTCCGTGCCGGCGTCACCGTCGCAGCATGCCGGCTCGGGAACGGGCGTGGCCCGGGGCCGAGCGTCGTTCACCCACAAGGACGAACGCCCGCGTCTGGTGGGCCCGGCCGGGCGTAACCGGGGTGGGCACGGGAATGGCCGCGTACCCGCCGGGCGCGAGCGCCGGCGCGTTCGACGTTGAGGCCGGGCGCGTCGCGCTGGCCGCAGGACCGACGGAAGGGGCATCGTGCACGCTCCGTCGACGCGGGCCACGGCCTGGCTCCTGGTGGCACTCGCCACGGCCTCCGGCTGCCTCGACGTGATCTGTCTGACCAAGCTCAACGGCTACTTCGCCAGCGTGATCACCGGCAACCTCGTGCACTTCGGCCACGCGCTCGCCACCGCCGACACCAGGTCGCTCGCCGGGGCGGTGGTGGCGGTTGGCGGGTACGCGGCGGGCGTGGCCGCTGCCACCGTGCCGTTGCGCCACACCCCGCCGGGTTGGAACCGCCGTACCGCTGTGGTGACGTCGGCCGAGGCGGTGCTGCTGCTCGGCTTCACTGTGGGCTGGTTCGCCTGCTCGGCACGTCCCGGGTACGGCTTCGGGCTCGTGCTGCTGGCGATGGCGGCCGTGTCGAGCGGCATCCAGAGCGTGATCACCGTGGCCGCCGGCGTACGGGGTGCGTCGACCACCTACCTGACCGGCTCGCTGACCGAGTTGGTCAGGCGTCGCGTCGTCGACCCGCACCGGTTCGCCGACGTGGGTGGCGTCGGCCGGCTGGCGGGGCTGGTGGTCGGCGCCGTGCTCGGCACCGTGGTGCTGCGTACGGCCCCGACCTGGGCATCCGTGCCGGCGGCGGTGCTGGTGATCGCCGTGATCGCGCTCGCGATCGGCCTGACCCAGCGGGTGGGAACCGCCGCCGGCCGAAGCCAGCCGAGGTGAGCGGAGCCGCGGTCAGGAGGTCTGCGGCTCCGGGCCACGAAGCGCCTGCTCGACGGCGTCGCGTACGCGGGCGTCCTCGCGCGCCTTGCTCTGCGCCCGGTTGCGGCGTCGGTACAGGTACCCCCCGACGAGCACGGCGATCAGCACGACGAGCACCAGCACCAGCATCCAGGGCAGGGCCCAGCCGTGCGCGGTGACCTCGACCGGCTTGAGCGAGGTGGTGGAGCCCGAGGCGTCGGTGAGCAGGGGTGTCACTGTCGCCGTCGCGGCCAGCGAGATGGTGGGAGCCACCCCGTGTACGGGCACCGTCACGTCCCAGCTCTCACCCGGAAGCAGTTCCGGCGGCGCGGCGACGTCCTCGGCCCGCACCCGCAGCAGGCCGAACGGGCCCGAGACGGTGACCGCCTGCTTGCCGGACAGAGCCGCGTTGCCGACGTTGTGGACCTTGTAGGTGATGGTGGCGTCACCCTTGCTGAACGGGTTGGTCGGCCCGGCGTACGTGACGTGGAGGTTCTCAATCGCGAGGTTGGGCTTCAGCTCTCCGCCCACCCGCAACTTGATCCGGATACCGAGGCGCCGGTCGACGTTGATCCCCTCAGCCTGGTCGGCCTGCGTCAGCGTGGTGAGGATGCCACCGACGTAATCCCCGGGCGTGGCGTTCTCCGGAACGTTGACGGCGAAGGGGACCTGGGCGGTCTTTCCGGGCTGGATCACCACGCTGCCGGCGTTCGGCTTCACCCAGGCGCCGATGGCGATCGACTTCTTGTCCTTGGTGAGCAGGTCGAGCTGGCCGGCGTCGGTGGTGAAGCCGTCGGCCGCGTACACGGAGAGGGTCAGCGGTGCCGGGCCGCGGTTGGCCACCACCATGGCGTCCTCGACGGCGCCGCCTGGGTTGACGTTGTAGCTGTAGCTGGACCGGGCCTCGCCGTAGCCGTTGGAGGCCGTCCGGACCGTCCAGGCGACGTTACCGTCCGCCGCCAGGGCGGGGCCGGCGCCGACACCGACGGCCGCGACGACGGCGAGCAGGGACAGTGCGGTGGTACGAAGGGCTGTCTTCCAGCGCGTTACGGACGGTTGCATCTCAAATCCTTGTGGTGATCTTGGTAGTGGGTGAACCGGTGGCGGGGTAGGCCCCGAAGGTGCCTACCCCGCCGAATGGAACAGTCCGGTCAGCTGCTCAAGGCAGTGATCGTGAGGGTGGTGCGGTAGCTGCCCTTCGCGATGCTGTCCGGGATCTTCAGGTCCAGGTCAGCGCCGAGCTTGGCGCCACCACGCGGGTGACCCTGCGCGGCTGCGGCGAGCGCGCTGGAGACCGAGAGGCCCTTGCCCTGGTCGTCGAGGGACGACAGGACCGGGGCGCCGGCCTCGGCGCCCGCGCCGGCGTCGAGCACGTACGGGTTCCAACCGAGGTAGGAGCCGGAGAACTTCTTGTCGGCGTCGGAGAAGTCGCCGACGTTGGCCGAGATCGACCACGGGGCGAGCGACCGGCGGCTGTCCGACACGAGGATCGGGTTGATCTTGCCGTTGGCCTGGAAGTAGGTGCCGTTGCGCTCCTGCGCGGTACCCAGGTCGACGAGGCCGTTGTAGCCGTCGATCGTCCAGCCGAACTCGCCCGGAGCCGGGTTCGGCACGTTGACCTGGATGGCCTGGCCGTCACCGTGGAACGGGTGCACCGTCACGTTGTCGACGATCGAGCCGACCGGCTGACCGTCAGGGGTGTTGACGCAGGAGAGGCCCTTCTCGACGGCCGCGTTCGGCGCGGCGCAGGTGCCGCTGCGAACGTTCGCGAGAACCAGCTTGTCGCCGCGAACCTGCACCTTGACGTAGCTGCGCACGTGCTCCTGGTTCTGCACGGAGTTGTACCAGTACTTGTTCGGGTCCAGCGGGTCCGGGCCGTTGCCACGGATGCCGGTGCCGGTGGTGTCCGGCTTCTTGATGTCGTAGTACTTCGAGCCGGAGGCCGAGTTGGCTGTCACGTAGATGACGCCGCCCGGGCCGGGGAACACGTCGGCAGCACCCGGCTGCTCGGCCGGGTTCTCCTTCTGGCCGTTCTTGATGGAGTAGCTGCGGGTGTAGCTGTGGTCGTGGCCCTGCAGGACCATGTCGACGCCGAGGTTGGAGAACGCGGTGGTGAAGTCTTCCCGCCGCTGCTTGTTGTCGGTGTCGGTCGCGTGGCTGGCCGGCGAGTAGATGGAGTGGTGGTAGACCAGCACCTTCCACTTGGCCTCGGAGCCGTGCTTGTTGATGACGTCGGTGACGTACGCGACGTGCGCCGCGTCGCCGCCGGCCGAGCCGTCCGCCGGGTTGACGTAGCTGTTGCTGTTCAGGTCGATGAACAGCACATCCTTGTGGATGAACCAGTAGTCGCCGCCGGACCGGGTCGCCTGGTCCCCGTTGTAGTACTGGGACGAACGGTCGGTGTTCGGGGTGAAGTGGTGCTGCTCGTAGGACTTGCCGCCGACGTCGTGGTTGCCGATGGTCGCGACGAGGGGAATCTGACGCAGCTGCTCGGGGGCCAGGAACGAGGTCCACTGACCCTCGTCGTTGGCGCTCTCGACGTGGTCGCCGGCGGAGACCAGCAGCTCGGCGTTCGGGTTGGCCGCGGTGGCGACCTTCAGGGTGTCCTCCCAGCCGGCCTGGTCCTTCAGCCGGTCCCCGGAGGAGCCGATCTGCGGGTCGCCGAAGAACAGGAAGTCGTAGTCGCCCTCGAAGTCCTGCGTCTTGAAGGCGTACGCCGGGGACCAGCTGCCCTCGGCGCCGACCCGGTACGAGTACGCCGTCTTCTCACGCAGGTTGCTGATCGTGGCGTGCCGGTTGAAGCCGGTGGTCGAGGTGTTCGCGGCACCGACGGCGTCGAAGCTGACCGCGCCGGCCGGGAACTCGCCGTTGACGATCTCGGCGGTCGGGGCGAGCTGGATCTTCTGCGCGGTGTCGGCGGAGGAGTACCAGCTCACGATGCGCTGGGTCTCGTTGGCGCCGACGCCGAGGACCACACCGGTGATCGTGGTGGACTCGGCGGCGCTCGCGGTGGCCATCAGGCCACTGCCGAGGGCCGCGCCCATTCCGAGGAAACCGGCTGCGACCCCGGCGACCAGGCGCCGCCGCACGAGCGCGGAGGCCCGTGTCGAGGTGCTCAATGTCATCGACATTGTTCCCTTTTCAAATAGAGAAATGGATTGTGCCTTCACCCGACGCTGGGGAAGCAGTTCCACGGTTTCGTCGCCCGATGAACCGATCATGAACGTGATCTTGCGAAAGACTGCACTTCACGAACTACTTAGCCCTGCTCATGATCCAGAAATGCGCTGCACAAACCAGATCAACCCCATAATGGACACCCCCGCAGAAACGGCCCCGGTCGCCCAGAGGCCGGCTTTCGGCGCACGACGGCGCAGCACGAACAGCAGCGGAAAGACGAGAGCGATAATCGTCAACTGAACGACCTCGATGCCGACGTTGAACACCAGCAACGACCACAGCAGGGTCCACGACCACGCCTCGTCGATACCCAACGCGCCCGCGAATCCGAGGCCGTGCACGAGGCCGAAGCAGAACACCACGCCGAGGCGGATCCAGCCGGCCTGATCCAGGCCGAAGTGGCCGCGCCCGGCCGTCTCCAGGTCGGTCGCGTGCTCACCGCGCCGCCAGATGCCCCACAGGTGCCAACCGGCGACGACGGCGATCGACAACGCGATGATCGGCTCCACGATCGCCCCCGGCACCTCGACCAGGCCGAGCGCGGCGAGCAGGAACGTCACCGAGTGCGCCAGTGTGAAGCTGGTGGCCGCGAGCACGATCTCCCGAAGCCGCCGAGACCCGGCGATGAGCGCCAGCAGGAACAGGATGTGGTCGATCCCGGTCAGCAGATGCTCGGCACCCAGGAGGAAGAACTCGCCGAACCGCTCGTACCAGGCCTGTGCGGTCGAGAAGGACGGGTTGGCGGCGTCCAGCGCCGCACTGCCCGAACGGCCGTCGATCTCGTAGGTGACGATCGTCTTCGTGCCCTTGACGTAGCCCTCGCCATCGGGAAAGAGGCCACTGCGCACCACGTGCTCGTCGACCCGCTCCGGGCAGGTCCAGTCGAGCAGCAGGTTCGCGTACGGCACGCCCTCGCGCTCACCGATCGTCGCGTCACCCACCTGCGTCGGCAGGCAGGCCGCACCCCGGGAACTCACCGCGAACCGGTCGGAGACGTACCGGAGAACCGCCGACGCGTGACCCTTCAGTGCGGCGGCCTGGGCGGCGGTGTCGCCCGCCTCGAACGCGGCGGTTCCCGCCCGGAAGAGCGGGTCGTCGTCGCCGGCATCCGCGGCGGAGACGACGAGGAGGTCGTATTCGAGCTCCACGCCGGTCCGAATGTGACCCTCATCTCCCGCTGCAATTTTCGCGTACACAGTCGACGAGAAGCCGTGCGCGGACGCCGGTGAGGTGCCCAGAAACGGAACAACCGCTGCGGCGAACCCGACAGCGGCGACGATAACGGTACGACGGATGCGGCCTGACATTCGACTCCCTCGGTTGGCCAGTGCACGTTGCATGTCGTGGGTGAACACCAACCCGCGCACCGACGAACCGCCGGAGAACAACTTCCCCGAAAGACCGCCCACCGATTACCGGTGACCGGAATTGAGATAGGAATACGAAGAAGTACGTGCACTTTCCGCCACCACCCGGAGGACGATCACCTTGCGCCCCCCGCTTCGGGCCGTTGCCATGCTGGCCGCGACCGCCGCGCTGGTCACCGCCTGCAACTCCAGCAACGACTGGTCCGAGCCACGTCCGGCGCCCAGCGCCATCGGCACTCTCGGCAGCGGGTTCGTCGACCCCTCGACGAAGCCCGCGCCGGAGGCGACCATCACCCCGCAGCCCGGCTCGTGGGCCGACGTCCACCCGCCGAAGGACTACCGGGTCGTCCTGCTGACCAGCGGTGCGGACAACCCGACCAAGGCCCTCGTGACGGCGGTGAAGGAGTGGGCCGACGACGAGCACGTCGATCTGAGGACCATCGTCGTCGGCAATGCGCACGACGCCGTTCCCAGCATCGCCAAGGCGATGGAGATGGGCCCGGACCTCATCGTCAGCGCGGGCAACGACCTCATCGACGGGCTCGCGCTGGTCACCCCGAACCACCTGGACGAGAAGTTCCTCGTGGTCGGCGCGGAACTCGCCGAGCCCACCCACAACGTCACAGCTGTCGACTGGGACGGCGCGTCGTTCCGTGGCGAAGGGCTCGGGATGTCCTCGACGTACGACCCGAACTCGTTCACAGCGGACCGGTGCGCGGCGGCCATCCGGGCGGGCGTCGCCGCGGTCCTCAACGATCTGACCGGGCTCGTGGTCTGGCTCTGACGCTCGGGCTCCGCCGCACGGCCGCGCGGCCCGGTGCGGAGGCTGCGCACCTCCGCACCGGGCCTGCGGGTCACCCTGTCGAACAGGTGGGAGTCATCCCCGCACCGGTGCCGTTGCCCTGGTAACCGAACTCGGTCGACTGCCCGGCCGCGATGGAGCCGTTGTAGTCGACATTGGTGAACTGAACGGTCCCGGTGCTGCCGCTCCGGTTGGCGCTCCAGATGCTGGTGATGCTGGCACCCGACGGCAGAGTCATGGTGACCGTCCAACCGTTCACTGGCGCGGTGCCGGCGCTCACCCGCACCGTGGCGACGAAACCGCCAGTCCACTGGTTGACCGACACCGTCGCCGCACAGCCACCACCGGTCGGTGGCGGCGTGGTCGGTGGCGGCGTGGTCGGGGGCGGGCTGGTCGGTGGCGGCGTGGTCGGCGGCGGCGTGGTCGGCGGCGGCGTGGTCGGCGGCGGGGTGGTCGGGCCGTCAGCCAGGACCGGGGTCGGCCAGTCCCGCCAGTCGGCCAGCCGGCCGAGCGCCTTGCTGGAAATCCGGATCACACCCGGCTCGTTGCCCGTCTTCAGCAGGAACTTGCGGATGTTGTTCTGCAACGGGGTACGCCACTCGGGGCGGTTGGCGCAGTGGCTGCCGTCCTGCACGTCGGACCAGTAGGTGATGTTGTCACCGGCGCCGAGCGCCTTGTAGACCTCGGCGCCGCCCAGGGCCGCGACGCTCGCCGACCGGGGGCCGAGGTTGGCGATGTGCGGGTTGTCCATGATGAACAGTCCGCGCGGCGCCACCATGGCGACCATCTCGTGGGTGTCCACCGGGAGCCGGTTCGGACTGCTGGTGAAGGAGCCGAACGCGTCACCCAGCCAGGGTTGCTCTCCGTACGCGCTGCTCAGGCTCTGCGCGCCCTCACCCGGGATACCCCGGAAGATGGGGACGCCAGCGCTTCCCGACTCGATCGGCATGGTCAGGGCGATGCGCTGGTCGAACACACCGATCGCGAAGGCACCCTTGCCATAACGGGAGCAACCGGTGACGCCCATCGCGTCCGCCTTGAGGATCCTGCCGTCGGACCGCTCGATGACGTCGATGATCCGACTGACGCCCCACCCCCAGGCGGCGAGCAGCCCGGTGCTGCTCGATGCGCCGTAGATGCTGTAGAACGCGCCCTGCTTGTTGTTCCGGGGAGTGCCCTCGCGGCCAACTGCCAATGGGTCGTAGCTGATCACGGCAGCGCCGGCGGCCTTGATGGTGGCCGTGTCGGCGCCGAACCCGCCGACCACCACGACGGCCGGGAAGGGACCGGTGCCGCTCGGCAGCTCGACCCGCGCCGAGAAGCTGCTGCTCCTACCGTTGTGTGCCACGTTGACAGTGACGGTGCTGTTGGACACCGTCCCGGTGACCGTCGCGGGTTTGGCGGGCTTCTCGCCGAAGACGAACTTCTCGGCAAGCTCCTTGATCTCCGCCCGCCGGCAGCGCCAGTCGGACCTGGTGGTGATGGTCGTCCCGTTCAGCTTCTTGAAGGGATCGGGAAGCTTGGCGTTGGTGGGCAGCAAGCCCAGGTCAGGCAGACCGGACACGGCGCAGTCGACGCCCTCGTCCTCCACTGCCGCGGCCAGCGTGCCTGCTGCGGCTTGAGCATTGGTCGTTCGTGTCACTACCGATACCGATCCGGCGACAGTGAGCGCTGCCAGCGCCAGCACGACGACCAGGAACCGGGTTCTGGAACGGCCCGAGGGGATGGTCACTAGAGGTCTCCTTCCGAGGTGATGGTTACGGAAAGGGACGAAGCGAGATCGATGATCACGATTGCCAGCCACGTCAAGCCTGAGTCGGCTCATCGCTAAGTGTCAATGTTTTTCCGAAAGTTTCGGCCTCGGCGCATCGAAACCTTTCGACGCCAGCATCCGGCTCGACGGCCGGCATCAAGTTCGCTCCGCGCACCGACGGCACGATCATGGTCCGCTGGCGGGGCCGCTCACCTCGGCCCGCGGTCCAGGAACTCGTACGTGGTGGTCAGGCCCTCGGGCAGGTCGGGGACCAGCGCGTTGGTGCCGTCGACCACCTGGACGTAACGCTTGCCCTGGAAGATCGAGTAGCTGCCGTCCGGAACCTGATCGATCCGGAAGAGCTGCGTCGAGGCGGCGGCATCACACGCCCGGCCGCGCACGCTGCCCGGCGCGGCGTCGTGCACGACTGTCAGGCAGATCGCGTCGGCACCGGACGCCAGGAGGATCCGGTACCTGTCGCCCTCGGGGCGCAGCACCCACAGCGCCCGATCGTCGATGCCCTGTTCGGTGGTGGCCCGCACCTGATCGCCGTCGCTGTCGATCGCCAACGCTGCCCCACGCATGCCGGGCAGCACGATCTGGACCTGCCGCCGTCCGCCGAGGATCTCCTGCGGTCCCGCCGAAGCGGTCGCGGACGGGACCACTGGCGGTGCGGCCTGGGAGGCCGGACCGCCGCCAGGCGTCTCGACGGTGTCGCGCACCTGCACCACAGCGGTGCCGGCGGCGAGGGCCACCACGGCCAGTCCAACTGCACCGACGGCCGCCCAACGCCGCCGACGCCTGTCGCTGCGGTGCCGCAACGCCTGTGCCCCCGGCAGCGTGGTGACTCGCCGGACCTCGTCCACGATCGCGGTGAGATCGTCGCGCGGATCAGCCATGGGAGGTCTCCTCCTGGTGCGCATCGGTCAGCAAGCCGGCCATCGCTCTCCGCCCACGGGCGAGGTACGTCTTCACGGTTCCGACGGGGGCCTGCATCTCGGCTGCCACCTCCGCGACGCTGAGGTCGTTGAGATGGTGCAGCACGACAGCCCGCCGCTCGTTGGCGCTCAGCCGTTGCAGCGCCTGCAACAGCGCGACGTGGTCCTCGTTCAGCCCGGGCACGCCCTGGTCGACCGCTGCCCGGCGGTGCGCGCGTACCCGGTTGAACGCCTTGCGCCAGCTGCTCACAGCGATCCGGGAGGCCACCCGACGGACCCACGCCTCCGGACTGTCCGTCTCCCGCACCGTCGCCCATCGCTGCCAGGCCCGCATGAACGCCTCGGCGACGGCGTCCTCCGCCTCGGCGCGGTTGCCGGTGAGCGCGTACACGTGACCCACGACCCGACCCGCACAGGCCGCGTAGAGGGCGTCGAACTCTTCGGCGTCACGCATCCGACCGGTGCCCTCCCATGCCTCGTCCCCTGGTCACCGCCGCATGGAACTCGCCAGGGTGGACCGGTCACGTCGGCGCGGGGCGCGATTGTGGCCTCTGTCACATCACTGTGATCAACCTGACGACCCGGCCGGGCGTCATCGTGCCGACCCGGGAGACGCCCGTGGCGGAGAGGACGATGTGCGACGACGGCAACGACGCGCCCTGACAGCCGGCGTACTCGCGACAGCGCTGGTTGCGGCGGGCCTGATCGCCCAACCGGCGAACGCGCAGGAAACGCCGACGCCCACGGCCCCTGGCACCCACGGAACATTCACCCTGATCACCGGTGACCGGGTTTCGCTGGACGCGGCGGGACGACCACAGATCCAGCGCGGGCCGGGTCGGGCCGGCATGCGGTTCGTGAGCAGCCGGGAGGACGGTCACCAGTACGTCATCCCGGTGGACGCGATGCCGCTGGTGCGGGACGGACGGCTCGATCGACGCCTGTTCGACCTCAGCACGCTCGGCAAGTTCGGCCACGACGACCGGGCAGCCGAACTGCCGCTGCTGGTCGCGTACCCCGAGAACATGGCGGCGCGGGCACGGACCGCGACCACCGGGGGTGCCGGGCGGGTGCGGGCCGACCTCCCGGCCGCGCACGCGCTCGCGGTCCGGGCGGACCGGGACGACCGGGTGACCCTCTGGACGTCGCTCACCCGAGGTACGCCGTCCGCGCGCACCCTCACCGCGGGGGTCACCCACATCTGGCTGGACGGTAAGCGCACTGTCTCCCTCGATCGCAGCGTGCCGCAGATCGGCGCCCCGGCGGCGTGGCAGGCCGGTTTCGACGGCACCGGCGTCACCGTCGGAGTGCTGGACACCGGGATCGACGCCAGCCACCCCGACTTCGCCGGCCACCTCGCCGAGGTCCGTGACTTCACCGGCGGCAACGACCCCGCCGACTCGGTCGGCCACGGCACCCACGTGGCGTCGACGATCGTCGGCAGCGGCGCCGCCTCCGAAGGCAGGTACCGCGGTGTGGCACCGGGGGCGAAGCTGCTCGTCGGCAAGGTCTGCGCCACCACCGAGTGCCAGGACTCGGACATCATCACCGGCATGCAGTGGCTCGCGCCGCAGACCCGGGTTGTCAACCTGAGCGTGGGCGGCGACGACGCACCCGGCCTCGACCCGCTGGAGACCGCGGTCCAGGAGCTGAGCCACCGGTACGGCACCCTCTTCGTTGTCGCGGCCGGTAACGAGGGGAAGCCGAAGTCGGTCTCCTCGCCGGCCTCCGCCGACGACGCTCTCGCCGTCGCCGCCGTGGACGCCGACGACCAGCGGGCCTACTTCTCCAGCCGGGGTCCGCGCGTCGGCGACAACCACATCAAGCCCGAGATCAGCGCGCCGGGCGTCGACATCGTGGCCGCCGCCCCCGGCGGCGACTACGCCACCATGTCGGGTACGTCGATGGCGACCCCGCACGTGGCCGGCACCGCAGCGATTCTCGCCGGGCAGCATCCGGACTGGACCGGCCCGCAGCTCAAGGCCGCCCTGATGGACTCGGCAAAGCCGACCGGCGAGGACACCATCTACGAGCAGGGCGCCGGCCGGGTGGACATCGCCCGCGCTGTCGCCCAGCCGGTCGCCGCCGACGTCGCCGCCATCGACTTTCCGGTGCAGCGTTGGCCGCACGCCGACGACAGCCCGATCACCCAGGTCGTCGGCTACCGCAACACGGGGACCGTGCCGGTCACACTGACGCTGGCCATCGCTCCGGCCCCGGCCGGCATGCTCACCGTCAGCCCGGCCACGCTTGTGGTGCCGGCCGGTGGCCGCGCCGAGGCGACGATCACGGTGGACACCAGGGTGGACGCCCCGGACGGCGTCTACCAGGGCGCGCTGACCGCTACCGCCCCCGGCGACCTGCGGGTACGGACGCCATTCGTGCTGAACCGTGAGATCGAGAGCTACGACGTGCGGCTCAACCACACCGGACGCGACGGCAAGCCGGCCACCGAGTACACGACAGTGGCGGCGAACCTGACCACCGGCGAGTTCAGCACCCTCCCCACCACACCGGGCGGCGGCGTCCTGCGGCTGCCCAAGGGGCGGTACGCGTTGTACAGCACCATCCACGAGGGTGACGTGTCGACCCTGCTCGCGCAGCCGGTCCTCGACGTACGCGGCCCGGTCACCGAGGCTGTCGACGCCCGCAACGCCAAGCCTGTCGCGGTGACAGTGCCGCAGCGCGACGCCGCGCCCACCTCGATCAACGTGAGCGCCAACTGGGACGACGGCATGCGCTACCCGGGCGTCCAGCTCAGCGGAGTCTCCTTCACCGACGTCTTCTTCGGCCGACTCGGGCCCGCCGTCGCGGCACCCGAGTTCACCGCGACGCTGGGCGTCGGGCTCGCCCGACCGGGCAGGGACGGCACCTTCCGGAACAGCCCCTACACCTACGACCTGGCGTACGTCGCCAATGGCGACATGTTCACCGGCCTGACCAGGAAGCTGTCGTCGAAGAACCTCGCCACGGTCAGGACGACCTACCGCAGCCAGTCCACGACGGCGACGGCCACCCGGTTCCACCGCGCGTCGGCGCCCGGAGGCGCGGGCCCGATCGGGTCGAACACGCCTGTCGACCTGCCGTTCAAGGGCACCGAGTACTACAACACCGACGGCGGCATCGTCTGGACGTCCACGTTCGTCGAGGGGGACAACCTCACGACGCAGGATTCGACCTTCAGGTCGGGGCGTACGTACACCCAGACCTGGAACGCGGCCCCCTTCGGGCCCTCCGTGACCCAGGCGCCGACCCTGTCACCCCTGGGGTACGCGGGCCGCGACGGCGACACCATCTCGATCGCGTCGGTGCCCCTGTTCGGCGACGCGACCGGTCGCCCCGCGAGCCGTGACGACCAGCCGGTGCGGTTCCGGCTGCTGCGCGACGGTAAGGAGATCGGCACCTCGGACAGCCCGTGGGCCGAGTTCGCGGTGCCCGCCGGGAAGGCCACCTACCGGCTGGAGGCGACGGCCACCCGCAGCGCACCGGACACCCTGTCGACGTCGGTCTCGGTGGCCTGGACCTTCACCTCGGCGCACACCACGTCGCCGGAGCGGTTGCCTCTGACCACGGCTCGCGCGACGCCAGTGCTCGACGACAGCAACACGGCACGGGCCGGCCGGGTCATGAAGATCCCGGTGGCGCTGGACCGGCAGGCCGGCTCGAAGGCCGCACCCAACCGGATGCTCGCCGTGTCCGCGTCGTTCGACGACGGCCGGACGTGGGTCGCCTTGCCGGTGATCCGGAACGTCGCGCTGATCAGTCATCCGCGACGGGCCGGATTCGTCTCGCTGCGACTGACCGCCACCGACACCGCCGGCAACACCGTCACGCAGACGATCCAGCGGGCCTACCGGATCGCCTGACGCATTGCCCGGTCCGGGGTGGCGGCTGCTGGAGCCGCCACCCCGGACCGGACCTCGGTGCCTCGGTGCCTCGACGCCTCAGGCGGTGAGGGCGCCGTCGATGGCGATGGACGCGCCGCTGATGAAGGTGGCCTCGTCGCTGAGCAGGAACGCGGTGAGCGCGGCGACCTCGTCGGAGGTGCCGGCTCGTCCGGTCGGCTGCGCCGACAGGTGGCGCTCGGCGATCTCCGGGGCCTGGCTGACCACGCCCTGCCAGAGCGGGGTGTCGATCAGACCGGTGACCAGGGCGTTGACCCGCACACCGGAGCGCGCCACGTCCAGAGCCGCCGAGCGCGTCAGACCGATGACCCCGTGCTTCGCCGCGTTGTAGGCGGCCTGGGTCCCGTCGCCCTTCACGCCGGAGACCGAGGCGTTGTTGACGACCGCGCCACCGCCGGAGGCGATGATCGCCGGCAGCTCGTACTTGAGGCCGTAGAAGACGCTTGTCAGGTTGAGGGCGAGCGACCGGTGCCAGTTGTCGCTGTCGGTCTCGCGCACGCTGGCCATCGGGCCACCGCCGGCGTTGTTGAACGCGCCGTCCAGCCGCCCGTACTCCGTCACGGCGGCGTCGACGAGCCGCGCCATGTCCTCTTCGACAGTCACGTCGGTGGGCACGAAGAGGGCGCTGCCGCCCGCGTTCCTGATCCGCGCGGCGACCTCCTCGCCCCGGTCCTTGTCCCGGGCGCCGATGACGACGCGGGCCCCTTCCGTGGCCGCCCGCTGGGCGAACGCCAGGCCCATGCCCTGCGTGCCACCGGTCACGATCAGCACCTTTGCTTCCAACCGTCCAGACATCTCGTCTCACATCCACTTCGACTGGTGAGCCGCCACGGGGGGCCCGTGGGGCTCTTCGTGAGACGGAACGCTAGCCTTTTCTGGAACGTTCGACAAAGTAACGGCACTCACAGGCGACGCCTCTGCCGGCCCTGTTTCCTCCCGACTTGTCGGCTCTAGGCGACAAATCCGGCCGTAAGGACCGGTGAGTCACCTCGCGGCGGCCCTGTAATCGCCGGCACATTCTTTGGCGACCGTTCCACAACGTGGTTAACGTTGGGCGAGTCGCTCGAATCCTCACAAAACTCTCTTAAGGATCACTCATGCCCACAGGTCGCGCCGCCCCGGAGTCCCAGCGGTGGAAGGCTCTGTTGTTCATCTCCATCGCTCAACTGATGGTGGTGCTCGACGGGGCGGTCATGAACATCGCGCTCCCCTCGGCGCAACAGGCGCTGCACTTCACCGACGGGAGCAGGCAGTGGGTGGTGACCGCGTACGGTCTGGCCTTCGGCGGTCTGCTGCTTGTCGGTGGCCGGATCGGCGACATGGTCGGGCGCAAGCGCACCTTCCTGATCGCGCTGGCCGGCTTCGCGATCGCCTCGGCCATCGGCGGCCTGGCCGTCAACGCCGCGATGCTGCTGCTCGCCCGAGCACTCCAGGGTGTGTTCGCGGCTCTGCTCGCGCCGGCCGCGCTCTCGTTGCTGTCCCTGTCCTTCACCCAACCGAGGGAACGCGCGAAGGCGTTCGGCGTGTTCAGCGCGGTCTCGATCGCCGGCGGCGCTGTCGGCCTGATCGTGGGAGGGCTGCTCACCCAGTACCTGAACTGGCGCTTCGCGATGTTCGTCCTCGTGCCGATCGCGGTCATCGGGATACTGGGCGCCAGTCGCACCGTCCACGACGACGGCGAGCGGCACCGCGCCCGACTCGACCTGCCCGGCGTGCTGCTGGCCAGCTCCGGACTCGTCGGCCTGGTCTACGGGTTCGGTGTCGCCGAGAGCCACGGATGGTCGGCCGGGGTGACCATCGGGTCGTTCACCGCCGGGGTGCTGCTGCTGGCGACCTTCGTCGTGGTGCAGGCGCGGGTCAAGTCCCCGCTGTTGCCACTGCGCGTCCTGACCGAACGCAACCGGGCCGCCGCGTACCTCTCGGTTGGACTTGCGATTGTCAGCATGTTCGGGATGTTCCTCCTGCTCAGTTACTACTTCCAGCAGGTCAAGGGATGGTCGCCGGTGCTGGCCGGTCTGGCGTTCATGCCGATGGCAGTGCCGCAGGCGATCGGGGCCACGCAGATCGGCGCTCGACTCGCGCACCGGATCGCCCCCCGGCCGATCATGGTCGGTGGGTATCTCGTCACAGCGGTGGGTCTGGTGCTGCTGGCAGTGCTCGACGCGGACAGTGGCTTCCTGGAGATCGCGTTCGCCGAAGCCGTGATCGGGCTCGGCATCGGCACCGCCTTCATGCCCGCGATGAGCATCTCCACCCACGGCGTCGAGCCCAAGGACGCCGGTGTCGCCTCCGCGATGATCAGCTCATCGCAGCAGGTCGGCGGGTCGATCGGCACCGCCCTGCTGAACACCATCGCGACCAGTTCGGCAGCCACCTACCTGGTTTCACACGGTGGCCCGGCGGCGCAGGCCCAGCAGCGGAACGAGGCGCTGATGCACGGCTACTCGGTCGCGTACTGGGTCGCCGTCGGCTTCGTGCTCGCGGCGGCCCTCGTCTCCGTGGCCATGGTGAACGCCGACGCCCCGAAGCACGTCCCGGCCCCGACGGACGCCCTCGGGGACGTCAGCCCGGTGCCCGTGCACTGACAGCTGTCGCACGTGTCGATCCGGTCCGGTGACCGAGGACACGGTGCACTGACTCCGCCGAGAGGGTGGAATCAGTGATGTGAGCAGAGAAGGCACCGGCGAGTGACGTCGTGAGGTCCACCCTTTCGACCCGCGATCCGGGTTCGTCCAGCGGTGACGCGACGCCGGCGGCGAACGAATCGGTCCGGGTGACGCCCGCCCACCGGCAGCGCTGGGCGGTGCAGATTATGGCTGTCGCGCCCGACGACCAGGTGCTGGAGATCGGCTGCGGTCGGGGAGCCGCCGTCTCCCTGGTCGCCGACCAACTCACCACCGGTCGGATCGTCGCCATCGACCGTGCCGCGACGATGGTGCGGCTCGCTACCGAACGGAACCTGAGCCACATCGACGCCGGCAGGGCCGAGATCCGGCGAGCAGGGTTCGAGTCTGCCGACCTGCCTACCGACCACTTCACCAAGATCTTCGCGGTGAACGTCAGCCTCTTCTGGTTGGGCGACGCGGCGCAGCAGATCGCTCGGGTGCGCAGCCTGCTGGCACCGGGAGGACGGCTCTACGTCGTTGGCGAGCGCCCTACCGAAGCGCACGCCACCGCGAACCTCGCCGCGACCGAACTACTGCTCGAAACCCACGGTTTCGCCACGTCCACGTCGAGCGCCACCCGTGGTCAGGGCCAGGTGCTGACCTGTGTCACCGGCACGCTGATCCGGTGAGCCTGGGCCTGTCGCAGCGTTGACATGAGCCGGGCGGGGGGGGCGGGGGCGCGCCCCCCCCCCATCCCGGGGAGTGGGGCGTGGTGAAAAACGGGACGGGTGGGGGGGGCGCAGGCCCCGCCCGGACCGCCCCCAGCCCCAAGC
>NZ_JBFASO010000003.1:24166-339253 GCF_040677775.1 Micromonospora sp. NPDC053740
CGGGGGGGGCGGGGCGCGGGTTTACCTGGGGGGGGGGGGGGGGGGGGCCCCGCCCCCCCCGCCCGTTCCGGGTCAGTCGAGCTTGTTCAAATCGGTCAGCGTTGCAGGGTCAGCAGGCCCGGCCGGTACGGCAGCAGGCCGTAGTCGACGCCGTCGGAGCTGGGGGAACGACCCTGGTAGAGCAGTTGCAGGTTGCAGGCGTCGACGGTCATCGTCTGGTCGGCGTTGGTGCGCAGCAGCTCACCGTGGCTGATGTCGTTGGTCCAGGTCGCACCGCTGTTGACCTTGCCCGCGAACGGGTTGCTCTGGGACGCGGCCTGCGGCGTCCACGAACCGTTCAGGCTGGTCGCCGTGAACGAACGGAAGTAGCGGCCCGTCGAGCCGATCGCCTCGACGATCATGAGGTACTTGTTCAGACCCTGCAGCTTGTAGACCTGAACGGCCTCGAACAGGTTGTTGGTGGTGTCGCTCATGATGGTCGTGTAGCTACTGCCGAAGTTGCCCGGGAAGTTCCCGATCGGCATGCTGGCCCGGTAGATCTTGCCGTTGTCGCCGGCGAAGAAGAGGTACATGTTCGTACCGTCACCGATGATCGTCTGATCGATCGGACCGGTACCGGAGCCGGTGATGCTTCCGGTGAACAGCGGCTGCGCCGCGGACCAACCGTTCGCGTTGGTGGGGTTGGTCGAGGTCCGGTAGGAGAACGCCGTGCCACCCCACTGGTAGGTGAGCACCCAGATGTTCTTCGGCGCGAAGTAGAACAGCGACGGCGCGACAGTCCCGGAGTTCATCGTGTTCTGGGTGGCCGAGGCCATCTGTGAGTAGTTCGAGAAGAGGCTGAAGTTCATCGAGCCCCAGCTGCTACCGAAGTCGTGCGTGGTGGCGTAGACCAGCTGCTGGCCGTTGTACGGGGCGACCGTGAAGTCCTTCAGCGACACCCAACCCGACTTCGGGTTCGCCAACACCCCGGTGGAGGACCACCGGTACGTCGAGGGCAGGTCACACGTGCCGCCCGGCGGCGGGGTGGTCGGCGGCGGCGTGGTGGGGTCGGTCCCACCGCCGACGCGGACGAACTGCCACTGCTGGTTCGCGCCGTTCCAGTCGTCGTACTGCACGATGTTTCCGCCGTCGGCGGTCGAGGCGCCCTGCACCTCCATCACCTTGTTGCTGTTCCGGTTGATCAACCGGACGTAGCCGCTGTCCGAGTCGGCCAGCCGGAACTGCTGGTTGGTGCCGTTGAGATCACTCCACTGCACGATGCTGCCACCGTTGGCGGTCGAGAAGCCCGAGACGTCCAGCACCTTGCCGGACAGCCGCGACTTCACCCGGTAGTAGCCACCACCGGAGTCGACGAACTGCCACTGTTGCTGGTTGCCGTTGTTGCGGGCCCACTGGGTGATCCGGGCACCGTCATTCGTGGCCAGGTTGTAGACGTCCAGGGCCTTGCCGCTGTTGCGGTTGACCAACACGTACCACGCGTTCGTGTCGACCGTCGCCGCGGCGGCGGGTGACGACACCACAGTTACGGCGGCACCACCGACCATCAACGCCGCAGCGCTGGCGGCGAGGATGCGGGGCAACCACCACCGTCGCCGCCGTGACGGCGTTGCGATCGATGGAGACCTATCGAGGGCAGACATGATCCTCCTCCAGTGACCAAGAGCCGAACGGCCTGCCCGAGGATGGGCGTACCGCGACGCGTGGCCGAGCGCGCAGACGTCAGATAGTTAGCGTTAACAAGACGCCGGCGAGCTGTGGCGCACGCCTGATTCGAGATCGACGAAGCAGGGCTTGCCCGGAAAGCCGAGGTCTCGTCGTCCTTAGGCATCGACTGTGAGCGATAACATGCCGTTCGTCAAGACGTAACGCGCTGGGAACATCTGCCGCTGCCGGGCTGCGGATCTTGGGGTGAAACGACTTGAACCGCATTCCCGCAGGCATCGACCCAGATCCCCCGCAGGGACCACCGACGAGCCCTTGAGGAGGCCCCACGAGCGCGTTAACATCGACGGCTGCCCATCGCCCGCAGCTTGCTGGCGGTGCCGATGAACGCAGCCTGACGGGTCGACCGGCAGGAGCGCTGGCGCGGCGACGGTCAGAAAGCGATCACCTGCGAATCAGAGCCGGCGGTGGCTGGCCCGCAGGGGCCGGGTACGTCCGAGTCAGACAGCGCCTCGATCGACAAGGCTGAACGTGGTGTTCAGCGGCGCGTCGCCGAGAAACTCGACGAAGATCTCCTTCTTGGTCGGGCTCCACTGCACCGGGCCGTACTCTTCGCTGATGATGGCGTAGGAGGGGCGCCCCTTGTCGTCCCTGCCCTCACGGCTCATCGCGAACAGAGTTGCCTTGGTCGGCCGACAGTCGGCTCCCACCAGCGCCGAGTACCCTTCTGAATCGACCTTGACGCCGAGACAGGGTCGGTGGGCGATCTCCGGGTTCACCGATTTGATCATGTAGTCGACACCGACTGGTTCAAGCACGAAGAGCGCGTCCTTGCCGGTTCCGTTGCCGACCTCGAGCTCGCCGTGAGACGGCAGCGACAGGTCACGGTCGATCTCCACCACGTGCAGCAGGATTCGCCGCTGACCAGCCAGCATGGCGTGGGTCGGGTCCGTGCTGGCCGACGCTGAGGCGGACGGCTTGCCCGACGCGGGCGTGGACGCCGTGGCCGCCGGACCGCTCGTCTCCGGGCCACCGCTCGGCGGCGAGCCGGCCAGGTCCGCTTTGGACTGCCCGTCGAACAGTTTCGGACCGAACAGGACAGCGGGCACCAGCACGGCGATCACCGCAGCGGTCGCGCCCAGAGCGATGAGCCAGCCACGCCCGCGTGAACCCCCGCGACCGCCAGTGGCCAGACCCGATGGCATTGACCCCGCGCCCTGATCATCACCACCGGGAGCGGGCGGCACACTCGACGGCGTCGCGCCCGGGAGCTCGGCCGGCCCGCCGGCGCCCACCGGAGACGCTACCGTCAACAACCCGTCGAGCAACTCCCGGGCGGTGGGCCGGGCAGTGGGGTCCTTCTCCAACGCGCGGGAGACCAACTCCCGCAACGGCCCATCGAGCCCGGTCAGGTCCGGTGGTTGAGTGAGGATTCGCATGGCGGTGGCGGTAGGTGAGTCGCCCCCGAACGGGCTGCGCCCGGTCGCGGCGTAGGCGACCAGGGCACCCCAGGCGAAGACGTCCGCGGCCGGGCCCGCCGGACGGCCGGAAGTCGTGTCGAACCGCTCCGGAGCCATGTACGAGAGGGTCCCGACCATCTGGTTGGTCCGGGTGTGCTGGCTCGTCGCCTCGAACGCTCGGGCGATGCCGAAGTCGATGACCTTGATCCCACCCGGTGCGACCAGGACGTTCGCCGGCTTCAGGTCGCGATGGATCACCGCAGCGCCGTGGATGGCGGTGAGCGCGGTGGCCACCCCAACCGCGATGCTGTGCAGCCGCGCCGCCTCCAGCGGGCCCTGCGTTCGAACCACCTCGGCCAGGCTGAGGCCATCGACGTACTCCACCACCAGATACGGCGGGTCATGGTCCGGGTCGGCGTCCAGGACCTCGGCTGTGCAGAACGGTGGAACCTGGCGGGCGCGGTTCACCTCACTACGGAACCGACCCCGGAACTCCTCGTCGTGGGAGAGTTCGGCACGGACGACCTTGACCGCCACCAGCCGACCCTGCGGTGAACGGGCCAGGAAGACACTGCCCATGCCCCCGTCGCCGAGCCGGTCGAGCACCTCGTACCCACCGAGGCGTGTCGGGTCACCGAGACGCAACCCGTCGCTCACGCCAGATGCCCGCAGAGCGCGACCACCGCGCGAGCCGTTCCGCCCATCACCCGTACCCGTTCCCCTCAGGTCACTCCGATGCCGGCCGCAGCCTATCGTCCGCCCACCGAACCCGGTCGATGCCGTCCGGAGAGTGGGCAGCAGGGGACGACGGTGGTCGGACCGTCAGCGATCCGACCACCCGGCGCCGCCGCACAGGTTATCGGCGGCTCCACTGCTGGTTGGCCTGACCGGTGCAGGTCCAGAGGACGAGCTTCGTGCCGTTGCCGGTACCCACGTTGTACGGGTCCAGGCAGAGGCCGGACTGCACGCCGGTGATGGTGCCGTTGGCGTTGACGTTCCACTGCTGGTTCGTTCCGCCGTGGCAGTCGTAGATGGTGACCAGGGTGCCTGGCGAGGTGCCGTAGCCGGCCGCATCGAGGCACTTGTTGCCGTACACGGTCAGCGTCTTGCTGCTCGTGTAGGTCCACTGCTGGTTGGTGCGGCCGTGACAGTCCCACAACTGCACCTGGGTGCCGTTCGTGGTGGAGGAGCCGGGGACGTCGACGCAGCGACCGGACAAGGTACCCACGATCGCGGTGGTCTGCCCGGTGCCGCTGCCCGGGTTGCCGATGCTGCCGGGCACCGACTGCAACGCGCTGTACCAGCGGGCGGCCATCTTGTCGTAACCGCCGGCGGTGGGGTGGACGCCGTCGATCAGGTCGGCGGTGGTGAGTGCGCTGTGCATGTCGACCAGGCGTACCTTCTTGCCGGCGTTCACCTTGCTCTGCACGATGCCGGGGATCGCCGCGTTGAACGTGCGTGCGGCCGCCTCCTGGTTGCTGTTGGAGAGCGGGATGATCTGCGCGACGAACACCTCTGCGGTGGGAGCCGTTGTGGTGATCCGGTCGATCAGGGTGGACAGCCGGTTCGGCGCGGTGCTCACGTTGTAGTTCTGCAGGATGTCGTTGGTGCCGATGTGCAGCAGAACGGTCTGCGGCCGCTGGGTGTTCAGCCAGCCGACGATGTTCGCGTCGATCTGGTCGATGCGCCAGCCGGGATGACCCTGGTGGTCGTGGTCACCCAGGCTGGCAGGCCCGTTGAACTGCGACCCGACGAAGTCCACAGTGTACCGACCGTTGACGAGCCGCTGCCAGAGCCCGATGCGGTACCCGCCCGGCACCTGGGTGCCTTCGGTGATGGAGTCGCCGAGGGGCATGACCCGCACCCCGCCGTTGGATTCCGCGTTGGCCGGTCCGGTCGAGGTCAGCACCCCGGCGAGGACAACACCGAGTGCGGCAGTCGCCGCGAGCCATCTTGCCCTCGTTCGCATAGATTCTCCCCTGCAGTGGTAGTGCTGACCGAGGAATCAGGCCGTCGCGACCGACGCGACATCGGCATGACGATGCCGTCGCAGCACTGGGACGGGTTGTTAACGCTAACAGCGATTCATGTGAATTCTTGTCGCTGACCTCGCCCACGTCAAGCGTGCCAGCAACCCGGGTCGCGACGCCGAACCAGCGCGATGCCCGCCTCGCTGGGCCGAGCGAGTGATCCACTCCGTTTTCGCGAAGTCGGCGGGTCCCCGACGCCGGGGATGCTCCGGCTTCATGAAGGACGAGTTGGAGGCGGTGATGCACGCCGAGCGGGCCGGCTTCGACACCAGTGGGGCAGGTGGGAGCGCGTGGGGCCAACGGAACGTCTGTGCCGCTTAGGTCGAATGTAGGTCTTTTTCGCATAAGCCCGGTTGATGTGAGCTTCGCTCGACTACCTTCGCCTTGGTGGCGATAACCGATTTGTCGCCCTCTGCACCGACTGCGACGTCCGGAAACATGGTGTACCGAGAAGGGCTGGGTAGCTCGATGTCCAACTATCTACACCCGAAGATGAGCGAAGTGGCGGCCGACCAGGCCCCGCTGCCGAAGAGGCGCCGGGCGCGTTGGCTCGTCGCCGGGGCGGCCGGGTTGACCGGAGTGCTCGGTCTGGCCGCCTTCACCTCGGCGGGAGTGAGCGGGGCAGCCGGGAAGAACGACGGCAGCCCGTCGAACGCCGGAGCGCAGGTCCTCGCCGACGGCAGCCGGGGCAGCGGCGACGACCACGGAGGCCAGGACCCGGGTGGCCGCGACGGCAGGGACCACAAGAAAGAGGACGACCATCGCGACGACTTCCGGTCCGTACCCTGCAACGCCGACGAGCTGATCGCGGCGATCGTCCGCGCGAACGCCGACTCCGGGGCGAAGCTCCGCCTCGCCGAGAAGTGCACCTACACGCTCAACAGGTCGGCACCCCAGCCACCGGTGCCCTTCGGCGCGGTCGGCCTACCGATCATCACCCAGCAGGTCGTGATCGACGGAAACGGATCCACAATCGTCCGCGCGGCCAACGCCACCCCGTTCCGGATCCTCGAAGTCGGAATCGGCGGCGACCTGACGCTGCGCGACGCCACCATCAAGGGCGGCCTGGCCGAGGGTGGGATCGGCCAGGGCGGCGGTGGCATCCGGATCGACATCGGCGGCAGGGCCGTCATCGAGAACACCGAGGTGGTCTACAACCACACCAACGGCCCGGGTGGCGGCATCGCCAACTACGGCGTCACGAAGATCCTCGGCGGGAACGACCACGGCAACGGCAAGGACTGGGACAGCAAAGGCAAGGACGGGAAGAAGGACCGCGCCAGCACCATCAGCAACAACAGCGCCGTGTTCGACGGCGGAGGCATCTACAACAACGGCAACCTCACAGTGCAGAACACCCGACTGAGCTACAACAACACGATCGGCACCTTCAACATCGTGCCGATCGGCGGCGCTGGCGGCGGGTTGTCGAACAGCCAGGTCGCGGTGCTCGACAACGTCCACCTGGACAACAACACCGCAGGCTTCCGCGGCGGTGGCATCCGCGGCGGCCTCAACTCCACCACCGAGGCCAGGAACGTCGAGATCAACGACAACCGAGCCGGCAGCGAGGGTGGCGGAATCTTCACCGACGGCGACTTCCGCCTCAAGCACGGCAACGTCCACCACAACGAGGCCGGCCAACGCGGCGGCGGCGTGTTCAACCAGATCAACCAGTTCGTGGCCGAAGAGAGCCGGATCAGCGAGAACGTCGCCAGCACGAACAGCACCATCGAACACGGCGGTGGCGTCTACAACGGCAGCGGCACCGTCGTACTGCGCCGCACCCACGTCGACCGGAACAGGGCCATCGGCTCAAACTCGCAGGGCGGCGGCATCTACAACAACGCCACGCTCACCCTCACCGAAAGCAAGGTCACCGACAACATCTCCACCCTGGCACCCGGCGGGATCTTCAACGACGGCGGCCAGGTCACGGTGGACCAGAAGACGGCCATCACCGGCAACCGGCCCACCAACTGCACACCCAGCTCACCGCCGGTGCCCAACTGCTTCGGCTGATCACCCGCTCGCCCCGGCACCCGGGTAACAGGAGACAGGCATCCGGTCCCGCACTGGTTCGGTCACGCAGACCGGACCCGTTGCGGGACCGGATGCCTTCCAGCGGACGAACGCGCGACGACGCGCTGCTACTCCACCGCCAGCCGCAGTCCCAGCGCGATCAGGATGCCGCCGGTACCGGTGTCGACCCAACGGCGCACGGTACGACGGCGTCTCAGCCAACCTCCGACCCGACCGGCGAAGACGCCCACCCCACCGTCGATCAGGAACTCCAGGCAGATCAGGATGGCGCCGAGCACAGCGAACTGGATCCACACCGACCCCAGCGACGGATCGACGAACTGCGGAAGAAACGCGACCGAGAAGATGATCATCTTCGGGTTGGACAGATTCGTGAGGAAGCCCGTGAGGTAGGCACGGCGAGCCGAGATGGGCGCGCCGTCACCGGTGGACACCACCAGGTCACCGGACTGCCGGATCATCTGGATGCCCAGGTAGGCCAGGTAGACGGCACCAGCGAGGCGCAACGCGGTGAACGCCTCGGGCACCGCCGTGAACAGCGCGCTGAGCCCGGCGGCCGCGGCGATGACGTGGATGGCCTCGCCGGTCGCGATGCCGGCAGTGGCGAGCAGCCCGGTACGTGGGCCACCACGCATCCCGGAACCGAGTACGAACAGCATGTCCGGGCCCGGCGCCAGCGTAGCGACGACAGTGGCGAGCGTGAACGCGGCGAGCAGCCGCGGATCCAGTGGCACCCAGTCAGGTTGGCATGCCGCCCACACTCGGGACAATAGATGCCCGAACCGACAGATCCGCGCCACCGTCCGGGCCGGCGACCGGTCCCCCGCCGTTCGGCAGCTGATGCGACGCGCCACCCGGGCCCTGTCCCGGAAGTTGAACTGACCGCAGGACACGGCCGAGCAGGCCCCGGTCGATCTTGCCGTTGGCGGTGAGCGGCAGAGCCTCGAACCGCGTGAGCCGGCGGGGCACCATGAACGGAGCGAGCGTGGCCCGCAGCATGGCCAGCAGCTGCTCCTCGTCGACCACCGGCCCCTCGTAGGCGAGGTGCAGCTCCACACCGCCCGTCGGCACGGCGAGGGCCAGGGCGACAGCCTGCGCCACCTCCGGGTGTCGCCGGGCGACCGCCTCGATCTCGCCGAGTTCGACGCGGTATCCGGACACCTTCACCTGGTGGTCCAGCCGGCCGAGGTGGATCAACCGGCCGTTCTCGTGGCGGACCCGGTCTCCGGTCCGGTACCAGTCCGATCCGGACGGCGTGCCATGGCGGAGCCGGTAACTGCCGGAGGCTTCGGTGACGAACCGCTCGCTGTCGTCCGCCGGGTCGAGATAACCCGGGAACCGCTGCGGGCCCCTGACGCACAGCTCTCCCTCGGCTGCGGGGCGCAGGTCCTCGTCGAGCAGTAGCCAGGCGACTGCCGGGTAGGGCTCCCCGATGGGCACGGTGCCGTTCGTGGTGGCCGGCCAGTCGGCGGGCGATGCCGGCAGGCGGTAGCCGGTGCAGGTGACCGTGAGTTCGGTGGGTCCGTACATGTTCTCGATGACGCTGTTCGGCGCGGCACCCTGCCAGGCGGCCGCAGCGTCGACGGACAGCGGCTCGCCGCAGAACATGCTCCATCGCAACGTCGGCATCCGGTCCGGGCCCAGCTGCCGTAGCCGCCGCGCGATGGCGATCACCGACGGCACCGAACTCCAATGGGTGATCTCGCGTTGCCGGACGAACCGGACCGCCGCCAACAGGTCGGCCGGTTGCGGCACCACCACCGTCGCTCCGGCGCCCCAGGTGGCGAACAGGTCGAAGATCGACGGGTCGAAGGTGAGGTCGAACATCTGGGACACCCGGGCGTCGCTGGTCAGCTCCGCGCGTCCGGCCACGGCCCGCAGGAAGGCGAGCACGTTGGCATGGGTCACCGGCACGCCTTTCGGCGTCCCGGTCGACCCGGAGGTGAACATGATGTACGCCGGACGGGCCGCGTCCGCCCAATGTGCGGCCACCCCGTTGGCAGGTGGGAGCGCGGCGAGAGCACTGTCGTCGACAGGTAGCACCGGCACCGCACCGGCGCTGCCACCGGCGTCGGCGAGGACCAGGTCCAGCTCGGCCGCCGTGGCGACGGCCGCGGTCCGCGCAGGCGGATACGCCGGATTGAGCGGCACGACCGTGGCACCCAGCCGGTAGGCGGCGAGATATCCGGCGTACGCACCGGCGCTGCGAGCCGCGAGCAGCCCCAGCCGGTTCGGGGGCTGTCCGAGCCGGCGCACCACCGCGGCGGCGACCCGGCCGGCGAGATCGTCGAGTTCCCCGTACCGGAGCCGATTGGCGCCCAGGTCCAGCGCGATCCGATCCCGATGCTGGGCGGCGGACTCGGCGAACCAGTCGTACAGCGTGTTCACGCGGTCGCCCCCTCGGTGATGATCCGGTCGAACGCGGCACGGACCACACCCGGCCGGGGCCGCCCACGGTCGGCCGACTCCACGGCGAACCGCAGAGCCCGTGGGAGTTCCTCCCACGCGCAGACAGCGGCAGCGGCGGCCGTCGGGTCGGTCAGCCCGGCGGCCGACCGGACCCGGTGGCGGAAGAGCTGGTGCCGGCTGGCCGCCCACAGGTCGTCGGCCAGAGCGGCGAGCCTTGCCCGGTCCTCGACCACCGCGGCGAGATGCGTCACCGCGTCCGAGCCGGTGAGCCACCCCGGCTCCACGGGAGTACGCACCGCAGCGGTACGGGCCAGCCAGCGGTACTGCGATGGCGGTGGCACCTCGACGGGCTCGCCGAGGGCGTGCCGATCGCGGTTGGCGACCTCACCGGACACCGTGGTGACCGGCGTGAGCAGCACCTTCAGCTCGTCCTCGGTGACCTGCCCGTGGTACGGCCGATGATCGCCGTGCGGGGTCGTCGCGGCGAAGTGGTCCTCCACCTGCCAGCCGCCTCCGTGCCGGCCGGTCAGCAGCACCCAGTGCGGCGTCGCGCGGCGCTGGTACTCGGGAGACCACTGCAGCTGTTCGGTGTTCGCGACCGCCAGGACCTTGCCGTGGGTCTCCAGCTCAGCGGCGATCCCGGCCGTGGCCTCCGCCCACCGGCCCGTCCCGACATATCCCAGGCTGCCACCGTCGATACGGGTGTGGTGCGACAGTGCCGTCGTCGCGGGGAGGACCGCGAGACGAACCGCGTCGGCCAGTTCGGACCGCAGGTGCGGCCGCCCGGGGGCCAGGTAGGCGGCCAGGTTGCTGGTGTAGCAGCTCAGATCCGCCCAGTTCGTCATCGTTCCCCCTTCCCGGACCACCGTCACCATGCGAGACCGTGCAGGAGGTCGTCGACCCGGTCGGCGAGCAGCTCACGGGCCACCTCGCCGACACCGCCACCGATGCCGAACACCGCCGCCTCCGTACGCAGCCGCTGGACGCCGTCGTCGACGAACCCGTCCGCGCCGTGCAGGCGGGCGCATTCACCGAGCACGTGGTCGACGGTGTCGGCGGTGGCGATCTTCACCCGGGCCGCGGCTGCGGGATCGTGCCGCGTGGCGACCAGCGGGCCGGCGGTCACGCACACCGCGCGGAGTTCGTGGACGCGGGCCAGGCATCCGGCCACGTGCCGCCGTACGCCCGGGTCCTGCCAGAGAGAGGTGCCGCCGTCGTCGAGCCGGCGCAGGCGTTCCACGGTGTCGGCCAGCACACGCCGGCACAGGGCGACCGCCCACAGACCACCGGCCAGCCGTTCGGTGGCGATGTGCCGGGCGAACAGTGCCATCCCCCGGCCACGGCCGCCGACGACGGCGGTGGCGGGGAGCTGTACGCCGGTGAACGTCACGTCGCCGAGCCCGGCCCCGTCGAACAACTCGGTGCGGGCCGGGGTCACCGTTACACCGGGAGCGCCGGCCGGGACCAGCACGAAGCTGAAGCTGGTGAAGTGCCGGCCCTCCTCATGCCGGGCCAGCACGAGGAACGCGTCGGCGGTACGCGCGTTGGTGATCCACCGTTTCGTGCCGGTCAGGGTGAGCCGGTCGCCGTCGATCCGGTAGCCGCTGCCCAGCGAGCTCAGCTGCGAACCACGGCCGCTGTCGGTGGCGGCAAGCGCCAGCACCGCCCGCCCGGCGGTCACCTCGGCGGTCAGCGGATGATCCGGCAGGGCTGTACGCAGCAGCGGAAGTGCCGCCGCGACCTGCACACAGACGCCCAGTGTGACCCCGATCGGCTGGGACGCGTCCACCGCGGCCAGCAGCCGGCCGAGCCGTTCCGGACTGACGCGTCCGTCCGGCTCGTAGAGGGACGCGATGACGCCGGACGCCCCCAGAGCGGGCCACACCGGACGGTCACCGGTGAGGGCCCGGGCCAGCGCGTCGCCGGACCCTGTCGTCCGCTCACCCACCAACATGGGTGACTTTCCGGTCGAGCAGCACGTGCCGTCCGTCGGCGAGGTCGAGCCGGTCGTTGTGGTAGTTGAGCGACGCCGACCGCAGATCCCGCAGGACCCGTTCGAGGTAGGTGTCCGAGTCCTTGAAGTAGCCGTGCCGCAACCCGACCGCGTCGACGAGTTCCTCGACGGCCTGCCGGCACGACTCCGCAGCGGTCACCTTCAGGCCGTTCAGCAGCATCTGCACCGGCGCGGTCGACAGGTCACCGCCGTCCTCGACGATGCGCTGGGTGTGCCGCAGCAGCGCGTGGACGGCGTCGATCCGATGGCGGGCCCGACCCAGACGGGTCAGGAGCAACTCGGACTGATGGTCGAATCGACGCCGGCCGTCGGGGCTGCGCAGCAGGGTCGCCACCCGCGACAGCGCCCCGGCGGCGGCACCCAGCCAGCAGGCGGCCCAACCGAGGTGGGCCAGCGGCGAGAAGAGGGCCAGCGAGATCTCCCGGAACCCGTGCTCCGCGCCGATCAACTGGTGGCGGGGGACCGTACCGGTGAGCCGTAGCGCCACACTGTGGCTGGCCCGCATGCCCATCGGTTGCCACTGGCCCGACTCGGTGATCTCCAACTGCTCGCGCTCGGCATAGACGAGGCAGACCTGTCCGGGTACGTCGGCGCCAGGGCTGCCCATGGTGATGAGGAAGCCGTCGGCGTGGGCACCGCCGGTGACGATCGGCGCGAACCGCTCGATCAGCAGTCCCTCCTCCGTGTCCCGCAGCGGCGCGCTCGCGGACAACAGGTGACCACCAGTGCCCGCAGCGGTGGTCACCGACGCCAGATAGCGTTCGCCAGCGGCGATGCGCGGCAGAAGAGTCGCCCGCAGCTCATCGCCGCCATACCTGGCGACGGTGGCGACCTGCTGGCAGTGCATCGCGAAGATCAGAGCCACCGACAGATCGGCGCGGGCCAGCGACTCGGCGCAGTCGATCAGTTCCGCCGGGCCGCCGCCCAGCCCGCCGTACGCGGCCGGCACGACCAGCGCCAGCAGCCCGGATGCGCGCAGTTCGGCCAGCGCCTCGGTGGGGAAGACCGCCTCGTCGTCGGTACGCCGGGCATGTTCCCGGGCCACCGCCGCGACCCGTTCCACCCGCCCGGCCAGGTCGACGACCGTAGCCGCCACCGCCGTCATCAGGCGTCACCGCGAGCGTTGCGCACGGCCGCCCAGAGGCTTCCGGCAGTGGCGAACGTGCTCTCGGTCAACGCCTCGTCGGGAAGGCTGACACCACAGTCGTCCTCGATGGCGAAGAGCAGCTCGATCGACTGCATCGAGTCCAGGCCCAGATCGTGCAGTGAGGCGTCGGCGGTGATCTGGTCGGGGGTGGCGTACTTGAGGAAACGCGACAGCAGCGCGACGAACTCCGGATTCACAGCGGCTCTCCCAGGGAGATCGGGGTACGGACCAGGTCCATCCGGGACACGTGCCAGGTGGCCGGTGCCGGGGCGGTGGAGTCGAGAACCACCTCGGCCGGCAGCGGGTGGCCCAGGAAGGCGAGCAGGCTCGCGTCCAGGCCATAGGCGCCGACGTTTGGTACAGCCAGCAGGTCGCCGGGTTCGAGCCGGGGCAGTTCGACGCCCCGCGCCCATACGTCCAGCGGAGTGCACAGCGGGCCGCACACGGTGGTCGGCACCGTGACCGCTGTGGGTGCCGCAGCGTCGACCGGGATCAGGCTCGGCACCAGCGGTGGGAGGCGGCGCAGCCCCGACAGGCCGCCGAGGTGGTTGATGCCTGACTCGAGGACGACCAGGTAGCTGCCGTGCGACGATTTCGCGTCGAGGACCCGGGTGAGCAGGGTGCCGGCGGTACCGACGAGGTAGCGGCCCGATTCAAAGGCAATCCGGGGTCGGCCGTCCCGCCAGTCCGGTACCTCCGCGTCCAGCAGGGCGGTGAGCGGCTCACGCAGCCCGGACAGGTCGAGGCGACCGCCGGCCCGGCCGAACGGCGCACCGAACCCGCCGCCGAGGTCGAGCACGTCCAGGCGTACCCCTTGGGCGCGCAGCACCTCGCGCAGGTCGGCGGCGGTGCGCAGGCTGCTGGTGAACTGGGCGAGCAGATCGTCGACGGTGGTCAGGTTGGTGCCCATGTAGAGGTGCAGCCCGGTCACTGTCACGTGCGGCCGGTGCCCGAACCGCTCCGGGGCGGTCGCCACCCAGCGGGCGTCGGCACCGAACGGCGACGACACCCCGGTCATGGTCAGGCCGGGCCGGGACGCGGGCGCGTCGGCGTTGATCCGCAGCAGGCACCACACCGGCACGCCAGCCGCTTCCGCACACCGGTTCAGCTGGTCCAGGGCGTTCGGCGAGTCCACCGAGAAGTGCCGCACGCCCCCGGCAAGCGCGGTGCGCAGGTCGACGTCACGTTTGCCGGGACCGGCGTACAGGATGGTGCCGGGATCCCAGCCGGCCGCCAGAGCGGCGCTGAGTTCGCCCGGCGAGCAGACCTCGGCACGACTGCCGGCGTCGCGCAGCGCGCGCAGCATTTCCGGGTGCCGGTTGGCCTTCACCGAGTAGTACGTGTCGGTCCCCTCGGGCAGGGCGATGCGCAGGGCGGCGAGGTTGTCCCGCGCGGCTGCCAGGTCGTACACGTAAGCCGGGGTTCCGGCAGTGGCCGCGACGTGGCGGGCCAGCTCGTGGTCAAGCACTCTCGGCCACCAGGGTGGTCAGGGCCTTGCGGTCGATCTTGCCGTTGTGGGTAAGCGGCAGACCGTCGACCACCACGCACCGTTGCGGGATCTTGAAGACCTCGAGATGGTCGCGCAGCTGGTCCAGCACCGTCTCCGCCGCCAGCTCCGTGACGGCGACCAGCACCGACCGCACGCCGTCGCGCGGTGGCAGGACCGCGACGGACGTGACCCGCGGTATCCGGCGAGCCGCGGCCTCCACCTCGGTGGCGCTCACCCGGTATCCGCGTTCCTTGTAGATGTCGTCGGTACGACCGTCGACGTAGACCCATCCCCCGGTCTCCACCCGGCCCTGGTCGCCGGTGCGCAGCTGGGTGGTGAGGCCCTCCTCCACCCGGAACCGGTCGGCGGTCAGCTCCGGACGCCGCCAATAGCCGGACATCACATGCGGGCCGCGGACCACCAGCTCACCGACGGCACCGTCGGGCAGACGACGTCCCTTACTGTCGATGGCGAACACTTCCGTCCCGGCCAGCGGCCGGCCGCTCGACCCGGGCCGCTCCCGATCACCGTCCGGGGGCATGATGGCGACCCGCTTGCATTCGGTCAGGCCGTACATCACCTGGGTCCGCAGATTCGGCATCCGGGCCCGCAGCGTCTGCAGCAGGTCCACGGGCATCGCCGCGCCGGTGGTGGTGAGCAGCCGCAGTTCCGGCGGCTCACCGCCACGGCCCAGCAGCCGGGCCAGCATCTCGGCCGTCGACGGGACTGCCGCGAGCACTGTCGCGCCGGTCGCGGTGAGCGCCGCCGTCAGGCCGGGCCCGGTGACGGTCAGACCGGCCAGGTGTATCCGAGCGCCGCTGAGCGCACAGAGGAAGAGCTGGTACAGCCCGTAGTCGAAGGAGACCGGTGACGGGCAGAACACCACGTCGTCGCGGCGATAGCCAACGGCATCCTGAATGGCCGCGACAGCGAACAGCATCTGCTGGTGGGTGGAGACCACCGCGTTGGGTCGAGCCGTGGAACCGGAGGTGTAGACAAGACACACCGGGTCCACTGTCAGCGGCTCACCACCCGGCGGCAGGCCGTCCAGCGGTGCCCGCGCCACCAGTCCGCTGAGGTCGCCCGCTGCGGACCCGGACTCGGCCGCCAGGACTCTGACCTCCGCGTCATCGCTGAGGACCAGGGCCGGCTCACAGTCATCGAGCACATGTCGCAACGGATCGCCGCGGAGCTGTTCGTGCAGGACGACGAAGATGACGCCGACGCGGGCCGCGGCGTACAGGACGGCGGGCAGGACCACCGACGGCGGTGACACGATCACCAGCCGGTCACCGCGGCGCAGCCCCGCCCCGAGCAGCCCGGCCGCGATCCGGCGACCCGATGTCACCACCTCGGCGAAGGTGGTCCGGTCCGGGCCCGCGGTGACGGCCACGTCGTCGGGGGCACGCCGGGCCGCCGTGTCGAAGAGCTCGTGCAGAAGGGTCATCGGGCGCCGGTCCCGGCGCGGGCGACGATCCGGCACAGGCCGTCGAGGTCCTGCAGGTTCTCCGGCACGAGATCGTCGGCGGACAACTCCACACCGACCACCCGTTCCACCAGCTCGACGATCTCGACGATCCGCAACGAGCCGTACTCGGGGGAGGTGTCGAACCGGGCGCCACCCAGCACCACTGGCACGGGCAGGCGGAGGACGGACGCGGCAGCCTCGGCGACGTGCTGCCGCCACTGCTGCCCGCCGGCCGCCGGTACGGCGAAGAGCGCCTGGTCCCGGTGCAGCAGCTCACCAAGTCGCCGCAGCGGGGCCTCCGACGCCGGCCGGCCGCGCTGCGCCATCCGCCACGCGACGTAGGTCTGCTGAACCAGCCCCTGCCAGGCCCCGAGATGTTCCTGGAGTTCCATTCCGCGGCTGGTGGCGTGCAGCAGCCGGGACCGTGCGAGCAGCCAGGTCTGCAGGGTCAGGCGGGCGAGCGCGGCAGCGGGGTCCGGGGCGTCGGCGTACGCGGCCAGGTATTCGGTCGGGTCGTCGAGCTCGACCGTCGGCCGCGGGTCGGGCAGCGCCGCCGCGCCGAAGCTGATCACGTCGGCGGTGTCGCCGAGTGCCGTGACCAGGTCCTTCACGTTCAGGTCCCAGTGTCCCGGTACTGCCGGCCCCCATCGGGTGTCGTTGCGGTAGGCGTCCCAGACACGTACGCCGTCATCGTGGGAGTGCACAAGGAAGCTGTGCCGCATGTGCTCCTGCCCGGCGTAGGGAAGCCACGGCAGGTGGTAGGCGTCGGCGACGACGTAGAGCGGCTCGCGCCCGGCGATCAACTCGGGCACCCGGTCCGCCGGGCAGGCGTCCCAGCGCTCGGCGACTGCGAGGCCGAGGAGCCCGGCCGAGTGATCCACCTGGTCGGCAGGAACGGGTTCGACTGTCCACCAACCGTCGTCGAGCCGGGGCCGGAAGGCGAGCCGCGCGCCGAGGCGCAGATGGGTGCCGGGTCCGTGCCGCACGTCGGCCAGCAGCGCGAGGTTGACCTGCACGCAGTCGAACAGGTCGGCGGGCAGCGCATCGAGGGCCGCGCCGAATCCGGCGGCGGGGCCGCTCATCGGGCGGCCCGCTGCACGAGGTCGACCAGGTCGCCCACGGTGCGCGGCAGGGGGGCGGAGAACAGATCGTCGGGCAGCGTGACACCGAGCTCTTCTTCGATCTTGAGCATTACGGCGAGCAGGCCCAGCGAGGTCACGTCCAGCAGCGGCCCGGTGAGCGGCTCTGTCTCGGTGATCCGACCGGCGCTGATCGTCAGCTGGGACTGTGCGATGACGACCCGCTTGACGGTGGCCGCAACTGCGGCGCGGTCGGCGGTTCCGGTGGGCACTCTGTCGCTCCTTCCCGAGTGGACGGCGGTGCCGGATCAGGCCAGCGGGCACCCCCGTACCTCACCGCGGCGTCGTGCTGTGCCGCGGCGAGGCGAAGACGTGTTGATCAGTTGCCGTAGAGGCCGGCGAGTTCCAGCGAGCGCAGCCGGTCGTAGTCGGCGATGACCTGCTGCCGGTCGGGGGCACACAGGTAGAGCGTGCCCGGGCAGGTGGCCATGTCGGTGGTGGGCGACAGGAGGGTGCCCTCCGGGATGTTGAGCACCAGGCTGTCGAAGGACGGGAGCGCCCGGACGGCCGCCCAGGCGTCGGCACCCGGCATGACGCCGTCGCGCTCGGTGATCAGGTTGACGCAGCGCAAATTGGCGTCGAGCCGATAACCGCTGGTCCCCTGACGCGTGAAGACCTCAGGGTCGGCGATCGCCAGGGCGAGGCTGTCGACCTGGTTGGTGCCGGTGCACCGGGTCAACAGCTCAGGCATCTGGCCGCCGCCGAGGCGGGCGCCGCACTCGACCAGAACCGGTCCGGACGCGGTCAGCATGACCTCCGTGTGCCCTGCGCCGGTACGGATCTCAAGCGCGTCCAGCACCGCCAGGGTGTAGTCGGCGATCTGCCGGGCCGCACTGTCATCCCAGGCCAGCAGGTCCTCGTAGTCGTAGATGGTCCGACCGCCGGTGGAGCGCTTGTGATAGCGCCAAACCTCCACGATCCGGTGCACACCGGCCCGGCTGACCGAGTTGACGTAGTACTCGGTGCCGGCCAGGAACTGTTGCACCAGAACGAGGCGGTTCTGGCGGCCGTACCGGTCGATGTTGCCGGTGATCCGCGCGTACGCGTCCCTGATCTCGTCAGGGGAGTGGCAGACGTAGACGTTGTCCCCGCCCGCACTGGACGGCGGCTTGAGAACCACCGGCCATTGCCCCCGGTCACCCGCCCAGCCGAGGATCTCGTCGACCGACTCGGCCCGGAAGCCGTCGGCGGCGGCCAGGCCGGCGTCGCGGATCGCCTCGTGCATGGCGAACTTGTCGCGCCGCGCCAGGGGATTCCGCATGCCGTTGCCCGATGTGCCCAGGGCGGCGGACATCTGGTCGGCCAGCAACACCCCGGACTCGGCGCCGGCCACGACGATGCCGACGTCGTGCTCCCGGAGCCGGGCGACTGTGGCGTCGAGGTCACCCTCGTGCTTCAGGTCGACTGTGAATTCCTCGGGCCGGTAGCTGAGCCGCCAGTCGGGAGCGTCAGAGCGGATGTGGATGAATTCAATGCCGCGACGCCGCAGCGCTGCCGGCAGGTGCCGGCCCGCGCCGTACGCGTCGACGATGGCGCATTTCATGGAGGACTCCTTCATCGGCGGACTCCGTCGGTGTCGTACGCCGACGGCACGGTCGCAGTTACCAATCGGCCGTCGTGGCGAGCCCGGGCCAGGGTCCCGGCGGTCGCGAGTGCCACGATGCCCACGATTCCCACGATGGTCAGTGGTGAGGGTTGCAGCCGGCCGTCCAGGAACTGCATGAAGTAGGCGAAGATCGGTGACAGCGAGACGATCAGTGCCGTGGTGATGGGCTCGGTGTGCCTGATCCCGATCTGCAGTACGTAGATCGGGAGCCCGATGCCGATGACGGCCACCACGGCGCCGGGCACGAGCGCGGCCCGCACCTCGTCCAGCGAACTCGTCGCGGTCATCGCCCACCCGATCGCGATCATCAGGAAGAACCGCACCGCCAGCACCTCCTGCGGGCTGCGACCGCGATCGCTGAGCCGCTTCATGTAGGTGATGTTGGCCGCCGATCCGATCGCGCACACCACCGAGAAGAAGAGTCCCCAGGCGGCGGTGCTCTCACCGATGTCCCCGACGGCGGTCTCACCGGTGAAGGAGCCCCACACCAGGACGCTGAGGAACACGCAGATCCCCAACGCGACCACGACCTCCGCAGCGATGACGGACGCCCCCCGGCGCAGGATCGCGCCGGTCACGAGGATGAACACCGGACCGAGGGCCAGGCCGACCACGTTCACTACCGCGGGCTCCAGGTTGCGGAGGGCGTAGAAGGTGGCGAGCCACGTCACGGCGGTGGTGATGTTGATGGCGATGACGTCGTGACGTGAATCACGCAGCATGGTCAGGAACGCTGTGCCGTTACGCACGACCTCCAGGACGAGGAAGAAGACCGCCGTCAGCGTGAAGGAGACCGCGGTGAGGCTTTCCGGGCTGACCACCTGCAGTCGGTTGCTGCCGTACACGTCCATCGCGGCGGTCAACGCGGCGAAGATCAGCAGCGGCAGAATGCCACGCCGAATCGTCGCCGATTGCCCGGTCTCCGACTGCTGCGCCATGTCCTGGCCTCCCCGTAACTGGCTGTGAACCGCGCCAGACCGTCCGAAGTGTACTTACTTCGGAACACCATGAGGCGATCGAATTCCAACCATGTACCAGATCATCGGCCTATGGCAGATATTCCTGGCAGGCGACGCCGTTGGCGGACAGGAAGTCCAACCAGCTGTCGATCGACCCGGGGTCGGAGGTCGCCTGGTGCAGACCGGGAGACATCCGTCCGGCCAGCAACTCGGCGAGCCCGCCGGCGAGGGCCACGGAGACCAGGCGAGGTGTCGCGTTCTCGGTGGCATCCCCCTGGACGTCCATCGTGTATTCGCCGGCCCAGCGCGCTCCGTCGCCGGTAACCGCCTCCAGCCGTACGAACATGACCACCCGGTCATGGTCCTCGCTGGTGGCCGGGTACTGCTCGGCCAGCCGCGCGGCCAGAGCGGTGATCTCGTCGGCGGTGCCGTTCTCCAGCTGAGCGAAGACCGGCTGCCAGGCGTCGGTCCATCCGTCGAGCCGGACCGTGCCGCGAACGAAGGTGTCAACCTCCCAGGACTTAGGGAACTGATATGTGGTGATGTAGGGGATACTGTCCCTGTTCGCGTAGACCTCGAACGGTTCGCCACCCAGGACAAGCTTCTCCGCAGCGCGGTACGGCCGGTCGACGGTCAGCTCGCGGCCACCCTCCACGAAGCGGGCGGGGGTGCCGAGGGCGGTCAGGACACCCCGCGGCGCCCAGCTGAACCGGTAGCGGAAGTCGTTCGGCACCGCGGGGAAGCTCCCGCAGTACGACGTGAACGACACAGTCGCCGGAGTATCGCCGAGGGCCTTCTCTGCGGCCTGAACGAGCCGATGAGCCAGCAGATGATCGATTCCGGGGTCGAGCCCCGCGTCGGTCAGCACCACGAGCCCGGCTCGTCGCGCGTCGGCGGCCAGCTCGGCGACCTCCGCGGAGACGTAACTGGAACTGGCGAAGTGCGCCGACTGGCGCAGGCAGAGCCGCAGCACTGTCGGGTGCTCCGCGGCCGGCAGCATGGAGACCACGAGATCACCAGGGCGTACGGCGTCGGCGAGGGCTTCCCAGCCGAGTTCCCGCGCGTCGGCCTGGCCGGTGAGCCCGAGCCGGTCGAGACAGGCCTGCGCCTTCTCGCGGCTGCGTCCCCAGACCGTGGTGCCGGTAGCGGTGGCGCAGACCAGGGCGAGCCCGCTCCCGGTCGACAGACCGGTGCCGAGCCAGTGAACCCGTCCGGTCGGCTCAGTGAGGGTGGATGTCACGACGGGCTTCCCATCAGGTCGAGTTCAGATGTCGCGGCGGCGAACCGGTCGTACGCCCGTCGCCAGACCGGCGTGTCGTCCGGCAGGGTGCGCAGGTGCGGCAGCAGGTCGGCGGAGAAGGCCGCACTCGCCTCACGCGGCAGCAACGAGGGCAGGTTGTCGATGGCGAGCAGGTCGAGCGCGGGCTCGGCACGCAGGTGGTGCACCGGCCGGGCCCAGTCGGTCGGGTTCCGGTAGATCGGCAGGAGGTTGAACTCGGACGTTACGTCGCAGGTCACATCGCTGATCACTGACAACTTGCGAGCCGGGTCGTCGAGATCCTCCGGGCGCACGAACGGAGGCGCGAGTTCGTTCGACAGCACGGTGTTGACCAGCACATCGTGGTCGAGGATCGCCCGGCGGTCGAGATCGCGGGTCTCGGCGACGTCCCACGCCGTGGGCTCGACTCCGCCCACTGACAGCGCGTCTCGCGCGCCCCGGCCGCACCGGCCCAGCGCACCGATCACCAAGGCGCGTACACGGGCGTTCCCGGACGCGACGAGAGCCTCGTCCAGTTCCGGGCGGCTCATCGTCCGTAGGGGCGGGACGAGCCGGCCCCGGAAATGCAGGAGCGCCAACGCCGCGCCCACGTAACCGGCCCAGTAGCCGAACGCGGCGACCCGACGGCCCGTGTCGTCGGTCAGGTATTCCAGGTCCAGCAGAGTTCCACCGGCCCGGAAGCGGCGCAGCAGCGCCGCCCCGTCGCGCTGACCCTTGTAGGCGTGCCCGAAGAAGATGTGCCGGTGGCGCAGCGGCTCCGGCTCGTCGGCAGGGGCCTTGAGCCCCACGATGACGGTCTCGGCCGACGCCTCCGGCCAGGTGCCGGCCGCGACGATCCGGGCACCGGCCGCCGCGTACTCCCCGGTGTCGAAGATTCGGTGCGCCGACTCCTCGACGGTCAGCCGCACGCCGTCGGCGATCAGCACCCGGGCGTCATCAGGGGTCAGGACGGTACGGTGCTCGTCCGGGTTGATCTCTTCGCGTAACCACAGCTCAAGAACGCTCATCACACGCTTCCCGATCAGGCGTGCAGCTGTGCTACGACCACGGACCGCCGGCGCGGACCCGACTGCGGGCGCTGGTAGTGGAAGTGCTGGATCTCGACTCGGTCGAAGCCCGCAGCGAGCGCCTGCTCACCGAGGTAGCCGGTGGACAGCCAGTAGAAGCCCTTGACGTTCGAGGCCGCCTGCACCCAGGAGTCGTTCTGGGTGTCGTCGTTGGACGCCACGAACGACGCCACGCCGGCAGGTCCCGGTTCGAGCCACGAGTGGATGCGCTTCAGGATCGGCTGAAGTCCGTTCTCGGGGTCGTACAGATGCCCGAGCACGCCGTCCATGTAGATGACCGACCACTTCTCGTCAGGCGTCCAGGTGTTCAGGTCCGCCTGCTGCGCCTCAAGGCCCTTGGCCCGAGCGAGATCGACCGCCTCCTCCAACGCGTCCACCGCATACACGCGGAAGCCGGCCTTGGCGGTGTCCGCCTCCACCACGGCGTTTCCGCAGCCGAGGCTGAGCAGGCCGGTGGCCTTGTTGCTCCGCAACTGGTTCACCAGGACGCCCGTCATCCAGCGGCGGTACTCGCTGGAGTAGGTCGACGGCGTCACCGAGTCGCCACGGGCTCCGCCCTTCTCCCAGATCTCGAAGAGATTCGGCTCTCCGTCGCCCTGCGGGCGATAAAAATCCAGAAGTTCCGTGTTCTGCCGACTTTCCGTGCTCATTTTCCCCCCGTTTGCTACCGGTTGTTCACAGAATCACGTGACGAGTACGACCGCGTGCACAATGGCACACATCGACGCGTCGTATCGCCTTGACGGTTCAAGTGATTAGTCAGAATCCCCGTATGCATCGAGACGACCAGGAAGCACCAGGCCACTCTCGCCAGTTCGGACCCCAGCCCGACAGAGATCGATGCAAGCACATGCACCCCTAGCTGTGCAAGCAATGTTTCCTAAGATGTGGGAACGGCGACTCGACGCCCAGGCTAAATGCCGATCAGCGACTGGAGAACGCTCCACGTACCCCACACCGGACGCGCGATGAGCTATCGTGCCGAAGGTCCGGCGGGTGACATTCCTGCAAAGTCGCAGCTCCTTGGCCGCCGCGTACACATGTCGTCCCAGCACACGAAACGCCACCTTTTAAGATCACTTGCATCGATGCCAATGGAGGCACCGCGTCACCTCGCCCCACGCCACCGCCGCCCCCGACGAGCACCGTCTGTGACGAGCGCCACACGTAGCGGGGCAACGAATGTGAGGATGATGTCGGATCATGCATTTCGTCCACTAACGCGTCAGCCCGTCACCCCTCCCTGACCGGTGATCACCACGACCGGAGCCGCTCTGTGGTGAGCCGCGAATAATTGCCGGAGATGTCCGTGCCGCAAATGATGAATCGGATTCACCTCGACGACGTGGTGCGCACCTACTACCGTCGGGTCGACGCCGATGACATCGATGGGATGATGCTTCTCTTCGAACCGGACTCCATTTACGACAGGCCAGGCCAGAAGTCCATTATCGGGCGATCGGCCATATCTGCGTTCTACCGTTCCCAGCCACCTATTCGTAGCCGCCGGCACAACCTTTCCTCCTTGATCATAGAAGGGCCGGAGGTGGCAGTGCACGGCACTGCGGACCGGATCACCCTGGACGGGCAGCACTCGACAATCGGCTTCGCCGACTTCTTCACCGTTTCCGGATCCGGCCGGTTCTCTTACCGCCGGACCTTCTTCTTCGTCCCATTCGCCTAGCGACTCCCATGGAGAGATCAATGAGCGCAGCTGAGGGTGCGGCGCGCGCCGGCGCGGAACTTCTGGTCGAAGCGCTGGTGCGGCACGGTGTCAACACGATCTTCGGCTTCCCCGGAGACACCAGCATCCACTTCTACGACGTCATCGCGAGGCGCCCGCAGGACGTCCGGCACGTGCTGGCCCGCGACGAACGCCACGCGGCGTACATGGCTGACGGCTACGCCCGTACCCTCCGCCGCCTCGGGGTCTGCGAAGCGCCCAGCGGCGCGGGCGCCGTCTATCTGGCCAGCGGTCTGGGCGAGGCCTTCGCTTCCGGCATCCCGATCCTGGCGATCAGCACCGACAACCCGCATGGCAGCCGGGGCACCAGCGCCATCAGTGAGATCGACCAGATGGCACTGTTCAGCGGCGTGACCAAGTGGCGGCGAACCGTGGACCAGGCAGCTGACCTGCCCGGCGCGGTCGCGGAGGCCGTCGCCGCAGCGACGAGCGGCCGTCCCGGCCCGGTAGTGCTGATCATCCCGGAGAACGTTCTGGAGGAGACCGCCGACCTGCCCGTCGCCACCGGCAGCAGCACGGTTCCCGCCGCACGCCCCCTCGCCCCGACCGAGGCAGTGAACACGGTGGCCGGACAGATCGCACAGGCCGCACGCCCCGCGATCGTCGTCGGCGGCGGCGTACACCTGTCCGGTGCCTGGCGCGCCCTCACCGACCTCGCGGAGCACGCGGCCATTCCGGTCGGCACCTCCATCCACGGCAAGGGCGCCCTCGCCGAGGACCACCCACTCGCCCTCGGCGTCGTCGGCGCCAACGGCGCCCGGGAGTACGCCAACGACTATCTACGCAACTCCGACTTCGTCCTCTTCGCGGGAACCCGCGCGAACGCCACCGATACGGCCAGTTTCACGGCACCCCCACGCTCCGGCACCCGGATCGCGCACATCGACCTCTCTCCGCAGCGGGCCGGACGCAACTACCCCGGAAGCACGCCCCTGATCGCGGACGTCGGGACGGCTCTCGACCAGCTCCGCCAGGCGCTACCCGCCGCCGACGAGCAGACGCGCGACGATCGGATCCAGGCTCTCGCCACCGCCCGGCAACTGTGGGTCACGGCGAACTCGTCGCCACTGCCGGACCCCGGTGACCAGCGGCTTCAGCCGCGGGACGTGGTTCGTGCGCTGCATGCCGAATTCGGCGGGTCCACCTGGGTCGTGGCGGACGCCGGAACTCCCACGCCGTTCCTCGCCTCGTTCTGGGAATCGTCCGGCGACGGGTGGCGAGTCGTCATTCCTCGCGGGCACGGGCCACTGGGCTTCGCCATCTCGGCCGCGATCGGCGTTGCCGTGGCGCACCCCGGCGAGCGGATCCTCTGCCTCACCACAGAGGGCAGCGTGGCGATGGGTCTCGGCGACTGGGAGACGGCCGGCCGGCTCGGGCTGCCGATCACCTACGTGGTCCTGGACAACACCTCCCTCGGCTGGATCAAGATGATCCAGCACCTTTACGCCGGCGGGCGCTACTTCGCGGTCGACCCCGGACGTATCGACCCCGTCCTGCTCGCCAACGGCATGGGACTGCCCGCGGCACGAGCGTTCGACCCGGAACAGCTCAGCGTGATGATCAAGGAGGCGGCCACCGGGAGTGGTCCGTCCGTCATCCACGTCCGGGTTCCCGAGCACATGGACAATCCGCCGCCGGTGGAGGCGTGGCAGGCAGCAATCGCCGGCACCGCCACGCAGCGCCCGATCCACTGAGGACCTTCGCCCCTCCGCCGGCGCGCCTGACCCTGGAACGCGCCGATATCGAAAGGACACGTCGTGGCACGCCGCCTGTTCACCTCCGAGTCGGTCACGGAAGGCCACCCGGACAAGATCGCTGACCAGATCAGCGACGGAATTCTCGACGCCCTGCTCGCACAGGACCCGCGGAGCCGCGTCGCGGTGGAGACCCTGATCACCACGGGCCAGGTGCACGTGGCGGGCGAGGTCACCACGCAGGCCTACGCCAACATTCCCGGCATCGTTCGCGACACGATCCTGCGGATCGGTTACGACTCGTCGAAGAAGGGCTTCGACGGCGCCTCCTGCGGCGTGAGCGTCTCCATCGGCTCGCAGTCGCCCGACATCGCGCAGGGTGTCGATGCCGCCATCGAGAAGCGCGAGGGTGGGACCGGCGACTCGCTGGACAGCCAGGGCGCCGGGGACCAGGGCATGATGTTCGGGTTCGCCTGCTCGGAGACGCCGGAGCTGATGCCGCTGCCGATCGCGCTGGCGCACCGCCTGGCCCGCCGGCTGTCGGCCGCCCGTAAGGACGGGACGATCCCCTACCTGCGTCCCGACGGCAAGACGCAGGTCACCATCGAGTACGACGGTCTGCGTCCGGTGCGTCTGGACACGGTGGTGGTGTCGTCGCAGCACGCCGCCGACATCTCGTTGGAGTCGCTGCTGACGCCGGACGTCAGCGACCACGTCATCGCTCCCGAGCTGGAGGCCCTCGGCCTGGACGTCGAGGGTTACCGGCTGCTGGTGAACCCCACGGGCCGGTTCGAGATCGGCGGTCCGATGGGTGACGCGGGCCTGACCGGCCGAAAGATCATTGTCGACACGTACGGCGGTTACGCCCGTCACGGTGGTGGTGCGTTCTCCGGCAAGGACCCGTCGAAGGTGGATCGTTCGGCGGCGTACGCGACGCGCTGGGTCGCCAAGAACGTGGTGGCGGCCGGCTTGGCCGAGCGGTGCGAGGTGCAGGTGGCCTACGCGATCGGCAAGGCCCACCCGGTGAGCTTGTTCGTAGAGACGTTCGGGACCGAGAACGTGCCGGCCGAGCGGATCGAAAAGGCGATCAAGGAGGTGTTCGACCTGCGTCCGGCCGCGATCATCCGCGACCTGGACCTGCTGCGTCCGATCTACCAGCAGACCGCAGCGTACGGCCACTTCGGCCGTGAGCTGCCGGACCTGACGTGGGAGCGCACTGACCGCGCCGCCGACCTGAAGAGCGCGGCGACCAACTGACATGGGGCGGCTCTACGTCACCGGATCGATCGCCACGGATCACCTGATGCGTTTCCCCGGCCGCTTCTCCGATCAGGTCATCGCGGACCGCCTGCACGCGGTGTCGCTGTCCTTCCTGGTCGATGAACTGGTGATCCGTCGTGGTGGCGTTGCCGCCAACATCGCGTACGGCATGAGCAGGCTCGGTCTACGACCGAGCCTGGTCGGCGCGGTCGGGCGCGACTTCGCCGACTACCGATCGTTCCTGGAACGGCACGGCGTCGATTGCTCGCCAGTGCTCGTCGTCGATGGCGAGCACACTGCTCGCTTCATCTGCACCACAGACGAGCAGCAGTGCCAGATCGCGTCCTTCTATCCCGGCGCGATGGCCGAAGCCCATCGCCTGGACCTGGCCGCCGTCGTCGGTGGAGACCGAGCCGCACCGGACCTGGTGATCATCTCGCCCGACTCGCCGGCCGCCATGCTGAGACACGCAGCCTGCTGCCGGCAGGCCGGCTGGCCCTTCGCAGCCGACCCGTCGCAGCAGATCGCCGGGATGCCGGGTGAGCAACTGCGTGCCTTCATCACGGGGGCCCGCTACCTGTTGACCAACGAATACGAGTTCGACCTGCTTCTGGAGAAGTGCGAACTGACCAAGAAGGGTCTGCTCGGGCTGGTCGGCACCGTGGTGACCACACTCGGCCCGCGAGGCGTACGGATCCGCGACGAAAACGGCGACGCCACGGTGCCCGCCGCGTCGGTCCCGGTGGTGGTCGACCCCACCGGCGGTGGCGACGCCTTCCGAGCCGGATTCTTCGCCGGCATCGACTGGGGCCTGTCGCACATCGACGCCGCCGCGATCGGATGTCAGCTCGCCTGGTACGCCCTGCAACACGAAGGTGGTCAACAATACGACGTGACTGTCGAACAGCTCTGCGCCGAGCTCGCCAAGCATTACCGTATCGACCTGGCCGATGCCGTGCGTGCGGCCGTCGGCCGCACCGACGCCAGCTGAACGCCCCACTGTCGAAGGCACTGCGCACATGTTGCTCGATGGAGAAGCCTTGTACGAGATCACCGAGACCCGGATCTCCTATCACCGGGGTGACATTGCCGCTGAAGCGCGGATCGAGGCGGTCCTGCCGGCCGGCTCCGGGCGCTGGGCCGTCGTCACCGACGCGACCCCGTTCCACCCGGTCGACGCCGCCTGGCCGGACCAACCGGGAGATCACGGCAACCTGACCGTGGGCGATCAGGTCACCCCGGTCGTCGACACCCAGATCGTCACGTTCCGGCCGGCCGACGGTGCCGTGTCCATCGGGCCTGAGGTGACCGCACGCCGTGGCGACACCGAGCACGTGTTCGCTGTCGCTCACCTCATCGTCAAGCAACCGGAGGAGTCCTGGGTGGGTCGGACCGCCCAGCTGACGGTGGACGATCATCGGCGTCGGTGGTTGAGCGCCGCCCACACCGGGTGCCATCTGGTGGCGTACGCGTTCAACGAGGCCACCGAAGAACTGTGGAGCAAGGACGCGCCCCGGGATTCCCGGGGAAGCCGCAACTTCGACGCCGCCGCGCTGATCGACAGCCGGCACGACCTGGGCAGCAGCGTGGACCGCTACCGCCTGGGCAAGTCTTTACGACGCAAGGGTTTCGACCACGCCCGGATGCTCGCCGGCCTCGACACGTACCTCGCTCGCGCCAACGATCTGCTGGCCTCCTGGGTCGCCGCCGATGCCCCGGTTCATCTCGTCGGATCGTCGGACAGCTTCACTGCGGAACGGGTCTGGCGCTGTGAGATCTCGCCGGTGGCGACGATGCCGTGTGGCGGCACACATGTCAGCAGCCTCGGGCAGCTGCGTTCCATCGAGATTCGGGCCGAGTACCTGGAGCCGGAGAAGGAGATGCACCTCATCGCGGCCTCTCTGCCGCGATGAGCGGAGGCGGTCAGACCTCCAGGAGGGTACAGAACCAGTGCATGCCGTACCCGATGCCGGCCAGTGCCACCACGTCGCCCTTCTGCAGATCGCCGCGCTCGACATAGGTGTCCAGGCACATCAGCTGGTCAGCGGCGCCACAGTGGCCGATTGACGCCCCCAGCTCGAAGTTGGTCCGATCGAGCGGCAAGCCGACCGCCTCGGCCACGTCGACCATCGCCTTGTAGTTGTCGTTGAGGTAGATCAGCCGGGTCAGCCGGGCCCGGTCGACACCGGAGCGCGCGAAGGCGTTGTCCACGACCAGAGCGACCCGCTGGTTCAACTCGCGGGTGAACCGTGTGAAGTGGTCGGGGTCACGGCGGAACTGCCGGTAGACGGCGGCGAGCCGGTCAAATTCGAGGTTGCCGAGGCCCTCCGGGGCGATCGGTGCCGCCGCCCCGCCGTACTCCACCCGGAAGAAGTCGACGCATTCGGGATCAGTGAACTGGTCGGTCGCCAGCCACCGCAACGTCGCGTGGTTCCGCCTCAACACCGCGGCGGCGGCCCCGTCGCTGGAGACACACGTGTTGGTGTTCATCCGGTTGGCGTGCCCCTCACTGACCTGGTTGATCGCGACGAGGAGGACGGTCCGCACGTCGTCACGGACGGCGAAGGTCCCGGCGATCTGCTGGAACGCCGTCACCGTGGCGGCGCAGGCCTGGGTGAGCAGCAGGGTCGGCGTCCCGACCATCCCCAGCTCCCGGGCCACCGCCGAGGAGACGTCCCACTGCAGGTAGTCAGGGACGTCGCTGGCGGCCACCACGAGCAGATCGACCTCGCCGACCTCGATCCGCGCACGCTCCAACGCCTGGGCGGCCGCTCGGGCGCCGAGGTGCGCCGACGTGGTTCCGTCGACGACCCGATGGAACGTGCGATAGCCCCACGCCATCACACGCTCGGGATCCTTCACGTAGCTCGGTGCCACCTCAGCGACATCCTGCGGTTCCCCCAACGCGGCACCCAGCGAGACGACACCGAATTGCACGGGCGGCATGGCACTTCCTTCCTTGTGGCGGTACTCCACGCTCGGGTCAGGCCCCTCCGGCCCGGCTGGGCACCCCGGCGTCACCGGGTTCCCGGGAACGCGGCGGACGCTGTGTGAGCACCGATGTGAGCACCCCGGCGACGAGAAGGACGGCTCCCAGGACCAGCCAGCCGACCGGCCCGCGTCCGACGACGGCAACGGTGAGCAGCCCCGGGCCGATGACCGCGAAGCCACCCGCGCCAAGGTTGTAGAGACCGAGATAGAAATTGCGTCGATCAACCGGGGACAGCCCGAAGGACACGCCCCATCCTCCGGCCGACTGCCACAGCTCCCCGAAGGTCAACGCCACCGCGGCGAGTAGCAGAACAACCGTCGCGCCCACGTCGCCCAACCCGCCCGACACCGCGGCCAGGACGCAGAACACCGCGAGGGCCACACCCGCGCGGCGCTGGAGCCGACCGGCATGACCGAGGTCGTCACCACCACGGCTGAATCGGACCTGCAGCGCAACGGCAAGGACGGTGTTGATGAGCAACACGACTCCGACGACCGGCTTGGGCGCCGACGTCTGCGTCACGATCCACAGCGGCAGCGCGACACCCAGGATCGCAGCGTGCAGGAACAGAATGCCGTTGAGCAGGGTCAGCGACACGAAACGCAGGTCCCGCCAGGGGAGTGCCCCGACACTGGCACCGCGCTCGCGTACCGCGACACCCCGCGGTAGCTCCGAGCGCACCCGCAGCAGCAAGAATGCGGTGATCAAGAAAGCCGCTGCGTTGACCAGTACAAATCCGATGTACGCCGACGCGTCGGCCAGGGTGATAAAGAGTGTGGCTGCCAGCGTAGCGAGGGAGTAGGCCGTGTTGCGCACCACCGAAACGGCTGCCATCGTCCCGACCGGCGTATCGTCCTCGGCGATCGAACCGGCAATGGATTGCAGCAGGGGGGTGGCCGCGTTCTCGGCCATGCCGATGAAACACGCCGCTATCAGGAATCCGCTGAAATCGTCGACCAGCGGATAGGCGAAGAAGCCGGCAGCGCGCCACAACTGGAGCACGATGAGCATCCGGGGCGCTCCGACCCGATCGGCGAGCCGGCTGATGGGTACGACGCAGACCAGCCCGCAGAGCGCCGCGATCGACAGGCCGGTGCCCACCTGCGTGCTGGTCAGTCCGATGACCTGCGTGTAGAAGAGGATCGACCCGGTGAGGAAGATCCCCCGACCCGCCGCGTCGATGAAGACCGCCAGCAGGAAGGCCCGGGCGGCTCTGCCACGGGACAGCCGGCGGATCAGATGCAGGTCGAGTCCGAGTAACCGGTTCAACGCCGTTGGCCGCGAACAATCGTGGCGGGCATATTCCATTGGGCCGCCATATCGGCGCTACCCCGAATGAAGCCCGCATGGTGATCCTCACGGGCGCCCATTCGCAACGTCAAGTGCGCATGTCGAATCATTCGCCGACCCTTCCCCCGATGTTCGGCACCACAACGCTCGCGGGAAACAGTCCAAGGCAACGGTCTGATTGACCCACAGCGATCCGTGTTCGGATCCTAGATCGACGGCGCAGCGGCGACAATGGATGTCCCACAGCGCGGCTGTGAAGTAGCTCTCACCATCTGCAACGGTCTGTGGCACACGCTGGGCGGCCACGCGTCCGTCGGCCGGCCGAGGCGCCGTAGGCCACCTCGTTGGCATCGGCGGTCCCCGTCCGGGGGAACGGGGGCTGCTGGCACACACCCCACCAGATGTTCACTGCCGATGCGGCACGGTTGCGCGGCGCGCAGATGCAAGGATCCGGGGCGTCATTGATGCTGGCTCAGTGCCGTTTGGCTGGTCGGGGGCTTTCCCTGCTCTGTGCGCCCGAAGGGACTCGAACCCCTAACCTTCTGATCCGTAGTCCGAAGTGAACGCGCCCACTTCCCACGCTCGGCTCTATCGCAAGATCTGTCCGACCGCAACCACTTCAGTCCGGCCGCATCCCACCGCGTCCGTGCAGGTCCAAGGCCCGCAAGCGTCACGCATGGAGGTTGATCGATAATTTGGCCCGCCTCGTAAGCGGCCAGAAGTCCGGCCCCGTCCCCAGAGCGTCCGTGTCAGTTCCCCGACGTCCGTGCACCCACCGAGCACCCACAGCCCCACCTCAACCTGGGCCGATTGCCGGGGTTGACGTGGCAGAGAGGGCAGCGGCGCCCGTGGTAGCGGGATTCTGATCCGCGCTGGTTCCACCATCTGGGCAAGTGCTGCTGTCGACATGAGTGGTCCGCTGACGGCTGAGTTCGAGGCCAGCTACGTCGGGGGTTATGGGCCCAGGCTCGCTCTTCCTTGATCAGCTTGACTAGGTGCGACCCTCAGTCACGTTCGAAATGCCGGATTTCGCCTGCTTCGTCCTTGCACATGGAAGAGTGAACATCATGACGATGAGCGATCCGGCATCTGCGGCGACAGACCCGGGGTACGCCGCCGCGCTGGACACGGCTGAGCGTCTGCTGGGCTTCCGCTTGGAGCGCTTTCTTGGCGCCACCCCTGGTGAGCCAGCTAACGGCGCAGACTTCAAACGGATCGCGACGATGCACGCCTTCGGCGACGTCTGGCCGCGCACCGAGCACCTAGATACACGGACGCGGGCACTGGTGTCCGTCACCATCGCGGCGACACTCGGCGTCCTGGAGCCCCTCCGTGGTCAGCTCCGCATCGCGCTCAACGCCGGCGCCACCAAGGAAGAGATCGCCGAAGTCTTTCTTCAGGTCGCGGCCTACGCTGGCGTAGCGCGCGCGTTCGACGGCTACCAGGTCGCGGCCCAGGTCTTCGCAGAGAACCCGGATCGTTCAGACCCTGGTAAGTAAGGGGATCAAGGGTTTTGGTGGCGGGCGAGGCGGCTGCCCTGCGCCGACAGCCGCCGAGGACATGCTGGAAAAACGGCGCGAAACTCGTCGCGGTCCTGCGCGACGCGATCCCGCCCGAGTCAGACTTGAGCAGCGTGGTGGGTTGACCAGCGCGGCACGGGACTGTCCGACCTTCGGCTCTGTCTCACATTCGGCTCTGTCCCATCGCCACCGGTGTGTTCGTCCACTGGGCGAGCAACTTCAGTGCCTCGTGGGATGAGCTGTCTGGTTCGGCGGTGAACACCACGAGGTGCTGGTCGGACTTGCCGCTGACGTCGAATTGCTGCGAATCGAGGATGAGCGGACCGACCAGTGGATGCTGGTAGATCTTGCGGCGCAGCGTGGCGCCGGTCACGAGGTGGCCGCCCCACCAGGTGCGAAAGTCCGCGTCTTTGACGGAGAGAGTCCCGACAAGTTCGGCCAGGCGCTGATCGCTCGGGTAGTTCCGGGCCTCCATACGTAGATAGGCGACGCATTCCTGGGCGGCCCTGGCCCAGTCGGTGTTCAATTCCCGGTAACCCGGATCGAGAAAAGTGAGCCAGAGAAGGTTCCGGTGCCGCTCCGGCAGTGCCCCATAATCGGTGAACAAGGCAGCGGCCAGGGGATTCCAGGCGAGGATGTCCAGTCTCCGGCCGAATACGTAGGCGGGAACTTCGTACAGGCTATCGAGCAATCGCTGGGTCTGCGGGTCAACCCGCGACGTGGTCTGAGTACGGGATCCTGGGCGCTGTTTCGGCCCTGCGATCGAGTGCAAGTACTCCCGGCCGTCGCGGTCGAGACCAAGCGCGTCCGCGAGGGCGTCGAGGACCTCGGGTGACGCAGTGGTGACGCGTCCCTGCTCGAGCCGGGCCAGATAGTCCGCGCTGACATTGGCCAGCTGGGCGACCTCTTCACGGCGCAGCCCGGGAACGCGGCGCCGCCGTCCGCCGTCGGGTAGGCCGACGTCGTCCGGCCGGATACGTGCACGACTGGCCCGCAGAAACTCAGCAAGCGGATTGCTCACGCTGGACTCCGGGCGCTCGGACATGAAACCCAATCTACCCCCGGGCCTCGGCGGATACCTGGGACTGTCTTTCCCATGATGAACTTTCCCATGAAGAACCGAACCTGGCCGACCCGATAAACCACGATGACACTTGGACGCATCAGCAAGCCACCACTTGCCCGGACAGCAGCAAAGCCAATAGAGGGCACGGATGTCCGGGCCGGGACTAATGGGAGAGGAAGCCCTCCATGTCGAAAACGATCGTGGTGACCGGTACCGCAACTGGAATGGGCCGGGCCATCGTCGAAAAGTTCGCCTCCGAAGGCTGGAACGTGGTCGCGACGGTCCGCAAGGAGGCCGACCTGACGGTGCACGATGGATTGGAGCGGGTCAGGACGCTGCTGCTGGACGTCGATGACGAGCAGGCGGCAGGGCCCTTCGCGCAGACCGCCGTGGAGCAGTTCGGACAGGTCGACGTCTTGGTCAACAATGCGGGTTTCTACCAGATGGGGCCGGTGGAGGTGAGCAGCATGGACCAGATCCACCGGCAGTTCCAGACCAACGTGTTCGGACTGGTCGCGCTCAGCCAGGCCTTCCTGCCGATCTTCCGCGCCCAGCGCTCCGGAACGATCATCAACATCTCCTCGTTGACCGCCGAGCAGGGTTATCCGTACAGCGCCGTCTACGCCGCCTCCAAGGCAGCCGTGGCGGCGCTCAGCGAGGGGATGAGCCTGGAGGTGGCCGCCTTCGGCATCGCGGTCAAGGCCGTCCTGCCCGGACAGCACTCCACCCGCATTTTCACGAAGATCGACATTGCGCAGGACGTCCCTGCGGACTATCAGGCTGGAATCGATGCGTTCTTCTCCAAGAACGCGCCAACCGGCTCCGACCCGTCGATCACCGCCGACGTCGTATACCGAGCCGCCGTCGACGGGGACAACACCAAGGTACGTTACTACTCCGCACCGGACTCGGCAGCCATTCCCAGGGCCAAGCAGATCCTGGGCACCGACGGCTACTGGGCGGAGTTCCGTAACGCCGTCCTCGCAAAGCCCAGTCCGCTGTTCACCGCGCTGATCCCGGCTCCGGGCGAGCACCCGATCGAGTGGCAGATCTCCTGACTAAGCGCTGACGGCCGCAGAGTTGACAAGGAGTCGTTGCCTGGTCCGTGTACAACGACTACGACCGGGCGGCGACCTGGATCGCCTGCAGCGAGCCACAAAGGTGAATGACTCCCTGAGACCGGACACCTCCTGACTTGGCATCCTGCCGAGGAGGAGGAAAGCGCTGTGGCTCGACAGAGCAAGTACCCCGAGGAGTTCCGCCGCCAGGCCTCTGCGCTGGTGCTCGACTCAGGTCGCACGATCCGTGACGTAGGCCGGGAGTTGGGCATCAACCACGAGACGCTGCGCAACTGGGTCGATCGTTTGCGGCAGGAGCGCGATGGCGACCGGCCCAGCGACCTGGCCGCTGACGAGCGGGCCGGTTGCGGCGTCAGGTTGCCCAGCTGGAGCTGGAGAAATTTGGACTGGGCCGGCACGCACCGGACAGGGCGGGACGCAAGGGATGCTCGTCGCACGAGCACCCACCGAGCACCCAACTGTCCACAAGGGATGGAACAAGCAAGGGGCCTGACCGCCATTCTGGCAGGTCAGGCCCCTTGTGATCTTGTGCGCCCGAAGGGACTCGAACCCCTAACCTTCTGATCCGTAGTCCGAAGGAGATATTAGTCTTCCACAAAGAGCACTATATGCCAAATCGAGTCGGTCCGCAACCTCCCTAGTCCAACCCCGTCCAACCACGTCCTTGCTGGTCCGGGCGCTGGGCGCGACTACCATCGCTACCCATCGATTAGCGCGAGGGCTCGCGATAGCTGATGAAATCCTGCTCCGTCCCGGTAAATCCACGCCCGTCCCCCGTCGCCCGAGCAGCCACCGAGCAGCCACGGATCTACCGCGGCGTTGGTCGACGTCAGCCAGTCGGCGGTAGGTGCCCGATCGATCGGCTCGCAGATCGACCGCTTCGACCTGAAGGGAAGGAGGTGTGCTCAAGGATCGACCCGTCGATCGAGACGAACTGTTGAGCCAGTGCCGTCGCCTTGGTCTAGGTGCGCCTCCACAATCCGCCGCCGGATGACGGCGAATGGCTTTGGTCTTGGTTAAATGTCATCCGATGTCAGCTGCGATGCGGCCGAACGTCAATGCTGCTAAGGCGGGCGGAGCTGGCAAGATCGTCGCCATGCTTGTCACCTTGTCGCCCGGCGCCCACACCTCGCACGTGCTCGACCTGCTGTTCGGGGCCAAGACAACGATCAGGAACAATCACGATCTGACCAAGTACCTGGACTGGGCGAACGAGAACGCCCGCGTCCTGCGCAACCAGATCCGGTCCACCGATATCGACCGACTGATCTTCACCGCGCGGTTCTGGCGCCTGGCCGAGTTCGGCGACCGCCGCGATCGGTTTACCCAGGATCTACTCAGCGCTGAGCTCACCGAGCGGGCCGACGTGTGGGAACAGGCATGGTCAGCGCTCAAGGCCGAGATCGACAGGTGGAGCTCCGACGCCTACGTGATCGTGGTGGACACCAGCGTCTTCATCCACCACCCCGACAAGATCCGTGACATCGCGTTTGCGGATCTGCTCAACGTCGGAAACGAGGAGGTACGCCTCGTGGTGCCCCGGGTGGTGGTCGACGAGCTGGACCGGCTCAAAGAATCGGGCAATCAACAGAGCCGGTGGCGTGCCGCGCACACCCTCGGCGTTCTGGACGAGCTGCTGGAGCAGCCGCGATCACGCGTGACGATCCGCGAGGCCGACAACCACAACGAGGTCATCGAAGCCGGCGGTGTGCCCCACGACAAGGTCACCATCGAGGTGCTGTTCGACGACGCACACCATGTGCGGCTGACCGACACCGACGACGAAATCATCGATCGGACACTCGCGCTGCAGCCCTACACCCGAACGCTGCCCGTCCGGCTGCTGACCATGGACACGAGCATGGCTCTACGCGCCCGGATGCTCGACGTACGAGTCCTCAAGCCCACCAAGGACATAGGCGACGAGCCAGCCAAGCCAGAGCCAAAGCCGACAGTCAAGACCAAAGCCGTGCCAGTCCGGTAGGCATCGCACGGTGTGGCAATGATTCCCAGTCGGGCTGGCCGCCGCGCAGACCGCCCTGGCCACGGCCCGCGCCGCCGGGGAAAATCGCAAGCGACGAGCAGCCTTGAGGAACTGGAACGGCGGATCACGGCGAGGGAGGCCGAGTTGGCGATCGTGTGGCAGGCCGCAATGGCCGCCGGCGTTGACCGCGACCGCGACTTCGCGGAGTACCGCCGAACTCTGCGGCCACACTCGCGTGCTCGGTGCGCTCCGCGAGACCCGGGTACAGCTAGCCCAGATCTTGACAGGGGCGACGTGAGGGTTGACGACCTCACCACCAGCCGGGACGGTGACCGATGACCACCTACGGCGAATACCAGGGTCGGCGGCGGCTGGCCGCCCGATACCGACGAGAGATCCGCAGCTACGGCACCCACGGCGACCCGACCGAAGCCATGATCGAGGCCTCGTCGACCGTCTTCGGATGCTTCGGCGACCCCGGCCTGCCGCACCACTACGCCGGCGTGTACTTCATCGCCAGCGGCTCCTTCATCAAGATCGGTGAGGCCGCCGACCCGTACGAGCGGATGCGCCCCATCCACGGCAGCAACCCCCACGGCTTGGAGTTGCTGCACGTCATCGCCGAAGACAGCAAACACGTCCGCCAGCAACTGGAGAACCTGCTCCACCGGCGCTTCGACCACCTGCGTTTGTCCACTCATGAGGAATGGTTCCAGAACCACCCCGAGCTGACAGGGTTCATCGGCTCCATCTGCTCCGAGGAGCGCTACCCGTGATCGGCGACCACGGCTCCGCCGCGCCGGTGACCGACCGGCTCGGCCGCGCCCCGCTCGACGCCGACCGCCCTGAGCAGGCCCCGCAGGAAGCCGCAGTCAGCCCGCGCACCGTCGTCGGTGGAGGTGAGACCGACATCAGACCAACGGCGGCAAGGTCTCGCAGCCGATAGGCGAGCGTGCTTCCCGGAGTCCCGCGACCGGGCAAAATTGCTGCGCCGCTCGGCCCCCCACATCCATCGACAGATGTGGTATCAAACGAGGCAGACCAGTGGCCTCGACTTCCCGAGCAGGCAGAACTTGAGGAGCGCAGCTTGATCGTCGTTGACGGCCGCACCGATTCGGAGAAGCTACAGGAACTGCTCGCCGCAGGTACAGAGGAGACCGCGCTGGACTTCAAGGCGACGCTCGACCTGAGCAGCCGAACGTCGAAGGACTCGCTGGAGTTCGTCAAAGACTGCATCGCGATGGGCAACCTGCCTGGTGGGGGTTACATCGTGATCGGCGTGGATGGCCGGGGCCAGCCGGCCCATGATCAGCCCCCCGTAAATGTCCGACAGTTCGACTCCGCAGACCTCCGTAACAGGATCGCGAAGTACGTCGAGGCCCCGGTGCACATCCTCAGCCAGCATCACGAGGTCCGGGGCCGGACCATCGTCCTGGTATACGTACAGCCCAACCCAGACGGCCTTCCTGTGCCGGTCTCGACGATCGGTCAGTACACCAGGGATGGTGGTGGGATCGCTGTCGTGTTCAACGAGGGTGAGGTGCTGATCCGCGAAGGCACCTCCAACGTTCGACTCCGATACGCGCACTGGAACGACCTGCTCGGCCGTTACCGCGAGCGGGTACGCCAGGAAGCCCGGCACGACATCGACGACCTTGTCCGCGGGCTCATCGACGCACTCCGGCGCGGCGGGACGGCGGCTGGATCCTCCGTGCCGTTGCTCCTCGAGATGGAGGAGGACGTCTTCGCGGAGGCGGTTGTCGCGTCCTTGGACACCACGAGTACGGTTCGGATCAGGCAATTCGTGACCAACGCTGTTGCGGCGATTATGCCCGGTGTCTCCGCACCCGACACTCGTTCGGAGCAAGCGCTCGACAAGCTCGCCGTCATCGCGGTCCAGGCTATCCACTACGACCGTCTAGACGTGTTCGACATTGTGATCGATGGTCTCTACAGGGCGTACAACACGGCTCAGGCGGGCGTCGCCGGCACCCGCGACATCGCGCGACACTGGCTCAACGTGCTTCTGAGGTTGTTCGCGATCGGAAGCTTCGCCGTCCGCCAGCAGTCGTGGCGATTCCTCCCGTGTCTGGTGTTCAAGCCCGTCGCGATCCTGCCCCACCACGTCTACGTGACCTGGTTAAAGCACGGCCAGGTGTTCGCATCTCGAGCCAATCTGCTGCTTTCCCAAGACGGCGCCGAACGGGGCGGTCAATTAATCTCTCTCGCCCGCGCCCTGACCGCCCAGCACCCCGCATTGCATCCGGATCTTCCAGCCAGCCTCATTGAGCCGGTCGATAGCCTCTCCCAGACCGATCTCCTCCTCAACTCGCTGTGCCAGTTTGATCTCTGGTGGTGTGTGATGGCGCAGGCAGCGTCATCTCGCGAAAACGCATCGGCCTTCTACCCGAACTGCGCGGCGCTGCACCAGTTCCGCGCACAGCCCGCGCTCGACACAATCGCCACAAACGAACTTGTGCGACGCGAGGTCTTCGGCACCATCACCGATGACGCGATTGCCGCAGCGCTGGTCACGGTGGCCGAATCCGCCACCCTCCAAGCGATGCATTACGGCGGCTTCTGGGTTGGGCTAGGCGAAAGCCCGGCCGTCGAACAGTTTGTGCATTCGCACCTGGCGGGTGAGGGCACCTAACTCTCCCAGGCCCACGCCCGCGTCCCGGCGCCAGGAGTCGACGTGCAAGCGCCGCAGGATCTCGTGGGCGGAGGCGACGTAGGGCGCCAGGTAGCTCCCCGGCACCAGCGAGTTCAAGCCGCAGGTGCGAAAGAAGGCGATGTGATCACGGGCATCTACCTCGCGCCTGGGGATGAGTACGAGGAAGGGTTTACTGCGATGCCGGCATGGCAGCATCAGGAGCTAGCGGGGACGGGATCCTCGCCGCAGCGCAGGTCCACGTCGATGGCACACCGGGGCACCTTAGCCCGGTTATCCCCAGTCGGCAGGAGGGCGCAGAGATTGGGCCCGGCAGGCGAGGTATCGGCACGGCCCAAGCCGCAGCCTGGAAGTGCAACGCCGGCTACGGCACGTCGGGCAGTTGTAGGGCTGTGATTTGCGCTGATATCGAGTACGGCGACCAGGTGATTAGCAATCAGAGGCGAGGACCACGACCGGCTGGGCATACCTCCGCACATGGGCCGGATCTGCGGCAGCTCAACCTTCCAAGAAATCCAACGAGCTCACAAGGAGGCACCGCCCGTGCCTGACGAAATCGTGTTCACGGTGAACGGAGTCAACGCGGTACCAGCACAGCGCATCTCGCTGGTCGAGGCCGGCCTACTGGAACGTCAACACCTGCAGCAGTGGGTCATCGACCATCCCGAAGTCATCGACAGCGACATGAAGGTCGTGACCTTCGAATACGGGCGATGGATAACAGCCGGCGGCATGCCGGCCGCCGACCGGCTCGACGTGTTGGGTCTGGACCGGGCCGGACGGCTCGTCGTCGTCGAACTCAAGCGGGACCGCGCCCCAGACACCGTCACGATGCAGGCGATCAACTATGCGGCCATGGCCCGCCTGTTCAGCCTCGACAGCCTCGCCGAGGTTCACGCCGCTCACCTCGGTGGCGACACGACTACCGACGAGGCATTGGCACAGCTGAAGGAATGGGCCGAAGGCGTGTCCGACGAGACATTGCGAACGCCACGGATCATCCTCATGGCCGGCGACTTCGGACCAACGACTACTAACGCCGCTCTCTACTTGTACGAGTCCGGAATTGACATTCGACTCGTCCGCTACCAGCTCTATCTCACCAGTGGTGGAGAGACCGTCTTGTCAGTGGCACGGCTCCTACCGGTTCCGGATGCGGAGGAGTACATGGTCCGTCCGCGCTCGAGCAGTGGCACCCAGGTCGCCACGCAGGCCGCGAAAGTCCGCCGCGCCTCCGCTGTGGATCGGCTGATCGCACACAAGACCATCCCCGATGGCACCGAACTGACCATCGTCGTACCCGACCAGGTCGGCCAAGACCGTGAAACCATCGGAGCCTGGCTGGCGACGCACCCCGACCGCGCCCGTGTGCGCTGGCACAACGACAGTTCCGGGCCCGCTGAATGGGCGCACGACGGTGCACGGTGGCGGCTGATCCGGCTCATCAGCCACATCATTGAGACTGCGACCGGGCAGCGGCCCAACGCCCAGGTCTGGGCCCAGGGCTGGTTCCGCGACCAGAACGATCGCACGCTGCACCACCTTGCCGAGCCGCTGTCCTAGAGCGAACGAACTTCTCACGCCGCGTTCGCCACACGTGTGGGCTGGCAGCCACGCTGAGACCTACGACATCGACGAACCCAGCTTGACCGTCCGGCGCTTGAAAGGAACCGGGCCACCTTCCAGGTGGTACAGCGCCAGGGTGTTGAGGTCGTGACGCTCGAGGGATCCGGTTGCCTCGACGACACCGTTGTTCGCGTCGGAGGTGAGAGTGATGATCATTTCGGCGTCGGCGGAGACGACGAGGCCAGGGCTGCGGGTGGCGAAGATGTACTGCCGGCTGCCCCGCAGGTCGCGAAGCTTCGCCACGAGGTATTCCTCGATCCACGGTGCGTGAAGGGCGTCCTCAGGCTGGTCGATGATCAAGGGGTCGTTGCCGTCGGCGAGGGCGATGATGAGGATGGCGGTGCACTTCTGGCCATGCGCGAGCCGCTCGATCGCCACATACCCGTCGTTGGCGTGTTTGCGGAACTCGACGGAGAGGCCGTCGTGCAGGTCGAGGGTCTGCATCCGCAGGAAGTCCTCGATGGCGCCCTTCTCCCGCACGTACTCGAACAACGTCTCGACGTGCCTGCGCTCCGCGCCCGTGGCGTCACACACACCGTTGACGTCGTCATCGAGGAACGAGCGGACCAGCTTGACCGGGATCGACCCTTCGCAGATCAATTGGATGACCTGAGCCCGCAGCCGCGATCCTTTGGCGATAGCCGTCAGCTCGGCCAGGTAGGCCGAGTCGTCGTTCTCGGACAGCATCTTGATCCGGACGATGCCGCCCATAAGCCTGTTGAGCGCCTTGATCCGGTCCTCACGCCGCCGGCGCCGCGCCTTGCGCGCTTCGATGAGCTCGGCGATCAACTCTTCCCGGTAGGACGTGGCCGTGGCCAGGTTCGGCACGAGTTCGTCGTCGAGCTGGGTCTGCTGTGCGTCGAGTTTCGCCTTCTCCGTTTGAAGTTCGACGAGCCGGGTGCGCAGGGCGGCGAGACCCTTGTTATCGACATCGATACGGTTGACCGCTTCGGCGAGTTCGTGGTCGAACTGCCGGTACCGGTCGTGCCACTCCTGTCGGATGTCGACGAGTTCCTTGTTTACCACCAGCAGCACCTGCGCCAGCTGCGCGTTCGCCGTCTCGATCGCCTCACGCAACTGTGTGTATGCCGTCTGCGCTCGCTGGTAGAGGTCCTGGTTGTCGGCGATGGCGGCCGAAGCCCGGAACTTCTCTCCGCTGTCTGTTCGGGCGGTGACCTTCAGTTCGGGGATGCCGACCACGGGCTCGAAGAGGGCCTTCTCGGCACTCCACTTTGCCTGCATCTTGATGGTCTCGCCGTCGAACAAGCCGGATAGCTCTTCCAGGCGCTTCTCGACCTCCGGAAGGGTCTCTAACTTCGCGCGGGCCTGCGCGATCTTCGTTTCGAGCGATCCGATGAGTCGAGCGTTGTCGTTGAGCTGGCTGACCGCGTCCGTTTCGCGGATCTCGAACTCGGTCAGGTCGAGGGCGGCGTCGATGAGCGCCATCCGGCCGACCGGAGTCCGGGCGTACTCGATCACCTCGCCTTGCGAGAAGCCGGTGATCGCGATCCGGCCGGACAGGCCGGTCAGCTGCTCGGCGTCGCCGATGAATTCAGGCTGGGTGGAGCCGTCCTCGAAGTACGCACGGCGTACGAGGCACCGCGCGTGGCCGCGGGTGAGCACGACCTCGACGGTCGAGCCCGAGGTGAGCGCGTACTTCAGCCGGGAGTCGACTTCCTTGCGAACCTGTGGGAAGTCGGTGGCGTCGGTCTGCTGGTCGAGAGTGAACCGGACCAACTCGATGAGCAGCGATTTGCCCGCTCCGGTGCCGCCAAGCAGGCAGTTGAGATCGCACGAAAACTCGAATTGCTGACCGTCGAGGAACCCACCGGTCACGGTCACAGACTCGATCACCGTGTGCTCCGACGCCATGGGTTCTTCTAGACGGACACGCAGAGCCGGATCCGCCAGCGCATGCCGCAGGCCACGCAAGTCCGGTCGCGAGGCCTTGATCCAGCTCCGGCGGTGGCCGATGCCACGCAGGACGTGGGTGCTGGCACCGGGTGCGGTGGTGTCGGAACTGCGGACGACCGCGAGCTCGCGCCGGCCGTCGAGCCGCGCCTTGATCCGCTCGACCTCAACTAGGTCGACGATCTCGACCGCGCCGATGGCGTCGTCGAGAAGCGTCTGGTTGATGCGGTCGGCCACGGCGAGGCGGAGCAGGCCCTTCTCCCGCTCGGCGTGCGCCGGGATTGCCAAGCCGCCCCGAGCGGTGATGACCTTCGCGGTGTCGATGAACCCCTTGTCCAGGGCCTTGTGCAGGTCGCCGTGGTCGGTGCGGAGCACCCCGAGTTCAACGAGCACGTCCTCGATCTGCTGCGCCGGGGTGCCCTCTTCCCAGATGGCGAGGAGATGCCCTTCGGCCGTGCTGAGTTCCAGGCCGGGCAGCACCACGAGCGTCGTGTCTCGGGCGGCCTCAGCCATTCTGTCGCACCAGCCGGCGGTGTTGTGGTCGGTGACGGCGATCGCGTGCAGCCCGGCATCGATCGCCGCGTCGATGATCTGACGGGGCTCGCTCGCGCCGTAAGTTTGCGTGTCGACATCGCGTGAGGCCGGGGTGTGCACGTGGAGATCGACGGCCCAGAACCGTGCGGGTCCGCGCTTCGTGCCCGTCGGCGATGCCGCCCGACTACTCACCGCTGAAGCCGTTGCTGACGTCAAAACACTCGCTCCGTGTGATCGTTCGCCGATGGTCTGAGCGCCCGGCTCGACACTGTAACGCTCAGTGAGCCCATGAAGAGGCCCGACACTCGCCCATACGTACGAATAGCCGCCACCGGAGGAGGCCGTGTCAGACTATCCGCCTCGGTCAGCCATCCGACCTGCCGAGGAGTTCCGGCTTGGCGGGCGGTTGGCCTCGTCCAAGGACGAGGTCAACCGCCCGCACGTACCGTTACCGGGGTGCGCTGAGCCCGCCGGTCTTTGCCTGCGGAAGGCCGGCAGCCGCCCGGCGGGCGCACGCGAATTGCTGACGGTTTCACGCGAGGAGCAGGCGGGCCGCCGGTGAACCCCTGGCCCGGTGGCTGCGGTGCTGGCTGTCGACCAACCCCGATCCGCGCGACAACAGGGATGCCCTACACGCCGAGACGTGGCGGTATTCCTGGTTCCGCACCTCGGGCAGCTGATCCTGGGTGACCTGACCGAACGGCAGCTAAGGCGGCGTTCGCGCGGATCGCCGTCACCCACGACCGGGCCGGGCAGCCGCAGATCCCGTGCACCCTGCACCACGTGCACACCACACCTCGCGAGCGGCGTTGAACGCCGCAGTTCGAGAAGGGCTGAGCGGCGACAACCCGGTCCGCCGGGTCGAACTGCCCGCCCGGGACCGGTTGAGAGCTAGTCAAGTTCGGCAATTAGACGCAGCGCCTCGCTGTCTCGTACGACGATCTCGCGGTAGCCCGTGGCGACAACGTCGTCCGCCCGAAGGCCTCCGAGCGCCTTCTGCAGGCTGATTTCCGCGGCGCCGCAGAGGGTAGCCAACTCGTCCTGCGTTAGTCGGATGTCGATGACCAACCCGCGAGGGCTGCGTCGTCCGTAGGCGGCTGCGAGTTCCCACAGGACTCGGGCCAGACGAACTCGCACAGGGTATGAGGTGAAGTCGATCCGTCGCCGGTTGGCCCACCGAAGACGGTCGGCGACGATCCCGGCCACCTCTAGGGCGGCTTCAGGGTAGTCGCGGAGGAAGGCCCTGAATGCGTTGCGGTGGATGATCCGGATGGTTGATGGACGACAGGCAGTGATCGTCGCCGTCCTCGGTGTGCCGTTCAGGGCGGAGATCTCTCCAACTATGTCGCCAGACACACGGATCGCCAGCAAGGCGTGCCGGCCGTCGGAGAGTGCTGCCGTGACTTTGACGAGCGCGTCATGGAGCAGGACCACGTGGGTTTCCAAGGCGCCCTCCCGGAGAAGCACCTGGGCCTCTCGCACCGAGCGCCTGACTCCCATCGCCAAGAGTTGCTCTCGCGTCGACGGTTGGAGGCGTCCGAGGAACGTGGCGGATGGCCAGAGCACTTCCTCCATGTACACCTCCTCAGACTCCAGAGATCATTCTTCACGGTTCGCGTCGATGTCGCTACACCCCGCAGTAGCAGTCAAGTGATCGAACCCGCAAAGGCTCTGAGGACCACCAAGCTGACAGCGGAGCCCAGCGACGTGAGAAACCAGGGCATACACCGTCGAATGCATAGATGCTTCGCCATCGCGATCCGGGCGAGTACCACCACGAAATCCCAGGCTTCGTTCCTGTGCCGGGTGGCTGTGGCAATCGATGGCCGCTGGCCAACCGCGACGAGATCCGGGAAACCGAACCGGTTCGTACCACCAGCGCTGGGCAGACGGGGCCGAAGCGACAGCGCGAGCTGGCAGGTGGCCGCCGTCATGGCTATCACCATGGTGGCCGCAAGGAGCACGGTAAGGGCGGCAACGCTTGTGCTGCCATCCGGCGAGACTGGCAAGGCTTGATCCACGACCGTCGCGGCCATGCCTCCTTCGGCCGTCAGCAGCGCCAAGGCTTTCGCGTCCGCATGTCTGATCGAGGCTTGCAGTGATGCCGCCGTGACTAGGCCGACATGAAGATCCCGCCACGTGTCCTCGCCGCTGCTTGCTCTCCGGCTTCTTCCCATGCTTCGAGTCAAGGCCATATTGGCGAGAGCCATGGGATCGAAGTATCGCTTGTCGCTGACTCGACAGTGGACCTTGTTCCTGTATTTGTATGGGATTTCCAGCTCCGCCGGCCTGTAGAGATGAGTCTCGAACGACTTGTCGAGCCAGTGAGGGATGGAAAGCACATGGCTTACGTCACGGACCCAGACCGGCGTGTGTTGGTCGCTGTGGACATGGAGTCCTACAGCGGCCGAGACAACGTCCTACAGCATCGAGCGCAGCTGGCCTTTCGGGAGGTCATGGCGACGGCGTGCGACGAGTTGGGCTTCGACCGCGCCAACTGGTTGATCCAACAGGGAGGCGATGGTGAGCTAGCTATCCTCCCGCCAGGTGCCAGCGAGCGGGCGGTTGTGACGCGGCTTACGCCGGTCCTCGATCGGTTGTTGCGCGAACACAACCGTGGGCTCAGGCTTGAGGCACGTATCCGTTTGCGCGTCGGTGTTCACGAAGGGCCGGTTCATCTCGACGGGGCGAACGGCTACCCAGGCGACGCCGTCGTGACAGTCTGCCGACTGGTGGACTCGCCCCAGCTCAAGGCCGCGTTACGGCAGTTCCCGGGGGCTGCGGTCGCGCTGATTGTGTCGGACCGGCTCTACCACGACATCGTCCGCCAGTACCAGGATCTTCGGCCTGAGCACTTCCAGCAGGTGACGGCACGACTACCTGAGAAGCACTTCGAGGCCACCGCCTGGATCTACGTTCCGGGCGAGAGTATTTCCACCACCTACGAGCCTCCTGGTCCTCCCGTTTCCGCCTCTGACCAACCACACGACGGGAGCGGCGGTGAGAGCGTCGAACGCCGTGGCGACCGGTCTCGCCCACAGCCGGCCAGTGGTGGGCAGGTGTTCCAGGACATCCGGTCGCGGGGAATTGGCGCGATCGGCAACGGCAATTCGATCTCCGTCTCGGGCCGCCCAGAAGACCTCGACTCGTGGGGTTCGCCTCGATGAGCGACACCACCCCTGACGAAGACCCGTCGCCGCCCAGTACGGCCTCCGGAGAGGCGGCGTCCGGCGACGCAGCCCTGCCGGAGCCGCGGATAGATGAGCCGGTTCGCCGTGAAGAGGAGACTGCTTCGGACTCGACAGCCGAGTCGCGGGAGGAGCAGGAGGAGATTGTCCCGGATTCCTTACGGATGGACCCACGAGTGGGTGCCGAGCTGTACGGCACCCAATTCTCAGCCGTCTACTCGGGGATCGACGCCCGCGGTGTGAACGCTGTCGGCAACAACAACACGATTCACGTCGTGACTATCACGGGTCAACCGTCAACGAAACCCATCATCAGGGATCTGCCGGGAGTACCCGATCTGCTCGCGGTGTACGCGGCGACGGGCGCAGATGAGGAACTCGGGGAGAAGCTCGGCCAGCGATCCACGGCGTGCCTGGCAGGTAGGCCGCACACCGGGCGGTTCAGTACCGCCTGCGTGGCGCTGGCTTGCCGCCATAGCCCGGATCGAGTACATGAGATCCTGCTGCCGGGGGATGTTGCGCCGGAAGTACTCCGCCGAGCGGGCGACAGCATCGAGGAGGATCACGGTTACGTGCTCCGGCTGCCCGGCAACAGCCACAGCCAGGTAATGCGCCTGCTAGCAGATCTCTTTCAACGACGGTCCGCGAGCCTGTTGCTGATCAGGCATGACGACTCGCGTGCGGGTGTTCGGCACAGCGCCGAGGTGCAGCACAGGAGCCCAGCACCGCTGGCCGTCTTTCGCGCTCATCTTGGTCATCACCTGCGCGACCGACTGAGGCTCAGCGACGAGGAAAGCGCCGAACTTATCCGCGGGTATCTCCACCACAGCGACCTCGTCGATGCCCTGCACAGCACCTATGGACCTCGCGAGGTGGTGCCAATCGCCGAAGCCGTCGGGCAGGGCCATCCGGCCGACGGCGGCGCACTGGCCGAGATCCTCCGTAGCTCGCAACCGCGGCGCAGGGCTCGTGCGGCGGAAATCCTGCGTTCGGATGCCGGCGGCGCTAGCCGACGGCCCCGACGGGCTGACCAGCACGAAAGGGCCTTCCGGATTGCGTACGCCGTTTTCGCCTGGCAGTCCCTGCATTACGCCTTCGAGGCGGCCGGCATCCTGCTCGAGGAGATCGACGGGCAGGCCAAGCGGGTGGACTGGGGCCGGCTGGCGTTGCAGCACCCAGTGTCGGAGCTGCTCGGACCGCTCGCGGTGGACTGGCAGGAGGGCCGAGAAGCCACCCGGTTACGGGGCGGGTCGTCACGTTCGGCCTGGCTGCATGACGGCGGCATGCGCGGCGTCATCATCGATGAGGCGTGGCATGAGTTCGACAGCACTCGGCCAGCCCTGCTCAAGTGGCTGGACAGGCTGGTCTCGGAGGATGACGAGCCGATGCAGCGAGCGGCGGCTGAGGCGGCTGGCCTGCTCGCTCACCATGATTTCGCGCGGGTCTGCGCCGACCTCATTGACGGCTGGGCGGCCTCACCCAAAAGTCGGCTTCGGCAGGCAGCGGCCTGGGCGATGGTCGCGGCTGACATGGGCGGACAGGTGGGTCATCTCGTCCGTGGGCAGGTCCGAGACTGGGCCAGTGGGCATCGCAACTTGCAGCGAGACGCAGCCGCCCGCGTGTACGCCAGTGGGCTGCAACAACCGGATCTCAGTTGGAGCCTCGCCGACCTACGCCGCATCGCCCAAGATCCGATGCAGCAGCACACGTACATGGTCGCCGAGGGCGTGTACCAGCTCTACGCCCCGCACAGGGCGGATCAGATCATCTTCGAACTCGCGGAGTGGTCGGACGACCGACAGCTACAACTGCACGCCGCCGGCGCCTTGCTCAGTCTGGCCGCGATACCGGCCGACACCTCCCCGAGCGGCGTTCCCGAACTCCTGGTCAGAGCCGCAGCGCAGGAGGTCGACAGTCACGATCTCGTACGCCTCTGGCAGGTGGCGCTGTTGACAGCCGGTGCGTCGCGGAGGGCATGGAGCACCTTCGAGCAATGGCTGACCAAGGCTGACTCCGACGAAGCCCTGCGTAAGGCGACCGCAGCGTTGGTCACCGACCTCACCGCCTTACCAAGCATGGGTCGCCGGATGAGGTTCCACCTCGCCCGGCATTCGCAGTTCGAGGACGGGCTACCGGAATGGCTCGACGCCGCGATGAGGAAGTGACGACATGACCGACACCACCAACACGGCCAGTTCACCCGCCGCCTGGCGCCGGTTCCGATCCTGGCTACTGACGCTATGGCACCGTCTCGTGGCGGCGCTGCGCGGGCCCGAGCCTGTCCCCATGCCCCCGCCGCCCCCGCCACCACCGCCGCCAGGCCGGTTGACCGAACGCCGGGACGCACCGGCGCCGATCATCGTGCCGGCGCGCGGTTATGTCTTCATGTTTCGCGTCCACGCCACATTCGTATGGTCATCCGAAGGGATACCAAGGGAGTTCCTCAGCGGCTCTGCCCAGTACTTCATGCCCTACGCCGTTCGAGCCCTGACACGTCTCGCCGCCGCCCGAGCCCGCAACGTCGTCGCGCACCGCGCAAGAGAACTTGAAGTAGAGCTGCAGCGGGCCATCGCCGACAGCGGGGCGTGGCGGTACGAGCGCAACGGAGTGCGGGTGGCCTGCCAGCCGTACGTGTGGGTAGAACTCGATGAGGGCGTGAAGAAGGCAGTCAAGCCGTATTGGGAGCAGTTGATCAAGCTCGACTGCGAGTACGACGTGGACGCGAAACGCGCACAATACGTAGATCGGATGAGCCGGCAGTGGCTGACCATCCTCGAGAAACTCGTCGACAACCCCGTCGCCGGCGGCGCGGCCAAGATGACCAACGAAAGCCTCGCTGCTGTCGTTCGAGACCTCATCGCCGAACAGAACGCCACCGCGCAGCGGCTGGAGGATCTCCTCGGTGAACGGTTGCGCGACGGCGACGCCTACGAGCAGGCCACGTCATTTGACATTCTGACCGAGCGACTGAACGGTCATAGACCGAAACCCACAACAATGCCCACTTCAGGCTCGAACGGCTCGTCTTAGGCTTAAAATTTGCGGGAGGCCCATACCCCGTCGAAGACACCTCGGCGCGGTGATCAACGAGACGCTGTTCTGATCCTTTTCGCCCATGCTCGTGATCACTACATCCGACAGGTAGCCGCTTGCCTGGCTGGCACAGGAGCGGTGCGCGCCCTGCCGCGGAAATCCTTCACACAATTTCATTAGATGATTCGGAGTATCGACTAAGGAGCAAGTTGGCATTGCTGCAGCTGCCGAGCGGCCGGTCTCGCAGGCAGGTCCCAGCACATGGCTAGGGAGCGGCCCCGCATCTTGACCTCGTCCCATCCAGACCGGACGTCGTTCTTCCTAGCTGCTGAATGGACCACTCTGCGATGAAGACTTTCGAACATGGCTCCGGCCCGGCATCGCCGACCGGGGCTGACGGCGATGTCGCAGACGACCTATGGACTGGCGAGCGGATCGCGGCCTTGGGCATGGTGACCGATCTAGCGACGACCGCGCGAATCATGAGGTTCTCGCGTTCAGTCGCGTATGACCTGGCCAAGCGCGACCAGTTTCCGGTCCCGGTGCTCCGATTCGGCAGCCACTACCGGGTGCCGGTTGCGGCCATCTTTCACGCCCTGCAGGTAACGTCCAACCACCAGGGCGATTCGCTGGCACCAGCGCCGGAACAGGACCAAGTCGCAGGCGAAGAGGCAATCCCCGATCGCCCTCGACCGAACCCGCAGGCACCTACTGCCGCACGCTCAACCGGAGAGAGGCACCTGAGGCGGCCGAAAGGGTCCGAGTTCAAACGCTGTTCCTGCCGGGACGGCGAAGGCCGCAAACTCGGCAACCACTGCCCACAGCTTCGCCGGGCAAACGGAGTGTGGAACCCCAACCACGGCCGGTGGGCCTACCAACTCGAACTGCCGACCCACCCCGGCCAGGCGCGCCGTCAACTGCGCCGCAGCACTTTCGACACCCGCGGCGCCGCCGCCGGCGAGCGCGACCATGCCAAAGCCCTGCTCGCCCTCGCCAGTGACGACCCGGCCGTCGCCGCCGAGATCGCCGACATGCTCCTCGCCGTTACCGCCGGCGCATCACTGCCGGACCGCGACACCATCGCCCGACGGGTCCGCGCCGGACTGCCCGCCACCGTCACGACCACCGTCGGTGAATACCTGCAGTCGTGGCTGGCATCCCGCCGCAGCCTCAGCAGCGTCCAACCCAACACCCTGCTGGCCTACGAGTCGCACATCCGCGTCCACCTGGTCCCACACCTCGGCACCATCGCCCTGGTGAAACTACGGGTGGAGCACGTCGAAGCCATGTTCGCCGCCATCGCCGAGGGCAGCACCGCCATCGAGATCGCCCGCCAGAGCGACGACCCCACCATCCGCGCCAGCGTCCGCGGCCTGCGCACCACCAAACCGGCCAGCATGCACCGCATCCGCGCCACCCTGCGCAAGGCACTCAACGACGCCATCCGCCGCGGCAACAACCGGCTCATCGACTTCAACCCCGCCGCCCACATCGAGCTGCCCTCCGGCGTACGTCCCAAAGCCCGGGTATGGACCACCAAAGCCGTACAACGGTGGCGCGACACCGGCGAGCGGCCCAGCCCGGTCATGGTCTGGACCCCGCAGCAGGCCGGCGCGTTCCTCGACCACGCCGAAGAGCACGACATCGCCCTCTACCCACTATTCGCGCTCATCCTGCACCGCGGACTGCGCCGCGGCGAGGCCGTCGGACTCACCGACACCGCCGTCGACCTCGACAACTCCCTGATCAGCGTCACCCAACAGATGGCCACCCACGGCTACACACCCGTGATCAAGAAGGTCAAGTCCGAGTCCGGCAACCGAATCATGGCCATGGCCAGCATCACCCGCGTCGTCCTGCGCGCCCACCACGCCCGCCGCGCCCAGTGGAAACTCGCCGCCGGCCACACCTGGCCCGACACCGGACTGTTCTTCGTCCAACCCGACGGAGGGCCCTGGCACCCCAACGCCGTCACCGACCGCTTCGAAGCCCTCGTCCGCGACGCCGACCTACCCCCGATCCGACTGCACGACCTGCGGCACTGCGCCGCCACCTACCTCAAAGCCGTCGGCGCCGACCTCAAGGACATCCAGGAACTCCTCGGCCACTCCTCGGCCGCCATGACCGACGTCTACACCTCGGTCATCGCCGAACTCAACGTCGAACGCGCCAAAGCAGAAGCCGCCGCCGAACTACTCCCCCGCCGCCGAGAGCAATCCCGGGTCAAAACCCAGGGCGGAGCAACACCGATCAGCTAGATGGTCCCTGTCCAGTCGGACCGCTGTTCGTGAGTTGCTCCGCCCGTTGTGGTGAGCTATCGGTCCAAGCTGGATTGAATCCGCAGTATGTGGCCATTGAGGTGAAGGTCGTAGGCCTTGCCCGCTTCCGTGGCGGTCATGCCCGGCAGGCCGATGGTCTCGTCGAGCAGCATGCTGACGAGGTCTTGGGGGTACGGGTAGCTGTCCCATTGCAGGAGCCACCGTCGGCCGGCTCCGACGAGGCGGCGTTGTCGGAAGTAGTGAAAGTTGGTGGGTTTCGGCCGCTGCAGTGGGTCGGAGAACCAGTGGCCGATGGCCCAGCGTCCAGCGATGTCGCGGGCGTCGAGGCGCATGGCCAGTGCCCGCAGAATCGCGGCGACCCCTTTGCTGGGGACAGGGTTGAACCGCAGCATGTGCTGTTCTGTGGCGTGGAGGGGCACGTCTGGCGTCCACCATCGGTAGCCATCGCCAGTGTCGCGGGAGTAGACCCCGAAGCGGGCGTCGTCGAACACTCCTCGATGCTGGTCGGTGACGGTCATGCGCGCGCCGGTGGGCAGGTGCACCAGCCGGTAGGTCTCGTTGCCGTCGGCCTGGTTCAGTCTCAGCCCTGGCAGCCCTGCGGCCCCTGTTTCTTCACCGCTGGGGACGAGGTATCCGAGGACGTTGGTGGGGCAGTCGGTCACCACGACGAGGTCGTCGATGCGGGGAGACATCGTGAGCGAGTAGTGGGTCAGGCGGCTGACGATCGAGGTCCCGGCGACCGCCCCGCCGAACAAGTAGGTCGCGAGAAGGGTGCGTAGTCGTTGTTGGGGGACGGTGCAACGGTCCAAGCCGAGGTCGCCGATGTGTCCGACGCCCTGCCGGGCTGCGGTGATGTGCTCGCCGGTGTACGCCGCCCGGAGACGGGCATGGGCGGTGTGAGCTGTGTGAGGCATGCGTGACCCTCCGCGCTGCCCGGCCAGCGGTTGTCACACAAGTTCGGTCTATGACGGAGTTGGCTTGCTGGCGGAGCGGGCGTAGCACACCCTTGGTCGGAGCGCTTGCCAGGTCCGGGGGTGGCCTGCGCTACTTCCAGCCCTCCGCGGCCGGATCATCTTCAGGCTAGCAGGCCTGATCGATCCCCGAATATGGCAGCGATTCTGGCGGCTACTCCGCCAGACCAAAACCGCGTTGTCGAGACGCTGCGTGGCACCCTCGAGGGTTTGGTGTCGCATCAGGCGTGGGTGCCTCGGCCACCACCGCTGGCTCCGGACGGGGCGGTGAGGGGAATCGTTCTGCCTTACGGGTGCTGGTTGTCGGCGACGATGCGTCGTACGGCCGCCGCCACAATGGTGGATCTGCTCATGCTCATCGCGTCGGTAACGGTTCCAGCTCCCTGCAATGAGGCACCGCCCGCTGTCGTCCACGGTGCTGGAGATCAGTGCCCTAGGGGGCCGATTTTTAGGCGACCGTGACGCTGATCTGGGGTTTGGTCCGGTGCCGGGTCACTCTCGACAGATGTTCCTCCTCCTTGAGCCGCGTGAGGACCTGGAAGTGATGGGAATCGTTCGGGAAGGTCGGTGTTGCGCCAGAGGTGGTGAGATCGGCGTACCCGTGCCCGAGGTACGCGAGGACGGAAAGGGTCTGGTCAGTCGAGATGGCGTTCCCGAGCTGATCGACCAACGGGACCACCAGCTCCGCGTCGCAGGTCACTCGGGCGATGCGCTCCAGTTGGGTGGGGTTCAGTGGCTGGGCCGTCACGGCGAACCACCCGGCTGCTCGCAGCGCCTCGCGATGATCGGTCGGTACGAACTCGTCCAGCCGGAGCAAGACAGCCTGCCGGACCGTCGGGCTGATTGAGGCGCTACCCAGCAACCGGGCCGTCATGTCCTCGTCGAGCAGGGCGGGCGTGACGAAGTCGGCAAAGTTCGTCGAGCACTCGATGCCGTGCCGCAGGGTGTCCCAGTCGCCGCCGGCGAACGGCTGGAACAGGTCGGCGGTGTCGTCGCAAATCTGGTAACGGAGCAGTTCGCCGAGTAGGAGGCCGTTCTCAGGCTCGACGCGGCTGGCAGCGAGAGACTCGGTCAGGGCGAGCGTGGCGACCAGAGTGGCACGGGTTTCGGCGGAGGGAATCGTTTCCCTGCTGCGAAGGATCGTCACGGCGACCTGTGTCTTCTGCTCGGCGAGCCGATCCGCCTCTGCCTCGGGAGTTGCGATCGCGCCTGCGTCGACGAGCAGCCCGGCCAGATCGGCGTCGACCCCGCCGACCTGTTCGATGTAAGCGGCGGTGTTGTTCACCGTCGCCGGGAACCGCCGGGAGCGGGCCAGCGCGGGCCAGACCTCCGCGGGTACGTCCGTGAGACGGTCGATCCGGCACTGCGCCGCCGCGGCGCGGCAGAGTCGCTCTGTCAGGCCCGTCTCCCAGCTGGAAGTCTCCGCGACGATGTCCGCGAAGGTGCTGGGATCCGCGACCGTCACCGTGGTGGGCCCGTCGTTTTCGACTGCGGTGAGGTAGGCGGCGGGATTGGCGATGCAGTAGTCGTAGACGGTGGGGTCGGTCTTCTGGACGATGTCCAGGCTTAGGCTCGGCGGATTGTCCAGCGCGGTGCGCAGATTTCCTGGCGTGAGGGTGTACAGGCTGTCGGCCACGACCAGAGCACTTACGTCGTGACCGAGAACGGTCAGGTCGTCGATCACCACCCGAGCCTGTCGCAGCAGCGCGACCGCGTTACGTGTCGACCGCTCGTCGGTCGGCCGGGTCAGGCAGGCCAGGCGAGCGTGATTGTCCTGGAGATAGGTCGTCACCTGCTCCTCGATCTGCCGATCGAGGTCTGGATCGGCGTGCGGGACTGCCTCGTCGATCAGGTCGAGCCGGCTTTCCGGCTGCAGGTCCGGGACCTGCAGGATCCGGCTCAAGATCGGCGGCCACGTGGCGGACAGTCGCCGGACGGCCTCCGCGGCCTGCGCTCCGCCACTTAGGTAGGCCTGGAGGAAGGCCTGCTCGACCGGGCCGTCGATCTCGGCCAGGCGCTTGAGGACGGTCCGGGCGCCAGGGTGCTGATTTGCTAGCAGGTGGTCCAGGATCTCGATGTTGTAGGCGCTGTCCAGGTCGAGGAAGTCTGCTTTGGTCTCCCGCAGGACGCCCGCGATGTCATCCGGCCCGTTGAAGGCGTAGTACGTGTCGGGGATGTTGGGCTGCACGTGCCGCACGATGAAGTTCATGGCACGGATGGAGACGCGCTCGCCGTAGTACTGGGCCACGTAGAGGGCGAAGTTCTGGTCGATGAAGCCGCGGCGGATCAGGTCGCGGGCGACCTCAGAGCGGATCGTCTCCCCGAGGAGGGCCTCGAAGGTGACCTCCGCTGTGCCGCGGCCGAGGGTGAAGGCGGGATCCGCGACGAGGTCGACGAAGTCGGCCCTCCGTAACGCCGTAATTTCGGCGACCGCCTCCTCACGCTCAGCGTCCAACGCCTGACGTTCGCGCCGGTCCCAGTCGTCCAGATCAAGTTCAGCCCGCAACAGCTGACGGATGTCGTCGATTGGGATGCGAACGGGCAACTGTGAGCCGTAATGGTAGAAGTTCGCCGTCGGTCCGTTCCCGTCGGCAATGAGCATCTGCCAGAATTTGTCGGTCCCGGCATCAGCCGGAGCGAAGGTTTCGGTGCCGATTGTGTAGCTCGAGAGAGTGTATTGTTGATAGTTTCCGGACCGTCGGATGGCATCGACATGCCAGTTCAAACGCTCGGCGAAACGCTCGGACTTTTCCCGTAGCGCCTCGGCCAGCGCTGCGGAATTGGCGATCTCGCTGATGCGGGCGCGTCGCCTCGCGATGGACTGATTCACCAGATCGCGGCTGAGTTTGTAGAGCGTGTCGAGGTCGCTGCGGCCCAGTGCGATCTGCTCGAAGTCGCCGAGGTGGACGTTCTTGTAGACCATCATCGCGAAGACCGAGTCCGCACGAAGCTCGGGCACACCGCGCTTCGCGGTGATCAGCCGTGCGGCGAACACGGCGTACTCGTTGCGAATGTTCTTCAGCAGCCGCATGTCGCTGATGTGCCGTCCGACCAGGTCGACGAGGTCGGGTGACACCGGAACGAGGGATCGGTCGGCCAGCAGCTGGGTGAGCAGGTCACGTGACGTGCGGTGGGTGATGAACGGAACCACCGGCACAACCAGGTCGAAGAACTTCGTGCGGTTCGCCCGTACCGACTCGGCGGAGGCGCCGTCGTCCAGCTGCCCGGTGTCATTGCCGAGTCGCTCGAAGATGCTGTCCTTGAGTGCGTAGACGAACCGGATCGTCCGGCCCCGCGCGACGTGCGAGGTGTGAGCAGGGTGTTGAGCTCGCGCAACGCTTCGAAGATGCCCGGGTCGTCGAACCGGTCGAGGTCCTCGAAAACGACGACGTCGAACTTCGTCGACTCGAAGAAGTAGACGATCTCATCGAGGTACTTGTCGAAGTAACTGACCTCTTTGGCGCCCAGCTCGACGGTAGCCCCGGCGGCGGACACCTTAGAGACGACGCGGTTGTGGACGGCTTGTCGGATCCATGTCAGCACGGCCACCATCAACAGTCCGAACAGGACGACCGCCCCGGCCCGCACCGGCCATGGATGCTCCTTGGTGGCGCCGACCAGACGCGGAAAAAACCCGAGGAGGAACAGGATCAGCGCGACGACTGCGACCTGTGTCGTGGCGATCCCGACGGCCCGGCGGAGGTTCGGTTTATCGATGCGCCGGAAGTGCGAGCGGGGCAGCGCCCGCTGCGGCTGGCTGTGCAACAGTTGTTTGACGAGCTCCTTCTCGATCCGATTGGTGACCGACTTCTCCTCCTCGGGAGGCCCGAGGGTCGATAGGGAGAGGTTGAGAACCCGTCCCGTGTGCTCGTCGGTAAAGGCCTTCAGGACACTCGACTTGCCCGCGCCGTAGCGACCCGTCAGCGCGATGTTGCGAACGTCCGGGACCTGCAGAGTGGCGGTCAGCCGAGCGACGTACCCCCGTGCTGTTCCTGCTCGAACTGCGGCGTGAGCGGGAGCAGCGCGACATCAGCCTCGACCGACCTCAAGGAGCCGCCCCGCCCAGCCTGACCTCGTTCCCACCAGCCCACGTCTTCCCCTTCCCGTAGGCCGTTCAGGTTAGAGGAGAGCGACGCGGGGTCCACGCACACTTGTCGCCGTCGGGCGGTGTCAGTTGTACCGCGCCCGCGGCACCGTCTGGAGCTTCAGCGTCGTGACGGAGGGAGGCGATCAAGTGGTCTTGGGGTTTGTCCTGTCCCACGACGCGGCCGAGAATTGGCGACAGCGCCGCGTGGGCGAGATACCTGAGGCACGCCCAGGGGGACGTTGACCTGCACGCACGGTGGGATCATGTCACTGGCGACGACGGTCGACGAAAGTGTGGAAGACCGTGTCCTATATTGATACCCCAAGGACGACGGTAGTCTGCTTCTCAACGGTAGATATCCAACGTCACTGGACGAACATCCAGTAACGCTGGAGAAGGAAGACCCTTGCCTCAGGTTGTCGACGCCACGAGGCGAAGGGCCTTCCCGCTCCCTCGCGGGCCCAGTTGACCGATAGGTCAGTTGGGCCCGCATCCCTTGCCGGCCAGCGTCACCGCGAGGCCGACGGAGTAGGCAAGCACCTTGAGTATCAGTGCTACCGACTCCCCGACATCCCGCCACCGGTTGGCGTTGGTCCGTCGGTTCTGTCTCGGGCCTGAGTGCCCGTTGCGGCGCATCGTCACTCGCCATCCCTTCGAGATCCTGCGTTCGGAGGACCGTCCCCCGCGCGGAGGAACGCTCCCGTACCCGCGAAGACCTCGATGACAGGTGGATCAGTGCAATGCGCTGCAGACACCATAGCGAGGTGCCGTCGATGTATCGCTACCCGAGACTCCTCTTCCCGGCGCGCCTAGGAAGCGGACCGTTCCGGTGGTCATCGGTTGTTGCGCGGCATTTGCCTGTCGAACAGCTTCCGGACTCCGGCCTTCGACCAGCCTGGCCTGTGGTTGCGGTGACGACGCACCAGACCCGACGACGAGGTGATGAAGTTGGCGACCGACGCCCCGACTGCTGTGGAGATCTGGTTGGCGAGCGAGCCGACCGGCAGACACCAGCAGCGGTTGCTCTAGGCAAGAGACCAGTCGGCGTCCCCGTCCTTCACGCTAGCGTCGCTGTAGGTGGATGAGTTGGGCGAGGGCCACTTGCCGCCCGGGAAGGATCGGCTGTCCACCGCCTCGCCGTGCAGGTTGACCATGCTGGTTGCCTGTGCGGCGAGGAAGGCCGACAGGGGCGCCGCTTCAGCGCGAGACCGCCACGCCTCCTGGTCGAAGGACTCAGACCACGCCCGCATCGTCTGAGCAGCCACCTCCCGGAAGAGGCGCAGCACCAAGGAGCCCAGCTCCTCGGCGGCAACATGCCGCTGCCAACCGGCCCACGCCTCAATTCGTGAAGGCAGACCGTCCGGGTCAACCACGACAGCGACGCAACCACGCGGATCTGAGCCACGTCCCTCGCTGGGCGAAGGCTGGGACTGCATCGCGGCCTGAATCTTCAGTGCGTGTCCTTGGATCTGCTGCAGACGGGCGAGGATCTCGTCGCTCACGCGGCCATCACCGCCCTAACCACGACGGCTGAACAGGATTCGGCCCGCGCAGGAGCAGCCATCCGATGACCGCCGTCGCGACGGCGCAGTGCGCGAGAAGTACCGCGAAGACAACCCACGTGCCGCTCGTGGCGAAGCCGAGCATCAGCACGGCAAGGAGTCCCGAGGTGATCCCTAGCAGCACCGCTACGACTCGACGAAGACCAGTTGCCGCCCCGACCCATGCCAGGGCAACCGCCGTCAGCACAAGCACCACGGCGAAGATCACCACAGCCTGCGAGCCTGCCACGCCGAATGCCGCTTCGGCGGCCACGTCAGGGAAGGAGGAGACCGCTAGCGCGATCACCGGGAGCTCGAACACCGCTCCGAGAGACCAGAGCAGGAAGCCCGTGCGACTCCTACCGCCTTTGTCAGGGGGCGCAGATGACTCCAATTGGTCCCCCGTCCAACCGTTGGCCGGCCGTCCGTGAGCGGCGACAGACCAATCACTCTCCGTGGCACGCCAGCCTGCCGCACTCGATCGACCTCATGCAACCCCATCAGGCAGGCCCGCTTGAATCTAAGGCGCGCCCTGGTCGTGGGAGCGATTCGCTGCGAGCCTCAACGCGGGCTGCTACCGCGGCGTGCCCACGCGCAGCCGACACCGACCTCTCCAGACGTTCCGACGGGATGACGGTCGCTGACGGTGCGGGCGGCGGGCCTCCACCAGCATCGCGTGGTGCCTGGGCTGTTGTTACCAGCAACAGCCTGTCGTACCTTCGCCGTACCTTCTCACCATGAACTCCGAATTCCGTGCGGCGTGGGTGCCGTTCACGGCGGACCGCACGCTGGAGGCGGCAGCGGCAATCGCCATGGAGTGGGCGGAACCGACCGCCGTCGCTCATCAGCGGCCTGCGGTGCTGGTGACTGACCGCATCGGGGAGTACCACGGCCATGACCTGTTCGAGCGGTACCGCAAGGGTCGGCACGTCTCGCCGAGGTCGAACCGCCTCACCTTCCGGCCGGGCGCGGTGATCGCGCACGCGCCGTCTCCCACAGCGCTTCACCTTGCGATGCGTCTGGCTGACGGCGTGGCTCTCGCCGTCGTTGAGCATCCGGCGCCGTGGCGGCTGTCCGGGTGGGCCCGGGCGCTCGGCGCCCGAGACCTGCTCACGGGACAGACCGCGCCCGCTCTCGACCCGAAGCTGGTCGAGTACCTGGACGCGCTGCTCTTCCACGGCAACAACGGATATAGCCGTGGGCATGGACGCGACGGCGCCCAGCGGGTCTTGGCCGACCTGCGCGCCGAAGGGCTGCTGGAAGATCCCGATCTGATCGTCAGCGCCCTCGCCGCCAGGGGCGTGCCGGCCGAGCAGCTGAAAACGGTTGCCACGATGGCCGGTATGACGGCGTCGCTACCGCCCGTACGACACGTACGGTAGAAGCGGCTGCCTTGTCGATGGACATGAGAGACGCGCAGCGGGCCTTCCACTGGGTGGCGGGCCGTGGTCCGGCGTATCCGGCAGGCCACAGGCTTAATAGGCAATGGTCGGTGGAGGACAGATGGCGCTCGCGCATCACCCGCTGAAGGATCCGATCGGACGCAACGCCACGGATTACGCGGCGCGTCTGCAAGTCTCCCTCACCCGTGCCCGTGAGGTGCCCGACGAGACGCTAGCCCGGACACCGGTAGACGCCCTGGTTGAGGCCATCGTTGAGGAATGCGCCGCCTCCCCAGTCGTGGTTGATCATGCGGGACTGTGGATCGAGACCCCTGAGCTGACGCGTGGAAACGAGGGCGAGGAACAGTCAGTCCAGTTGAAGCTATGCGTGGCAGTCGAGGGCGCGTCCAGCGCACTGGGATCCCGGGGTGTCTTTTCTGGCAGTCACGTGCAGGGCGACGAACCGGGCACGTGGCACCTGGTGGCGGGCGAAGGTACTAACGAGCAAATCGCTGACGCGATGGCCGACACCGAGAAACTTCGCGCGTACATCGATGATTTCCAGGCCAAGGTGCGTGATGCGGCAACTGCCGCCAATGCGGAGATCGAGTGGCATCGAGCTGAGATGCGTGCCCAGGTGATGGCCACCGTGGGTGCCCGTGCTCGCCGAGTGCAGGCCGTTCTCGCGGCGACAGACGCGCTGGGCATCCCGCTCGCTCCTAGGTCGGCAGAACAACGTATTCCGCTGCAGCCGCGCCGGCTCACCGTCGCGCAACTGGACGCTGCTGTCGCCGCCGGGGTTCAGGAGTGGCACCTCGCCGAGCAGATCGCGGAGGACATCACCGCCACAATCATGTCCTTCACCGCCGCGCTGGAGCGTCTTGTCCGTTCCGCCAGCAAGCTGCTTGGCGAGAATGAGGAAACCATCCGCGACTTCCTTCTGTTCATCCTCAACGCGAACTACCAGGGAGCGGCCACCGGAGAGACCTTCCTCGGCTGCGGCAAGACAGACATTCTGCTGCGGTGGCGAGACCGAGACGCCTTCATCGGCGAGTGCAAGATCTGGCATGGTCCGGCCAAGTTCGTCGACGCCGTCGATCAACTCCTCGGCTACACCATCTGGCGTGACACGCGAGTCGCGTTGGTGCTGTTCATCCGCGACCGAATGGACACCAGCGCGGTGATCGACAGCGCCGCAGCCTGCCTGGCCAAGCACTCCAGGCTTCTTCAGGCCATTACACCCGAGGAGCCAACGCGCCGTCGTGACTACCTCCTACACGCCGACGGGGATCGCCAACGCGTCATCAGGCTCTCGCTGCTACCTGTAGTCCTTCCCCAACCGAGCTGACTCATCGAGGTGGAGAACATCGGAGCCGATGACGGCGGTGCCGCCCTGTCCCACGGCCGGACAACGCCTTCGTCGCCGTCCGCCCGGGTCCCCACCGCGCGGCTCAGCCCTGAGCAGAAGACTCGGTGGGCAGGCATGGCCAGCCCGGCAGCCACCGACGCGGCGATGTCGCCGCCTATCCCTATCCTGGTCGGGTGGACGTCGTAGCGAAGGACTTCTTCATCTCGTACACCGCCGCTGACAAGGTGTGGGCCAGCTGGATCGCCTACATCCTTGAGGCGGACGGCTTCGCCGTGACGATTCAGGAGTGGGACTTCCGGCCGGGCAGCAACTTCGCCGTCGAGATGGACAAGGCACTCAAGCAGTGCCCTCGGATGATCGCGGTGCTGTCCCCGGCCTACCTGAAGGCGCCCTTCCCAGTCTCGGAGTGGGTAGCAGTCTTCGCCAGCGACCCTGAAGGCGCAAGGAACGCACTCGTGCCGATCATGGTGCAGGAGTGCCAGCCGGAAGGGCTGCTCAGCCAGGTGGTGCAGATCCGCATCCACGGACTCGATGAAGCCGCCGCGCGGAAACAGATCCTCGAAGGCGTCCGCCGCGAGCGGAACAAGCCCGCCACACCCCCGCCGTTTCCGGGTACGCCGGCGGCGTCCACTGTGGCACCCGCCCAGGCTGCGCCGTATCCCACAGCCAGTGCTGCCGCGTCGGCCAGCCCATCGCGGCTGCGCTGGCAGAGCCCAGCACCGCCGGTCAGCGTCTCTTGGCGCAGCGACCTCGACCAACGCGCGCAGGACCGCAGGCTAGGCCCGGCGGCCGTCGAGGTGCACCTGGCCTTCCCTGCCGGAGACGCGCGACTGCAGGTGAGCGAGCTGTCGACACTCGCCGATCGGCTGCCCCACCATGGTCGAGGCAACGGTGTGTTCACACTGCTGGAAGCCCTGCAGGCGCACGCCGACTCCGCCGTCGCCCGTGCGACGAGCAGCGGTCACGACAACGAGAAGGGGCTCGCGGTCACCCGTTCCGGGCAACGATCGGCGTGGGCCCCGCTGCCCAGAGGCCAAATGGGGCGCGTTGCTCGACCAGGACGACTTGGTCAAGCAGCTCACTCGCATGCTCAACGCACTGACGGCATTGGATCTGCCCCACGGTGACCTCGTCGTACCCGCCATCGGCCTCGACCCCGCCACCATGATCTCCTACGGCACAGTCAACGTGCCGCGCAACACCGCCGCCTACGGGCTCGGACAGGCAGACCACATCCACGTCTCCCCAGACGAAGCCATCGACTACAGCAGTGTCGTCGACCGCCCCGCCGACGTGGCCGCCGAACTCGTCGCACGTCTCATCGCCGACCACCGAGCCGCCACGGGTCTACGCTGACCATTTGCTGATCTCCGTGGGCCTGTCTCGGTAACGGCGTTTCCGGCGATCTTGGTTAATAGATGTCAGCGGCTGAGAAGCGGGCCGCTTAAGGTTGGCGAAGGCGATCAACGCGGGCTTTCAGCGCGTCGTCCATTGGGTTTGTGTGCTCCGGCGGGGTCCAGCGACCGGAGCACTAGGTACAGGCATTTCAACGCGGCCGTTTCGTTCAGGAAGTGACCGCGGGCTTTGATCGTCCGCCGGTAACGGGCGTTCACCGAGGTGATCGCGTAGGTGGAGCGGATGACGCTGCGACTCCACGTCGTAGTCAAGGGGGTGCAGCGGGTCACCCCGCGTTGACCGGTGAGCGACACCGCCGCCGATCCACTCGACCAGCGGCACGCCGCCGCCGTTCGCGCGTTGGTGGCGAGCGCCGCTCGGGCCTCCTCTGGCGTGAGCCGGTGCGCGAGGGTCGTGCGCGTACCGCACGAGCGTGGTCCCTCCGACATACCTGTCAGGCCGATGGGAGGTCGGCGTGGTGATCGCGCTTGCTCGTTCGGCCGAGGCCCGGAGCCTCACATGTCTCGGCTCTGTCACCACGATCGTCGAGCGTTGGCTCGACGGCCAGAGCCTGGCGGCCGGTGCGGTATGAGGCGGGTACTGGCCGTCAGGTGGTGGCGCCGACGCGGGTTGCGAGATCGCGAAGCCCTGCCGGAGTTGCTGTCGGGGCGTACAGCAGCGATGACACGAGGTCGCGGACCGAGGGGCGGTTGACCTCTTCGGGGGCGTGCCGTTCCGCGGAAAGTAGGGCCTGAACGGCGCGGTCGGGTTTGCCGTGGTGGGTCCAAGCGCGGGCGGTGTCCACGCAGAAGCGGCCGTACCGTTCGGTGCTGGGCAACTCTGCCGGTCGTACGGTTTCGGCGCTGCGCAGTGCGGTGCCGGTATCGCCGAGTGCGGTGTAGACGCCGATCTTGTAAATGGCGACGGTGGCCGGACTCAGCGGCACGACGGTGCCGGGCACGGTGGTCCCGCCGAGCCGGCCGGCGGCTGCGGCGGCTTCGTCGATGAATGCGGCGGCGGCCGGGGCGTTGCCCGCTTGGGCGCTGCTGTACGCGGCGGTGCACAGCAGGTTCCCGTACGCCGCGATGAGGGCCGCGTCGGCTCCGCCGGAGTCGGCGCCCAGGCCCTCGGCGGTGGTGGTGAGCAGATGCAGGGCGCCGTCGTGGTGGCCCTCGCGGCGCATGGCGATCGCGACGGTGTGGGTGGCGGCGGCCATCACCACCCCGTTGCCGGTTTCCCGGGAGGCGGTCAGGGCGCGGTCGGCGAGTACCCAGGCGATGGCGTCGTCGCCGAGCTTCGTGCTGACCGACGAGGCGAGCACGTACGCCCGGGCGAGGTGGCCGGCGAGCGCTTCGCGCTGGCGGCCGGCCGCCTGGTCGCGGGCAACGTGTAGACCGGACAGCAGGCTGGGAAGTCCGCGGGTGAGTTCTGCGAAGCGGCTGTCGGCGTAGGCGCGGCTCGCCGCAGCGAGTCCGGTGGTGAGCGCGTCGGGTGCCATCGGCGGAGCTGTGGAGCCGCCGGTGAGCAGCAGCGCTTCGAGGTTGGTCGCCGGGACCGGCTCGGAGCCGGCGGTGAGGCCGGCGACCGCGGTCACTGCTGCGCCTGCCAGGAAGGTCCGTCGTCGCATGAAGTCGCCGCCTTCGCCGTTGCCCGATCGGCGGAGCCTATCGGCCTCGGGGTTGCGCGCGGCCGAGGTGTGGGCGGCACGACCGTCGTGTCGCCGGACGTCATCCGAGAGCCCGAGCATCACCGCAGGGATCGACAGGGCGTGGGCCAGTCGGCGGCGGACGTCGATGTCGTGCAGTGGGGCGCGTTCGAGGCGCGAGATCGTCGAGCCGGAGTATCCGCACAGGTGCCCGAGTTCGCTCTGGGTCAGACCGGCGGCTTGACGCACGAGGCGGATGACGGCTCCGGCGTCGTCGCGGGCGACGGCAGCGCGCAGTTCCGGGGACTGCCACATCGGGTGGTTCGGTGCTGGTCTGCGCTCGTTGGCATCCACCTTCGTCACGGTAACCGACTGTCATGGCGAGGTGGTGGGTCGCGTTGTGCGGGTTATGCAAACGCGTTGCGGGCCCTGCATAGCAGCTACCGGTGGGCGGTGGCGATGGGCGGTGATGGATGCACCAACCACAGCGGGGCCGGCAGGCAGCGGCTCGGGGAAAGAGGTCGTCATGTTGTTCGCAGATCCGGTACGGGTAGTCGTGCCCAGCACGTTGGCGCGTCGGTTGGCGCAGGTGTGCACGTTGGAGATGGAGGGGCACCGGTGGGCCGCGGCGAACGTGGTCGCGGCCCGCCAGGTGCTCGAGGCACCGGATGCCCGGGCGGTGCTCGACGCGCTCCGGCGGCGACTGGCGCGGGCCGTACCGACCGCGCCGGGCTGGGCGGTGGTCGCGCTGCCGGAGCGCCTTGCTGACGAAGATGTGAAACGGGCAGCCGCCGGGCTGCTCGCCACGCTGGGCCGACCCTTCTTCTCCATCGACCAGGGCGGTGTGCTGTGGATCGGCGGCGAGTCGTCGCCGGAGCATGATCAGGCGTCGTTCGGCGGTTTCGGGGCGCAGGCGCTGCACGTCGACGCACCGAATGTGCACCACGTACCCGACTACACCAGTCTGCTGGTGCTGCGCCCGGATCCAGCCGGCGGCGGCGTCTCGCTGATCGGTGACCTGCAGGAGGCGCTGGCGCATCTGACCGACGCGGAGCAGGCCCTGCTGCGCCGGACCGAGGTCTTCGAGGGCCGGGCGGATGGCCTGCTCGGGGTGGGCGCCCCGTTGCTGCGGTTCCCGGTGGTGGCTGCCGCCGCCGGTGGTGGCTGGCCGTGGATCCGGTGGGCCGGCAAGCTGCTCGACGACCCCCGCAACCACGAGCACCTGCCGGTGCTGCGTCGCTTCGCGCAGGCTCTGAGCGTCGAGACCCGGGCGGTCATGCTGGGCCGCGGGCAGTTGCTCATCGCCGACCAGCGCCGCATCGCTCACGGTCGTACCGCCCTGGGCGATCCCCGGTCGGCGGCCACGAGCGCCCGTCGGTGCCTCCTGCAGGCCAAGGTCGCGTTCGAGGCGACGGCGATCGCGCAGCTCGTCGCTGCCGAGGCCGGTGTCGGCGATGCCTGAGACCTACGACGTGGCGGTGGTCGGCGTCGGAGTGGTCGCGCTCGCTGTCGCGCAGGAGCTGCTGGCCCGAGGGTTGACGGTGGCGGTCATCGGCCCGTACGGCGGGGACCACGCGGGGCAGGCATCTCGGGCCGCCGGGGCGATGCTGTCGACGTTCTCGGAGATCGAGCCGGGCCACCCGGCCGAGCGGGTCGCGGTGGAGACCGCTGAACGGCTCGCCGCTCACCAGGCGTACCCGGCCTGGTTGAGCCGCCTCGCCGCCAGTGGTGAATCGGCGGTGTCCACTGTGGCGGGCACCTGGGTACTGGCGCCGGCCGGGCGGCTGGCGCAGTTGGCACCGATCGCGGCTGCGGCGCGGGCGGCGGGGCACCCGGCGGAGGAGCATGACGGCGGACAGATACCGGGCCTGCGTACCCCAGTCGACTCGGCGGGCGCGTTGTGGCTGCCGACCGAGGCCCGCGTCGACAGCGGCGCCCTGATGCAGGCCCTGTCCCGGGTCGTCCGCCGGCACCCGCGGGCTGCCTGGCACGACACCACCGCGACCGCGGTCACGACCGGCGTCGTGCGGTGTGCCGACGGCACGCGGGTCGAAGCCGGCGACGTCGTGCTGGCGGCCGGCGCTGCGACGGCGTCGCTGCTGGAGCAGGCCGGGCGCCGGGTCGGGGTGCCGCCCATCCTGGCCGGGCGCGGCGCGAGCGTGCTCCTGCACGCGCCCGCGATCAGCGTGCCGTACGTGGTCCGGACCCCGAATGCGGCGTTCGCGTGCGGCGCGCACCTGGTCCCCCGCGCGGACGGCACCGTGTATCTGGGGGCGACGAACCGTTTGACCACCAGCGCCGATTTCACCCGCCCGGTCATGCTCAACGAACTGGCCGTGTTGGCCGCTGATGCGAGCACCCTGCTCGACCATCGCCTCGCCGGGGCGCAGCTGCGCAGCCACCGGGTCGGACTGCGCCCGTACACGGTGGACCACCTGCCGCTGCTGGGCCGGACCCGAGACCCGGGCCTCCTGGTGGCGACCGCAACCTACCGGTGCGGGGTCCTGCTCGCACCGCGCATCGCTGACCTGGTCGCTGACGAGATCACCGCACCCGGCGCGCTCGACGACCACCCGTACCGGGTCCTGCGCCCGATGCCGACCCCAACCGCCGGCGACGCGTTGGACGCCGGCGCCGCGCAGGCACTGATCGACCACCTGCTGCAGGGCGGCGCGAGCCTGCCGGCGGCTGCGGCCGAACAGTTCGCCGGGTTCGTCGAACTCGCTCTACGGGTGCTACTCGACGACGCCTGCGAGCAGGGAGCGGCGCTGCGTCGTCTGTGGCGTTCCGCCCCGGTCGTCGAAGTCGTCCCTGCCCTGTTCGCCTTGCCTCGACGGATGAAAGGCACTCCCGATGCTCACCGCTGACACCGCCACGCTGCGGAGGGCTCTCCTGGCCGCAGTCACCGCCGTTCGGCCCCAGCCCGGGCCCATCGCGGGTGACCGGTCGTTCGCCGATCTCGGCCTGGACTCCCTGGACCGCCTCGTGCTGGTCCACACCGTGGAGCAGGCCACCGGCGTCACCGTCCCCGACCATGTCCTGGCCGGCGCCCGGCACGTCGACGACCTGCTCTCCTACCTCGACACCGTGGGTCCGGCCGCCGACGAGGACCCCGCCCGGCCGGGAGCCGCTGAGACGCAGCTGGGTGTTGTCGACGACGGCGCCGTCGTCGGCGCTGGCAGCCGGCTCTGGCATCAGGCGCAGGTCGCCGCCGGCGCGGGTATCGGCGCGGACTGCACCCTGGGCAAAGGCGCCTACGTCGGCGCCGGCAGCCAACTCGGCGACCGCGTCAAACTCGGCAACTACGCGTGCGTGTTCGGCGCGAACATCGCCGATGACGCGATGATCAGCCCTCACGCCGCGCTGCTGGAAGACCCCGCGCCGCGGGCCACCACGCCGGACGGGCGCCGCAAGGAGCACACCGACTTCGACCAGTGCCCTGTCACCGTCGGCCGGCGGGCCACCATCGGCGCGGGCGCCATGATCGCGCCGGGTGTCACCGTCGGGCATGACGCTTTGGTCGCGATCGGCGCGGTCGTCGTGCGCGACGTCCTCCCCTACGCCCTGGTCGCGGGCAACCCGGCCCGCCAATGCGGCTGGGTGTGTACCTGCGGGCGCACCCTCGCCGACACGTTGCGGTGCCCGCGCTGCTCGCGCGGATACGTCCGCCACGGCGACGAGCTGCACCTGCTCGGCGACCCCGCGGACGCCTGCGATGGGTGAGGGCCTGCCCGGTCACCTGTTCGGGGTACGCGGGGTGGCAGGGGTGCGCCGGCCCCCACGGTTGGCTAGCGTCGCCCGGCATGAGTCGAGTCCCGCTACCTCCTGCCGAGTACTACGCCAGCCTGCCAAAGAGCATCACCGGTGCCGGTGCCGTCCTGCACGACGAGCACGGCCGGATCCTGCTCGTGCGGCCCAGCTACCGCACCGACACCTGGGAAATTCCCGGCGGAGGGCTGGAGCACGGCGAATACCCCTGGCAGGCAGCCTGCCGGGAGATCAAGGAAGAACTCGGCCTGGACCTGACACCCGGCCGGCTCCTGGTCCTCGACTGGGTTCCTCCGCAACCCGACGGCAGGCCCGCGCTGGCGAACTTCCTGTTCGACGGCGGCCGCATCACCCAAGACCACGCCGAACAGCGGGTGAGCCTGCAGACCGACGAGCTCAGCGAATGGCGCCTGGCCGGGCCGCAGCAGTGGGACGAGCTCATGGCCCCGCACATGGCCCGCCGGCTACGCGCCTGCGCTGACGCGCTACGCACCCAGAGCACCGCCTACCTGCACCACGGGTGGGATCCCGCCAACCCCGCACACTGACCGCCCGGCCCTTTCCTGCCCGGGCGGCGCCCGGCAGGAAAGGACACCCCCATGATCGACGTGATCCCGGTGGCCAGCCCTCACCTCGACGAGGACGACATCACCGCAGCCGTCCGGGTACTGCGCTCCGGAGCACTGGTCCAAGGCCGCGAAGTTGCCGCGTTCGAGGACGAGTTCTCCGACCTCGTCGACGGCCGGCACTGCATCGCCGTCAACTCCGGCACCACCGCCCTGTGGCTGCCACTGCTCGGCCTGGGCATCGGCCCCGGCGACGAGGTCATCATCCCGGCGTTCACCTTCGCCGCCACCGCCGCGGCGGTCCGCCTCACCGGTGCGACACCCGTCTTCGCCGACATCGACCCGGTCTCGTTCTGCCTCGACCCCACCGCGGCCGCCGACGCCGTCACCAGCCGCACCGCAGCGATAATCCCGGTGCACCTGTTCGGCCACCCCGCCGACCTCGGTGCCCTGCTCACGCTGGCCAAACGGCACGGAATCGCGCTGATCGAGGACGCCGCCCAAGCCCACGCCGCGACCCTGCACACACGCCCCGTCGGCACATTCGGCACCGCCGCGGCGTTCAGCTTCTACCCCACCAAGAACATGCAGTCCGTCGAAGGCGGAATGATCACCACCGCCGATCCGGGCCTGGCCCGCACGCTGCGGCTACTACGCAACGTCGGCATGGAAACCCGCTACTGCCACGAGATCGTCGGCACGAACGGGCGCCTCAACGACGTCTTCGCCGCGATCGGCCGCACCCAACTGCGCAAGCTCCCCGCCCGCACCGCGGCCCGCCGGGCCCACGCCGCGCACCTCGACGCCGCACTGGCCGATGTCGCCGGCATATCCCCACCAACCACCGGCGTCGGCGCCGGGCACGTGTACCACCAGTACACGATCCGCGTCGACGACGACCGCGACGCCTTCGCCCAGGCCCTAATCGAGGACCGGGTCGGCTGCTCCGTGCACTACCCGGTCCCGCTGCACCGCAGCCCGGCCTACCGCACCGCCGTTCACCTGCCCCACACCGATACCGCCGCCGCCCAGGTACTCTCGCTGCCCGTGCATCCCGGGCTCGCCCGCGGCGACCTTGACCGGATCGTCACCGCCGTTCTCCGACACGCCCGCCGAGAGCAGCTGGCGGCATGACCAGCCGACCGCTACGCGCCGGCCTCGTCGGACTCGGGCACATGGGCAGGCACCACGCCCGAGCACTGCGCGCGCTCGACGGCGTCGACCTGGTCGCCGCCGTCGACCCAGCCGGTGACCCCCACCGCATCGCCGACGGCATCGCCCTGTTCACCGACCTCGACGACATGCTGCGACACGGCATCGACTACGCCGTCCTGGCAACACCCACCTCACGGCACACCGAGCTCGGTCTGCGTCTCGCCGCCGCCGACGTCCCGACGCTCATCGAGAAGCCCCTGGCCCCCGACCCGGAATCAGCCCGCCGCCTGGTCGACGCCTACCGAACAGCCGGACTGCCGGCCGCGGTTGGATACACCGAACGGTTCAACCCGGCGATCACCGTACTCCGCATCCGACTGCAGAACGGCCTACTCGGCGACGTCTTCGACATCAGCACCCGCCGCACCGGCACCTACCCCGCCCGGATCGCCGACGTCGGCGTCATCCACGACCTGGCCACCCACGACATCGACCTGACCGCCGACCTGACCGGCCAGCGATACACCTCGATCACCGCCCGCACCGCGCACCGCAGCGGCCGCCCCCACGAGGACCTCCTCGCCGCGATCGCCCAGCTCGCCGACGGCACCATTGCCCAGCACCGCGTCAACTGGCTGACCCCGGCACCCGAACGCATCATCACCGTGACCGGGGAACATGGCAGCCTCATCGCTGACACCATCGCCGCATCACTGACATGGTGCAGCAACGGCGCCTCCGCACCCGCGGCTGACCATACGGCCTACCGGGGCGTAGCTCCCGGCGACATCATCCACTTCGCGCTGCAGCCGGCGGACCCACTGCTTGGCGAACACCGCGCATTCCAGGCAGCGCTGCTAGGTCAAGGCAACGAAGGTGCCTGCCTGGAGGCCGGACTACACGCCGTCCTCGTCGCCCATGCGGCGGCAGCCTCAGCACGCACCGCACACACCATGCCCGTTGCACTGGCGTAGACCGACAGGGGTTCCGGGACGCCGTAGCCGGGCGGGGTTGACGCTGGCGACGTCACCACCTCAAGGACGAATCAGCAGGTTGGCGGGTACCCACCGTCAAGGTCTAAACGCCGCAGGGACCGCACCATGACGGAGTTGCCACAGGCCCGCCCACTGCCGTGTGCAGGCCTACTGGCAGTCACCCCGTCCGGCCTTGCCGAGATGTCCTCGCGACACGACCAGCGCTCGCTTGACCTAGACCGCGGCCCGGCCCCCGAACCCCAATCCGATTCCGGTAGAACTGTTTCCACTACCAAAACTATCGGCACGGGTCCTCAATGTTCACCGCAATCAGATGCTGAGGGGGTGCTCAATCGTCAATAAGTGTGAGACATTACCGAAGGGATAAATGCCATGAAAAGCCACGGTGTGACTGCGAAGCGGTGCGGTTGCCTGCACCCCGAGACCAACCGCCCGCTGGGCAAGACGTGCCCGAAACTGTCACAGCCCGATCATGGGAGCTGGTACTTCCACTGCTCGACACGGAACCTGTTAGGCCAGGTCGAACGCGTCCGGCGGGGTGGCTACGCGTCCGAGGAAGCGGCCCGCCGGGCACGTGACGAGCTGCTGGCCTTGTCGCGAGAGGAACAGGCAGGCAAGTCGTGGACCGTCACCCGATGGCTGCGCTACTGGCTCGCGAACCGCAAGCGCATTCGACCCACGACGAAGATGCACTACACGCGCGACATCGAAAACTTCCTGATCCCCCACATCGGCCATCTGATCCTCGGAGAGCTGAACCCGCGGCAGCTCAACGCCGCGTTCGCGCAGATCGCCCTCATGCGTAACCGGGCCAAACAGGCGCACACAGCCTGCACCTTGCAGCACATCCACGCCACACTGCGGGCGGCCCTGACCGGCGCGTACCGAGAGGGCCTCATCGAGGACAACCCGGCCGCGAGAATGGAGCTACCTCCGCGGGAGCGCCCCCAACCCCAGCCGTGGACCGAAGCCCGCATCGCCGAATGGAAGGCCACCGGCGAACGGCCGACGGTCGCGGTCTGGACGACGGCGCAGCTCGCCAGCTTCCTGGACTACGTCCGCGACGACACCCTCTACCCGCTGTGGTGGCTGTTGGCTCTACTCGGACTGCGACGCGGTGAGGCCGCCGGACTCCGATGGGCCGACGTCGACCTGCACGAGGGGCAATTGTCCGTGGTCCGGCAACGCACCACCGCCGGGTACGACGTGCACGAGGGCCCACCCAAGTCCAAGGCCAGCCGCCGCGAACTCGCGCTCGACACGCACACCATGCGAGTGCTGAGGCAGCATCGCCTGCGGCAACAGGAGCGCCGGACCAGGCGCCTCGGCACGGGCATGGTGTGCCACAACAGCGGCTACGTGTTCACCAGCCCCGACGGACTGCCCCTGCACCCCGGCTACCTCACCCAACGCCTACGCCTGCTGGTCGACCGCGCCGGACTCCCACCGATCCGCCTGCACGACCTGCGGCACGGCGCCGCCTCCCTCGCCCAGTCCGCCGGCGTGGACATCAAAACCATCCAACACCAACTCGGACACTCCAACATCCGCCTCACCGCCGACACCTACACCACCGTCCTCCCGCCGGCAGCCCGCGAGGCAGCTGACGCCACCGCCACCTACCTCATCGCAGCTAGTAAGCCGGGCGCGGAGATCAAGCGGCAAATCGAACTCACCCGCGACACCGACCACCAGGAGGAGACGGCGAAGACCACACCACGCCAAGAACCGAACAACAACAGAATGAAGGCCTGCCGGCAGCGCAAGGTCAAGCAACGGCGCAAAGCAACGCGGCGCCGCACCTACCGCACGGCAAAGCCCAACTGATACCTGCATAAACGCAACACCGCTGACGAGACGCAGGCGAGCACGACCAGGCCAACTCTCGACGAGCGAGCAACCGAACCCAGCGAGGTTGCCGCCGTTCGCCGGGCGTTGGCCTCGTCGTGCTCGCGTCGCCTCGGGCCTACCGAGGCATGATCACGTTTGCACGCACTCTTTCGCCAAGGCCGCTTGCGCTCTTCAAAGGGCGGGTCGAGGATGTTCAAGTTGATCTAGGTCGGTCGGGTGATCGCCGGCATCGTGTTCCCGCAGAGGGAGGCAGGCGCGACCCGTGGCCCGCTCTCGTCGAATCGGTCAGCCGGCTTCCCGGCGAATGATCCGCGGCAACTGCCGACCTCCTGACCACTCAACTGCCGCACCCAACAAGTTCTGCCACCGCCGCGGCCGGGCCGTCGCGTCGGCCGCCCGATCGGCAGGCTGGACGGCGTGCCAACCAGCACGGCCACCGTTCGTGGTTGCGACCGCGGGCGCTAGCCACATCGTCTCGGGGAAACCCCTTTTATGCGAAAGCATATGACGCATAATGAGATGCTTTTAGCCGCAGGGCCTCCACCAGCGCCGAACCAAGGCGAGGCCGCTACCTGTGGAAACGAGCGAACCCACGCTTCTGGCGTCCCATTTTCGCACTCAGGAATCCCAGCTAGTGAGACTAGGCTGCTCCGTGGCTGCTCGGCCGTCGGGGAAGCCCATCGAGGGGCGCGACCGCCAAAAAGGGGCCTCTGACCTGCGCAAACGTGTGTCACAACCGTGCCCCACACGTGACCCATACGAAAACAGGGAATATAGCCGATTGGCTATATTCCCTGCTCAAGTGGTGCGCCCGAAGGGACTCGAACCCCTAACCTTCTGATCCGTAGTCAGATGCTCTATCCATTGAGCTACGGGCGCTTGTGCTCAGCCAGTCTACACACCCGGCTTTCGCGCGGAGACTCCGGGATTCGAACCCGGGAGGGGCTTTAAGACCCCAACCGCATTAGCAGTGCGGCGCCATAGACCAGACTAGGCGAAGTCTCCCTGGTGATCCTCAGACCACCGCGCCCGAGGATACAGGTCGCCACCCACCGGGAGCAAAACGACTTCCGGGGTACGCCCACCGCGACCCGTCCACCCTCCGTGTTTCCACGCTGTGCGCCGGCGTGATCGGGACTACGCTCCATCGATATGCAGGAGCAGCCGCCCAGCGAGTCGACCCGTCGAGAGCCTGCTGAACGAGCACGTCAGCGCTCCCCACGGGCCACCTTCCGGCCGCCGACGGTGGCCGAGGAGCCCACCGAAACGGTGGAGCCGGCTGAGACGCCGGCACCGCGTTCAGCCGCGCCGGCGGGCCAGCGTCCTCGACGGGCCAAGGCCGCCCCGCCGGTGCTCTTTCAGCCTCCGGAACCGGACAGCCCCCTGCCTCGACAGCCTCGGCGCGCACCGACCGAGCTGACCACCGAGGCGGGCGCGGAACAGCCGCAACAGCCGGACGGCGATCAAGCAGGCCCCGCAACAGGCGTCGCAGCAGCCCCCGCAACAGGCGTCGCGCGGACACCGCCGAAGGCCCGGACCGCCCCCGTTCGCAAGGCTGCCCCTCGGACGGCAGCCGAGACGCCCGCAGAGGTGACCCCGACCACGCCGGCGCCGCGCAAGCGCGCCGCGAAGACCACCAAACGCGCGGTCACCCCACGCAGGAGCACCACGCCGACAGAGCCCACCCCCGAACCCGTGCACGCACAGCAGGCGGCACCATCCGAGCAGCAGACGGCACCCGCCGAGCCCCAGCTGGCACCGGCAGCACCCGCCGTGCGACAGGCTGAGCCGGCTCTGGGGCGTACCCCGGAATCGGAGCTGCGCGCGGTCGCCGCGCGCGTGCTCGACCACCCTGGCTTCGCACCGGAGCTGTTGGCTCTGGCTGCGGTGCGGACGTTCGGGCCCGGCGCGGCCGGGTGGGCCGCTGGGTTGCGCGACCGGTATCCGGACGCCTCGGCGGACGGCCTGGCCCGGTTGGCGGCCCGGCGGTTCGTCCGCTCGGCGGGTGCGGGTGGGGCGGCCGCCGCGCTGGCTGGCTTCTTCGCGCCGCTGGCCGAGTTGGTGGCGGTGCTGTGGACGCACTCGGAGCTGGTGCTGCACCTGGCCGCGGCGTACGGCAAGGATCCGACGCATCCCGACCGGGCCGTCGACCTGCTGGTGCTGACCCAGGTGCACCCGGATCGGGCGAGCGCGGCGGCGGCTCTGGCCGCCGCCGAGACGGCTGGTGACCCGGTCGAGGGGGCGTGGCCGCGGGCGGCGGAGGCGGCTTGGCGGTTGGCCGCGCCGCTCACGGCGCAGGCCGGTGGTTGGGTGGCGTTGCGGCTGGTGGCCCGATTGCTGCCGGGTGCGGCGGTGCTCGCAGCGGCGTTGGGTGACGCGGCGGCGGCCGACCGGCTCGCGGCCCGAACGGTGGCGGTCTACCGACCTGACCGGCGCTGACGGGTCAGAGCCAGTCGAACCACTCCCGGGGCAGCAGCGCGTAGCCGACGAAGGCGAACACGTCGAGCACCGTGTGCGCGATGATCAGCGGCATCACCCGCCGGGTGCGCAGGTAGAAGAGGCTGAACACGACGCCCATGATCGCGTTGCCGACGAACGCGCCGAAGCCCTGGTAGAGGTGGTACGAGCCGCGCAGCAGCGCACTGGCCGCGATGATCGCAGCCAGCCGCCACTGGAGCTGACGCAGCCGGGTGACCAGGTAACCGACCACGATCACCTCTTCCAGCACGGCGTTCTGCACGGCGGCGAGGATCAGCACCGGAACCGTCCACCAGACGTCCGGCAGCGCGGCTGGCACCAGCGTGGCGTTGAGGCCCAGGTGGGCCGCCACCCAGAACAGCGCCAGCCCGGGTAGGCCGATGAGCGCCGCCAGGCCGGCGCCGCGCGCCACGTCCTGACCGGGCCGCCGGGCGTCCAGGCCGAGGGTCCGCGCCGGGTCGCCGGGGTCACGGCTGAGCAGGTGTACGGCGAGCAGCACCGGCAGCAGCGCGAACACGATGCCGAGCAGTTGGTACGTGAGGTCCAGCCAGGGGCGGGCCGACGCCGAGGTGTTCAGCGAGGCGGTCTGCTTGGAGAGCGGACCGTCGGCGGTCAACTTCGCGATGATCGAGACCACCGCGTATATCGCGGACTGGCCGAGGGACAGGCCGAGGACCAGCAGCGTCTCGGTGCCCAGCAGTCGGCGGGACACCGGGCGGGTCAGCTCAACTGTCACCGCACCACTCTGCCCGACGTACGGCACCGGCGGCATGGCCGACCGGCCACCATGAGCCGATCGCACATTCTGTGCGACCAGTCGACACGCTCCGTGGAGATTCTATGGGCGCCCGATCCGTTGCCGTCTGGAGAAGGAGCGTCAGTGGACAACCTCGCGCGGTTGCTGAAGGAAAGCTGGACCCTGGTTGAGGACGACCGGGTCCGGCTGAGCGGTCACTTCTACGCTCGGCTGTTCCTGCTCGACCCCGCCCTGCGGCAACTCTTCCCGGTACAGATGACCGGCCAGGGCGACCGCCTACTCGAAGCGATCATCACGGCGATCCACACTGTCGACGACCCGGAGAGCTTCGACGAGTTCCTCCGGGCGCTGGGCCGCGACCATCGCAAGTACCACGTCGACGAGGGGCACTACGCCACGATGGGCGTCGCGCTGCTGGACGCGCTGCGCAGCACCGCCGGCGACGGCTGGAACCTGGAGTACGACCAGGCGTGGCGGGAGGCGTACGCGGCGATCGCCGCCCTGATGGTGGCCGGCGCGGCCTCCGACGACGACCCGCCGTTCTGGCACGCCGAGGTGCTGACCCACGAGCGGTACGGCCCGGACACCGCCGTGCTGACCTGCCGGGCGTTGCAGCATCCGCTGCGCTGGCAGGCGGGGCAGTACGTGAGCCTGGAGGTGCCGCGCTTCCACCCCCGGGTGTGGCGCAACTACTCGGTGGCGAACGCCCCGAACGACGACAACGTGCTGGAGTTCCACGTGCGGTCTCCGGGGGCCGGCTGGGTGTCCGGTGCCCTGGTGCGGCGGGTGCGGCCGGGTGACCTGCTCCGACTGGCGGCGCCGATGGGGTCGATGACCCTGGACCGCGCCTCGGAACGGGACATCCTCTGCGTGGCCGGCGGCGTCGGACTGGCGCCGATCAAGGCGCTGGTGGAGGAGCTGGCCACCTTCAACCGGACCCGGTGGGTGCACGTCTTCTACGGTGCCCGGCAGGCGGCCGACCTGTACGGCCTGGACGGGTTGCAGGAGTTGGTGGCCGTACACCCGTGGTTGTCGGTCACCGCCGCGTGCAGCGAGGATCCGGACTTCGACGGCGAGCAGGGCGAGATCCCGGAGGTCGTGGCCCGGTACGGCCCGTGGACCACGCACGACTGCTTCGTCTCCGGTGCCGCCCGGATGGTCCGGTCCACCCTGCGGGTGCTCGCTGCGGACGATGTGCCGCCGCCGCACATCCGTTACGACACCTTCGGTGACCTCTAGACGTTCCTCCCCCCACACCGGGGCGCGTGCCCCTGCCCCCTGGGGCACGCGCCCCGGCCCTTCCTGGTCAGTAGCGCCAGGGGCGCCCGGTCTCGCGGTACTCCTCCACCGGCACCAGTGGCACGCCGGGTGCCATTCGGTCGACGTACAGCCGGCCCTCCAGGTGGTCGATCTCGTGTGCGACCAGCCGGGCCATGCCGAATTCGAACGACGTGATGATCCGGCTGCCGTCCCACTGGGCGTGTTCCACGTCCAGTCGCAGCGGCCGGGGCACCAGACCCCGGTGGTCGAAGAAGGACAGGCAGCCCTCGTACTGCTCGTCGGTCTCCGGGTCGGCGTCGACCACCCGGGGGTTGAGCAGGACGACCGGATCCGCCGACCGGTCGGGGGGCCGCACCACGGCCGCCGCCCGGCCGATGCCGAACTGCGGGGCGGCGACGCCCACCCCCTTGCTGAACGGGTGCAGCTCGTCGAGCCGGGCCAGGGCCATGGTGAGCCGGTCGACGACGTCCCGGGCGACGTGTTCCTCCCCGGGCAGGTCGAATGGGCGGGCCCGCTGGCGGAGCAGGTCGTCCCCGCGTTGCACGATGCCGAGGCCGCGCATCCGGTCGCTGGGTCGGACCCGGACGCCGCCGGGGCCGATGTCCGGTTCGGTGTCCGGTCGGGCACGGAACCGCCACTGCATCCGGTAGCGGGCGTTCAACGGGGGGTCGTCGGTCTGCCAGTCGTAGATCACCCGTTCGCCCTCGTCGTGACGCTGCGGCGCCGTCCGCAGCGGGCCCTCCTCCGCGCTGAGCGAGGTCTCCACGCCCCAGACCTGCGGGTCGAGGGCCACGGGCAGGTCCAGGCGTACGGCGAGCTGCCGGGTGGGCAGTCGGACGGCTCGCTGGAACCAGGGGCCCCACTTCTCGTGCCCGACGCTGTACGCGTACTCGATGGTGGCCCGGTCGCCCGGGTAGAGGGGGAAGCGTCGCTCCCCGTTCTCGAAGAGCAGCCAGATCTCCTTGAACGCGTCCCGATCGTGCTTGGCTCGCCAGTGCATCGGCTCCGGGTCCCCGCCGCCGTCGTCTCGACGGGCCTGTATCTGCAGCTCGGCGAAGGTGAGGGGGTGCTCCCGATGGTGCCGGTTGGAGCGGCCGGGGTCGTTCGGGTAGCGGTCGACGGCGACCCGGACCAGGTAGCGGGTGACCGGCTCTGTGCCGGCGTTGTACAGCTCACGGTGGATGACGCACCGGTAGCCGTCGTCGGCGTGGGTGAGGGTGGCCAGTTCCCGTTCCACGACCAGGCCGGTGCCGGGTGGCAGCCACTGGCCCGGCAGGTACGGCTCGCGGTGCGGCTGACCCGCCCGGGCGTGCCGTAGGTCGTCGTACTCCCGGAAACGCTGCCAGATCGCGCCGCTCGCCTCCAGGACGGCCTCCGCGCGGCGGGCGAAGTCCTCGGTTGGGCGGTGCCGGCGCCCCTCGACGTGACTCACGTAGGACGGGTCGAACCCCATCAGGACGGCCAGTTGCTTCTTGGACAGCCCGCGCATGGTCCGTTGCCGGGCAAGTTCGGCCGCGAAGGAGTCGGCAGCCCGTTCGAGGGGTGAGGTAGTCATCAGCTTCCTCGTGGCCGGGGCTATAAGTTTCACGTTCCGTGCGCGAGCACACACGCAAGTGGCATGTTTTCGACACACCGCTTGACAATTCACCGACGGCCATCGATTGTGCGGCGGCGTTTCCCAGCACTGACTCCGGGTAGTACGCGAAGCGCTACTCCCGTCGAACACGGGGTGACCTGGGCCTCCGAGATGTGACCAAGGTGAGCCTTCCCTTACGGCCGCGGGCCTGGTTAGGCTAGCCTTAGCTCAGGACGGCACTGGTTCGTCCGCCGGGGCGCACTCCTCGGTCACACAGACAGGGGACGATTCGGGTGACAGCGGTGATGCCACGGCGGGAGGCCGCCACCACGCCGCTCGCCCCCGTCACCGCGGCGCTCCGGGCCATGTTCGGCACCGACGACCTCCCCGGCCTCGCCCGGGGCCTGCTGGTCGACGACGAGTTCGGCTGGGCGCCCGCCACCACCCTGATCGACGGCAGCCGACTGCCGGAGTTGCTGAACGGCGCCGCCGTCCGCTGGGGCGGCACCCCGCACGCCTGCGCGGCGCTGGCCTGGAAGTCCTACAGCTACTGGGCCGCGCTGCCGGTGGTGCTCGGCTGGGCCTCCGCCCGACGGGTGCCGCTGCTCGATCCGGCCGACCTGCTGATCCACTTCGAGGACCATCGGCAGCTGCTCACAATGGGCATGCGCCGGGGCACCACGGTGGCGGTGCTGCCGAACGACCCGCTGGCGCTGGCCGGCCTGCCGGAGGTGCGGGTCGTCGCCGACGAGGCGGAACTGCTGGCCGCGCTACGCGCGTCCCTGCTCGACGCCCACCTGGCCCCGCTCATCACGGCGATCCAGTCCGAGGTCCGGGTGGGCACCCGGACGCTGCTCGGCTCTGTCGCCTCCGGCATCGCGCACGGCATCCTGCGGGCTGCGGACGCCCTGCCCGGCTCCACTGTGCAGAGCATCGACACACTGCTCGGCGCACTCGACCTGGCCGACCTGATCGAGTTGGTGCCGGGGCCGACCGGTGAGCCGACAGTGCAGCGCCGCACCTGCTGCCTCGCCTTCACCCTCCCCCGCCCGAAGGTCTGCCAGGGCTGCTGCGTCCGCTAGGGCATGTCTCATAAGGGCGGTCGAGCCGAGGCGGAGTCCGGGCGGCGATCCGGCAAGGCGCGGTTCCGTCCGGATACCGGTGTCGTATCCGGACGAAACCGCAACGCCGCCGGTCGTTGTCCGGGCCCGCCGCAGGCCGGCCAGTTCTTATGAAACAGGCCCTGGGCCAGGCTGGGCGGCACTGCTCGCTCAGTCGGTGAACGACCGGACATCCCACACCCACACGCCGCCGGTGAAGACCGGTTGGATCCCGGTCAGCTCCGTCATGCCCCGGCGCAGCGCTTCCTCGTGCTCGTGTGGCCCGAGGATGACCACCCCGGCCCGCCAGTAGCGCAGGTCGTCGACCGCTCGGACCCGGCTCTGCGGGGTGATCGGCGGCACCGCCCCGGTGCGCCTGATGGTGGCGAAGAAGCTGCTTGTGGGTCGAGGAGTCGCACCGAACAACGCGACCTTCGGCGGATCGGCGTTCGGGCGGGTGTCCGGCCCGAGGAAGTAACCACGGGCCAGCGGCATGTCCAGCCGGGTCGACGCAGACCAGCGCAGCGGCTCGGCGTAGGTGGTGTCCGGCAACGGCAGGGTCACCACACTGCGCCCACCGGCCACGTACGGCCGCCACGCCCCACTGGTCACGAAGCTGGGGACCGGGTCGAGGTGGGCCACGGGCAGCGGGGTGGGGAGGATCGGCAACAGGGCCATCGTGAGCACGGTGGCGGTGACGAAGCGGACCTGCCCCCGAGCGGCCGGGTGCGCTTCGGCCAACTCGCGGGCCCGTTCGGCAGCGTAGGCGAGCAGCAGCCCGATGATCGGGGTGATCGCCAACGCCCAGCGTGTCGGCACCACCGAGTGCAGGATGGGCAGGTTCTCCAGCGCCGCCCACGGGCCCGGCACACCCGTACCCCGATTGTCGAAGCGGACCTCCCGACCCAGCGAGAGCACCGCGAAGAGCAACCCGAGCGCGGCCAACGCGAGCACCACGATCGAGCGGCGCAGCCACCAGACCACTGCGATCACCAGCACCACCAGCGCCCAACCGAAGAAGCTGTTCTCCTCGGTCGGGTTCTTGGCCAGGCCCGCGGCGGTGCGCGCGCTACCGGCCAACGATTCCCGGGAGTACGCGACGAACGAGGCCACGTCGCTGGAGTAGCCGCGGATCAGGCGGGACAGCCCGGAGTACGCGCCAGGTCCGAAGAACTGGACGTACAGGGGGTACGCGAGCAGGAGCCCGGCGACCCCGGCGGCGACGGCCAGCCCGGCGAGAAAGGATCGGGCCCTCGACCGTAGATCCGCGCGGCTGAGGGCGAGCACCCCGACGATCACGCCGAGCCCGATCGCGGTCATCAGCAGGATCTCCAGGTTGAGGAACGCCTGCCAGACGATGACCAGCGCGAGGAGGACCCCGTTGCGCAGCCAGCGGCCCGGTTCAGCGAGTCGCAGCGTGCGCCAAATGATCAACGGGACGACGAACTGCGACACGATGTTCGGGTGCCCATTGGCGTGCGACACCATGGCCGGCGCGAACGCGCAGAAGCCGGCGCCCAGCCACGCCGGCCCCCGACTGCCGATCAGGACCCGGGAGAGCAGGAAATACCAGGCCGTGGCTGTGGCAATCATGCCGGCGGTGAGAAAGATCAGAAATGACGCCCGCGGCCCAAACAGCACTGTGATCGGCGTCATTGGCAATGAAATGGATAATACGGACGTATTGGCCATCAGATTGACGCCGTCGGGGACGTTCATCTGATTGGAATGGAACGGGTACGCAAAGTGCGTGACGACTCGCGTACCGTGAGCCATCATCCATTCGAACTGCGACTGATCGGACTGGTTGTCCCGCACATCGCTGCCCGGGTCCAGCCAGAGTCGACAGGTGACCCAGAAGCCGAGCAGCACGAAGCTCAGCACGGCGGCCAGATCGGCCCACATCCCCCTGCGGGAAGGCCGAACAGCGCCGGAGGCCCCCTCCGCCGACGACGCGGCGGCCGGGCCGCCACTGTCGCTGGGCACGTCCGGTTCAGGAGTAGTCATGACAATTCATAGGGTAGTCAGCCTATGGCACCGCCGTGACATGTTTCGGGGTACTGCCGTACTATGTGCCGGGTTCGCCGACCGCCGATCACGAACCCACCCCCCGACCACAATTCGGCCACCCCGATGCCTCGATTCTTTCGCCGTCTCAGCGGATGATTCACTCTGTCGGTCCAGGCTCGGGTCGAGTTCATATCGTGAGGAATCGACGCATGGCAGAAATCACTGGGGATCAGCGCGTGCAGTCCGAGGTGCTGGAAGGCCTGGCAACCGCTGTCAACCACCGGCGCTGGTTCATCGAACTGGCCGTGCCGTACCTCGGCGACGACCCGATCGAGATCGGCAGCGGCCTCGGTGACTACGCGCTGGAATGGTCCGAGCGGCTGCCGCGGTTCACCGCGACCGAGGCCGACCCGGACCGGCTGGTGCAGCTCAAGGAGCGCCTCGCCGACCGTCCGAACATCGACGTCCGGCAGATGCTGCTGCCGCACAACGGCCGGGGCGACTACAGCGCGGCCGTCTCGTACAACGTCCTGGAGCACATCGAGGACCACGTGGGCGCGCTTCAGAGCATGCGCGACCTGGTCCGACCCGGCGGCGCCGTGATCATCATCGTGCCCGCGTTCCAGTTCGCGATGGGCCCCGCCGACATCGCCACCGGGCACGTCCGCCGCTACACGAAGAAGACGCTCGGGGCGGCGATGACCGAGGCCGGCCTGACCATCGAGAAGATGCACTACGCCAACGCGCTCGGGCTCATCGGCTACTTCATGGCCACCAAGGTCTTCCGGCTGATGCCGAAGGAGGGCCCCATGGTCAAGGTGTACGACACCCTGGTCCTGCCCGCCACCAAGGCCGCCGAGCAGCTGGTCCTCCCGCCCTTCGGCCAGTCCGTCTTCGCCGTAGCCCGCGTCCCAGCCTGACCCCGCCCCGCCCCGCCCCGGCGATCTTGCACTTCCTGTCGTCGTTATGCCCTGGTATGTCAGGAATGTCGGGACAGTAAGTGCAAGATCGCGGGAGCTGAGAGGTCCGGGTTAGTCCTTGATCTGGTACGTCGGGCGGATTACCGCTCTTGCCACTGTGTGGAACGTCAGGTTGAAGCCGACGTAGGCAGGGCTGGCGTCCGGGGTCAGGTCCAGGCGGTCGACGTCCAGGGCGTGCACGGCGAAGACGTACCGGTGTGGGCGGTCGCCGGGCGGCGGCGCGGCCCCGCCGTAACCCTGCTCGCCATAGTCGTTGCGGACCGAGAACGCCCCGCCGAGGTCGCTGCCCGCCGCGCCGCCAGCCCCGGTGGGCAACTGGGTGACGCTGACCGGCACGTTCACCAGCACCCAGTGCCAGAAACCGCTGCCGGTCGGTGCGTCCGGGTCGTAACAGGTCACCGTGAAGCTCTTCGTCTCGGCGGGGAAATCCGACCAGGTCAGCTGCGGCGAGACGTTGTCGCCCCCGGTGCTGCCATGCGCGTGCCGGGCGTCCATCGGCTCGCCGTTCTGCACGTCGTCACTCGTCAGTGTGAACGACGGCACCGTCGGCAGCAGCTCGTACGGGTCCGGGGCGATCGGTCGTTCCAGGGTCATGGGGACGCGTCCTTCCGATGTGCGGAGATACCAGCCCCTTCTTACCCCGCCACGGCCCTCTGGACGACCGGAAGCGCGCGCTGACCGACTGTGGTTTCGCGGAGCTACGTTTGAGTTCGGGCAAAGTTCCGCAGGGGGACATCGTGGCCGGCATCTGGCGGGACTTCGCGGTAGCCGTCCTCACCGCGTTCCGCCGCCGGGACGGGCGAGCCATCGCCGACGAACGCCGACGCGCCGTCGAGCGACTGGCCGACGAGACGATCCGCCGGGAGCGGCGGGCCACCGACCCGCCGGAGTGACCGGGACGCGGGGCACCGGACCGCTTCGCCGTAGGCAGTCAAGATGACCTGATGGGCCGGACTTTCGGGGCACGACCGATGGCGACCCCCGAGACACACCGCCCCATTCTGTTCGAGATCTTCTTCGATCTCGTGTTCGTCTTCGGGCTCATCCGGGTCACCACGTTCATGAGCCAGCGGCCCGCGCCGGTGTCTCTGGTGCAGGGATTCCTCGTACTCCTGCTGCTCTGGATCTCCTGGCTGGTCTACTCCTGGCTGGGCAACCACGTCCGGATCGATGTCGGGTTGATCCGTGCCGGCGTCACCGTCGCGATGGCGGCAGTCTTCCTCATCGCTCTCGTCATTCCCGACGCCTGGAGGACCGGACCAGGTACTGCGCAGTCCCGGCTGATCCTGGTGCTGGCCTACGTCGTGCTTCGAGTGGTCGATCTGGTTCTCTTCCGCTGGGTGGAGACAGGCGACCGGCAGCTGCGCCGGACAATTCGCCTCTACGCCCTCTCCACCGCACTGTCCTGGATTCCACTCGTCCTCGGTGCAGTGTTCGGCGGCACCGCACAGATCCTGCTCTGGGCGCTGGCCCTCACCATCGACATGGGCGGCGGGGTGGTGTCCTCGATGCTGAGCGGGTGGCCGGTGCGAAGTCCAAGCCACTTCGCCGAGCGGCACAGCCTCGTGGTGATCATTGCGCTCGGAGAATCCCTGATCTCGGTTGCCGCCGGCGTTGGGATTGAGCGGATCCGTGGACCGATCCTGCTGGCCGCGCTCCTCACACTGGCTGTCACTGTGTGCCTGTACTGGCTCTACTCGGCGAGCGCGGCAACCTCCAGGCACGCGCTGACGACGGAGTCCGGGCTGCGGCGGGCCCACGTTGGTGCCGACGCCTACAGCGTTGCCCACTTCCCGGTACTCGCCGGGACCATCTACGTGGCACTGGGAGTCGAGCAGGTGCTGGCCGGCCTGGCACACGAGGAGTCCCACGGCATCTCGGACTGGATGCCCGCCGTCGCGTTGTTCGGCGGGACCGCCCTGTTCCTCGCGGGCCGGGCGGCGTTCCTGAGTCTCAGCGTCCGGTGCGTCCGGCCGGGGGAGTTCGTCGCCCCTACTGCGGCGCTGCTGCTGCTCCCCGTCGGCCGCTACCTGCCCGGCCTGGCCGCTCTCGGCCTGCTCACCGCGTTCCTCGCCGCGCTGCTCAGCTACGAGACGTGGACCAGGCGATCCGCGACGAACGACCAGCCAGCGACTTCACCGGAGTGACCGGGCTGATCAACGCGCCCACCCAACGAACCGCTCGAACAGTTCGCCAGCGGCGACGGCGGGCAGCTCCGTGACCACCACCGCGTGCAGACTGCCCAAGTACATGGACAACCCGATCCGGTCCCGGCCGTACGCCTCGCACAGGCGTACTCGGGCCGGACCGCAGGGCCATGGAGTGTCCTGCTCGCAGGTACGGCAGGTCCACTCGGGCCGTCGCGGGATGTGTTGGTCGGCGAGGCGGCTCGCCAAGACACCAACTGCCCGTTGGCCCTGCGCCGATCGGGCTCTCACGGCCGCCGCGGTGGTGGTGGGGACCTCGCCCATCACCGGCCAACACCGGCGTTGAGATATTCGGTGGATCGGCGGCGGGCTTGAGCCAGCAACCGGGCTCGGGCGGCTTCCTGCTCTGCCTGTTGAATCGCCGGACCGACGGCACCTTCCGGTGCAGAGACCGCCAGTCGCCTAGCTTGGCGACATAGCAGGTTGAACGGCCACATCATCGCGATGCCCTCCCGTCTCAGGGGCGGCAGCCATCGCCCCTAACCGGGCGACGCGGCACACCTACTGCAATCGTGAGAAGACGCTAGGCAACAACGACAGGCGCAAAGGGTACGCAGCGTACCCAGCGACAGGAGGTACCCCTACAGGTCTGGCACCGCGATCCGGCTCTCCAACTGGATCGCCTCGGCGCGGACCCTGCTCGCCGCGCCGCCTGCCGAGCGCCTCGGTCGTGGATATACGTCTCGCCCCGTCGAACCCGGCGGCTGGCAGCGGCCGGGCCTCGACTCAGATGATCCACTCGGGTTCGGTGAAATCGGGGTATCCCGAAGCCCCGGACACCCCGACTCCCGGGAAGTCGAGTGGATCAAGAATGGCGGAGGGTGTGGGATTCGAACCCACGAAGACATCGCTGCCTTACCGGTTTTCAAGACCAGCGCCATCGGCCACTAGGCGAACCCTCCTGGGCCGCCACCCGTGGGCGTACGGCCACGCATAGTCTGCCACGGCTCGCTTCGGACGGCCCGGCGTCCCTCCCCGGTGCGCCGGCCAGGCCGTCTACTCGGTCCACAGTGGGCTGGAGGGTGCGCCTGCGGCACCCGGTGAGATCGGGAAGACTGGGCCCATGCGAGCCATCACGATTCCGCAGCCCGGTGGACCCGACGCGCTGGTCTGGGCCGAGGTGCCCGATCCGGAGCCGGGCCCCAACGAGGTGATCGTGGACGTGCGGGCAACCGGGGTCAACCGCGCTGACCTGCTGCAACGGCAGGGGCACTACCCGCCGCCGCCGGGCGCGCCAGCGTACCCAGGGTTGGAATGCTCTGGGGTGATCACGGAGGTTGGCGCGGAGGTCGCCGGGTGGGCGGTCGGGCAGCAGGTCTGCGCGCTGCTGGCCGGCGGCGGGTACGCGGAGCGGGTGGCGGTCCCCGCCGGGCAGTTGCTGCCGGTGCCGGCGTGCGACCCGGTCGACGCGGCGGCACTGCCCGAGGTGGCCTGCACTGTCTGGTCGAACCTGATCCGGGTGGCGCGGCTGGGCGCGGGCGACACGCTGCTGGTGCACGGCGGCGGCAGCGGGATCGGCACCTTCGCCGTGCAGTTCGGGGCGGCCCTCGGCGTGACAGTGCTGACCACCGCGCGGGAGACCAAGCACGATCGGCTGCGTGAGCTTGGCGCGGCACACCTGATCGACTATCGGGAGCAGGATTTCGTCGAGGAGGTCCGGCGGGTCACCGACGGGCGCGGTGTGGACGTCATTCTCGACATCATGGGTGGGTCCTACCTGGGGCGGAACGTCTCCGCGCTGGCCACCGGCGGTCGGCTCGTGGTGATCGGGATGCAGGGTGGGCGCAAGGCCGAGTTGGATCTCGGCGCGCTGCTGACCAAGCGGGCGAGTGTCACCGCGACGTCGCTACGGTCCCGTCCGCTCGCCGAGAAGGCGGAGATCGTCCAGGGCGTACGGGACGAGGTGTGGCCGTTGGTCGAGGCGGGCCGGATCCGGCCGATCGTGGACCGGCGGCTGCCGATGACCGAGGCGGCGCAGGCGCACCGGCTCGTCGAGTCGAACGACCACTTCGGCAAGGTGCTGCTCACCCGCCCGCCGGGCGGACGCTCGGCAGTCAGCTGAGCGAGCCCGCCGGGCGGACGGTCCGCAGTCAGCTGAGCGAGCCTGCCAGCGTCGGATCGTCGGTCGGTCGGGGCAGCACCAGCCGGGCGCCCGGGCCCTCGCCGGCCAGCGTGTCCTCCGGGTTGTTGAGCGTGCAGCGCTGCAATGACAGGCAGCCGCAGCCGATGCAGCCGTCCAGGTCGTCGCGGAGCTTGGTGAGCAGCCGGATCCGCTCGTTCAGCCGGCTGCGCCAGCTCGCCGACAGCCGCGCCCAGTCCTGCGGGCTCGGGGTGCGGGCCTCGGGGAGCGAGTCGAGTGCCTCCCGGATCTCGTCGAGCGAGACGCCGACCTGCTGGGAGATCCGGATGAAGGCGACCCGACGCAGCTCGACGCGGGCGTAGCGGCGCTGGTTGCCGCCGGTGCGGTCGGCGCGGATCAGCCCGAGTCGCTCGTAGTAGCGCAGCGCCGACGGTGCCACCCCGGAGCGGGCGGACAGCTCACCGATCGTCAGTAGATCCGGCATCACAAGGTCCTTGAGTTGAAGTCCACTTCAACTCACACAGTAGTGGCATGACCACCACACTGCCCACCGACAGCAGCGCCCGACTGCCCGGGCTGATCCGACGACTGACCGGCGACGAGAAGCACGCGCCGAGCGCGCACTCCACCGTCGACGTGCTCCAGGTGCTCTACGACCGGGTGCTGCGGGTCACCCCCGACACCGCCGACGACCCGGAGCGGGACCGGTTCCTGCTCTCCAAGGGCCACGGACCGGCCGCCTACTACGCGGTGCTCGCCGCGCACGGCTTCATCCCGGACGCCTGGCTCGACGACCTGGCCGGGCCGGAGAGCCGGCTCGGCCACCACCCGGACCGGCTCCTGGTGCCCGGGGTCGAGATCGGTTCCGGCTCCCTCGGGCACGGGCTCGGGCTGGCCGTCGGCACCGCGCTCGGCCTGCGCGCCCAGGGACTGCGCAAAGCCCGGGTGTACGTGCTGCTCGGCGACGCCGAACTGGACGAGGGGTCCAACCACGAGGCGATCGCGTACGCGGGAGCGACAGGTCTGGACAGCCTCACCGCGGTGGTGGTCGACAACGAGTCGGCCAGCCACGGGTGGGCCGGTGGCATCGCCAGCCGGTTCACGGTCAACGGGTGGACCGCCGACACCATCGACGGCCGGGACCACGAAGCCCTGTACGCGGCGTTGACCGGGCACCGACCAGGACACCCCCACCTGGTGGTCGCCCGCATCGAGAGCAAGGGATGACCGACATGCGTACCGCCTTCATCGACACCACCACTGCGCTCCTCGACGAGGATCCGCGTACCGCACTGGTGCTGGCCGACATCTCGGCGAGCCAGTTCGCCTCAGCCGGCCACCGCCACCCGGACCGGGTGCTCAACGTCGGGATCCGGGAGCAACTGATGATCGGGGTGGCCGGCGGGCTCGCCCTGACCGGGCTGCGTCCGATCGCGCACTCGTACGCGACGTTCCTGGTGGACCGGGCGTACGAGCAGATCAAGTTGGATCTGGACCACCAGGGCGTGGGCGCTGTCCTGGTCAGCATCGGCGCGTCGTACGACGGGTCGGCTGAGGGCCGCACCCACCAGTCGCCCGGAGACGTGGCGCTCTTCGACTCCCTCGGTGACGGCTGGACGGTCCGGGTGCCCGGCCACCCGGACGAGGTGGCGCCGCTGCTGCGCGACGCCGTGACCACTGACGATCCGATCTACCTGCGGCTCTGCGAGCAGCGCAACGCCGAGGCGTACCCGGACGCCACCCGGCTACGGGTGCTCCGGCGGGGCCTGACGAACGCGCCCCTCGTGGTGGCTGTCGGGCCGATGCTCGGCCCCACGCTGGCGGCGACAGAGGGAATTGACGTGACGGTGGCGTACACCCACACGCCCCGGCCGCTCGACACGCCCGGGCTGCGGGCGCTCGCCAACACCGACGTGGTGCTTGTCGAGCCGTACCTGGCGGGAACGTCGAGCGCGCTGGTCAGCCGGGCCCTGGCGGACGTACCGCACCGGCTGCTCGCCCTCGGGGTGGGTCAGACCGACCTGCGGCGGTACGGCGATCCGGCCGACCACGCCCGGTGGCATGGGCTGGACGCCGACGGCCTGCGGCGGTCGATCAGCGCGTTCCTGGGGTCAGTTGGCGGCTGAGACGGCAGGGCGGCGGCGAGCGCGCTCGCGCCCGAGGATCCAGATCGCCTCGACGCCGTCCTTCCAGGTGATCTTCTTGCCCTCTTCCCGGCCGCGCGCCCGGTAGCTGATCGGCACCTCGTACGGCCGGATCCGGCGACGCAGCAGCTTGCCGGTCACCTCGGCCTCCATGCCGAAGCCACGCGAGCGCACCTGAAGCGACCGGTAGAGCGCCACCGGCATCAGCTTGAAGCAGGTCTCCAGGTCGCCGATGTACGAGTTGAACAGCACGTTGGCCGCCATCGTGACGCCCTTGTTGCCCATCACGTACCAGAAGCTGTAGGCGCTGTGGCTGCCGAAGGTGCGATTGCCGTAGACCACGGTGGCCCGGCCGTCGAGCACCGGGTCGAGCAGCTTGGGGATGTCCTGCGGGTCGTACTCCAGGTCGGCGTCGAGGATGACCATGTAGTCACCCTCCGCGCTGTCGACAGCCGTCTTGATGGCGGCGCCCTTGCCGGCGTTGCGCTGGTGGGTGATGACCCGAAGGCGTGCGTCGTCGGCGCGACCGAGGACCTCGCCGGTGCCGTCGCGGCTGCCGTCGTCGACGACTACCAATTCGATCTCGCAGGGATAGTCAACCGCCAATGCCTGCTTGAGGGCATCCGCGATGCGTTCTTCCTCGTTGTAGACCGGCATGAGGATCGAGAGCTTCACGGGGATCTCCACGGTGGCGGCAACACGTCGGCCATAGCCTAGCCTGGTTAGTTTGTTTACCGCGTACCGCTACCGCTGGGCAGTCGGCGCGGCGGCCTCAGATCAATGGTGTTTACTTCCGCCATGTCGGCTGCCGGCTCCCTGCTCGCGGTGATTCCCGTCGCCGCGGTGGTCCTGCTCATCGTCGCGGCGATGCCACGCGAGGCTGGCGCGGTGGCACCGCTGCGGCTCGCCGTGGTGCGCGCCGTCCTGCTCACCGGGGCGTACGCGGTGCTCGTCGTCGAGGTGCTCGGCGCGACACACGCGCTGACCCGAGGCGCGTTCACCGTCGCCTGGCTGCTCTTCCTGGTCGCGGCCTCGGTGGTGGCCGGTCTGCGCTGGCGACGGGCGACCCGCCTCGGGCCGCCACCAGCCGCTGCACCGGTGCCGGTCAGCGCTGCGCCGGCAGTCAGCGCCGCACAGCATCCGGTGCCGGTCGGCGCGGCGGCGTCCGGTGGCGGACCCGACGTGTCCGCCCCGGCCGCGGAACGCAGTGAACCCGCCCCCGCGCCGACCCGGGCTGGTCGGGGGTTCGCTGACGTTCGTGCCGTGGCTGTCGACGCGTGGCGTACAGCCCGACCGGGTGAGCGGCTCCTCGCCGGCACGGTCGGCGGGCTGGTCCTGGTGGAGTTGCTTGTCGCGCTGCTGGCCGAGCCGAACAACTTCGACTCGCAGACGTACCACCTGCCGAAGGTGGAGCACTGGGTGGCCCAGGGCGACCTGGACTTCTGGCCCACAGCGATCCACCGGCAGGTGACCATCCCGCCCGGGGCCGAGTACCTGCTGCTGCACCTGCGCCTGCTCACCGGCGGGGATCACCTGTACAACCTTGTGCAGTGGGCGGCCGGGGTGGTCTGCCTTCTGGTGGCCGCACGGATCACCGCACAGCTCGGCGGCGGCCGGCGCGCCCAGTTGCTCACCGCGTTCGTTCTGGCGACCACGCCGATGGTGGTACTCCAGGCGACCAGCACGCAGACCGACCTGATCTGCGCGGCGTGGGTGGCCTGCGCGGCGACAGTGACGCTGGACGGGCTGAGTCGACGGACCGGCTGGGGCACGCTGCTCGGGCTGGGGGCGGCCACCGGGCTGACCGCTGTGACAAAGACCAGCGGCCTGATCGCTGTGGGCCCGCTGCTGGTGCTTTGGGGACTGGCCCAGTTGCGGCTGGCCCGGAGCGGGAACGCCGCGTCGACCGACCCGGCAGCGGGGGGCGCGGCTCGACGGTCCCGGCCGGTCGGCGGGCTGGCCCGCACTGTCGGCGGTTCGGTGCTGATCCTGGTGGTCGCCGCCGTGGTGGTCGGCCCGTTCCTGGCCCGGGTGACCGCCGAGTTCGGGCACCCGCTGGGGCCGCCCCGGCTGCGCGAGTCCATCCCCATGGAGCGGCACGACCCGGCGTCGACAGTGGTCAACGCGCTGCGGATCGGGCACACCGCGTTCGACACGCCGCTGGCGCCGCTGCGTCGGGCCGGGGCTGAGTTGATCATCAGTGGCGCCGAGGCGATCGGGGTCGACCCGCAGGACCGCGCGATCACCTTCGGGCGAGAACTGTTCCCGGAGCCAGCCTGGTATCCGGACGAGGACCGGGTGGCGTTTCCGCTGGCCGGGGCGTTGGCGGTGATCGGTGCGGTGATCGCGCTCGCCCGACCACGGCGGATCGCCCCCGAGCGGGCCGGGTCGCTGCGGGCGTACGCCGTGGTGGTGCTGACCGCCGTGCTGCTGCACACCGCGATGATCAAGTGGCAGCCGTGGGGCAACCGGCTGCTGCTCTACGCCGTGGTGCTCGCCGTGCCCCTCGCCGGCCTCTGGCTGGACGCTGTCCTGCGCAACCACGCGGGTGGGCGTCGAACGGTTGCCACCGTGGCGGCCGTCACCGTGCTGGCCACCTCGGCGCTGGCCGGGGTGCTCGCGCTGTCGTACGGCTTCCCCCGCCGGCTGGTCGGCTCCGGCTCGGTCTTCACCACCTCGGACTGGGACACCCGGTTCCTGCGCCGCCCGCAGTGGGCCGACGAGTTCCGCTGGGCGGCGACCGCGGTCCAGGACAGCGGTGCGCAGCGGATCGGGCTGGCGCAGCAGAACGACAACTGGGAGTACCCGTGGTGGCTGCTGCTGCGGCAGCCCGACGGCGGTTCACCGGACCTGGTGGCGTTGCAGTCGGTGCTGCCGGAACGACCGCCGGCCGACCCCTCCTCGGTCGACGCGATCGTCTGCACCGGCAACAAGGCGGCCTGCGCCAAACTCGTCCCGGCCGGCTGGCGGCTGGAGTTCCGCGGCTACGTCGGCTACGCCCTGCCGCCGGGCCGCTGAACCACAGCGGGCCGGGCCGCAGCGCTCGCCGCCGTCGCCACGTCGGTCGCCGCGCTCAGCCGGGCCGCTGAACCAGAAGCCAGCCCGGCGCGCGGGCCCGGATAGTCCGATCCGGGCGGTTCTGCATCCCGCGCGCAAGGATCTGAGGAGCATTCACATCCGTTGATCCGCACGTTACCGTCTGGTAACTCAATCGACGTCCCGCGATTGAGCCGAAAGGAGTGCGTCGATGCCTGCAATCCCCGCCAGGCCCGAACGCGCGACCCGACGACGGGCCATCACCGTCGCCGTCGCCGTCGCCGCTCTCGTCCTACCGATGCTCGCCGGACCGGCCACCCCCGCCACCGCCGCCGATCGACCAGCCGTCCAACCACTGCCCGCCAACCTCGAAGCCATCCGGGCCGCCGAGGCGACAGCCCTCTACGGCAGCCCGGCGATCCGCCCTATCGAACAGCGCCGCACCTCGTTGATCACCATGGGTGACAGCGAGATCTCCGGTGAGGGGGTCGGCAACTACGTCCCCGGCACCCACCAGGACGGCAACTGGTGCGACCGCTCCTACGACCAGGCGGTGTTCCGCACCGGCATCGCGTCGGACGCGCAGTACAACATCGCCTGCTCCGGTGCCACCCCCTGGAACCTGATCGCCGGCGGCCCGACCCAGCACAACGAGCTGAACCAGGGCGACTACCTGGGCATCAAGGCACGCAACACGCACGTGAAGCTGATCTGGGTGGTGGTCGGCGCGAACGGTGACGGCACCATCCAGTTCGGTCCGGTCGCCACCGACTGCGCCGTCCGCCGGGTCTTCTTCCAGGGCGCCTGCTACCCCACCTACACCGACCAGTGGACCATTCGCACCGACGGCAGCCGGCAGGCGGTGGAGTCGGCGCTGACCGACATCCGGCAGACCATGACCAACGCCGGCTACCTGCTGTCGGACTACGAACTGGTGCTGATGTCGTACCCGAGCCCCGGCAGCCCGGACGTGGAGGACAACCCGAACTTCCCCGGCTGGTACTCCGGCGGATGTCTGCTCTACCTGGCCGACGCGGCCTTCGCCCGGAACAAGGCGGTGCCGATGTTCGAGTCGGCGCTGCGCTCGGCCGCGGCGAACACCGGCACCCGCTACCTGGACGCCAGCCGGCTCTTCCACGGGCACGAGGTGTGCACCGACAACACCTCGGTCCGTGGCCTCTTCATCGAGGTCGGCATCTGGAACGAGAACGCCGCCCGACAGTCGTTCCACCCCAACGCCCGCGGGCACGGCATGTTCGCCCAGTGCATCACCCAGTTCTGGAACTCCGGCCAGACGCGGGCCAGCTGCGTCGACCCGGCCAGCACCGGCAGCGGCGTGCTCTACTCCGGCCTGATGCAGTTCAAGCAACTGCGCAACCTCGCCACCGGCACCTGCGTCGACGGCAAGGGGTACGACTCCCGCAACGGCACCGCGCAGCAGCCGTACTCCTGCCACGGTGGGCGTAACCAGGGCTTCTGGTACGACTCGGCTCGACGGTCGTTGCACTCGGAGCTGTCCCACGACCGGTGCCTGGATGTAGCGAACAGCTCGATGACCGCCGGCACCGCTGTCAACATCTACGACTGCAACGGCACCGGAGCGCAGCAGTTCGTCTTCGTGGGCAACCAGATCAAGCCGGCCGCCGCCACCAACCTCTGTGTGGCGTTCGACAACCCGCTGCTGGGCAGCTCCCGCCTGCGGTTGGCGAACTGCTCCAGCAGCACCCGGCAGCAGTGGTCGTTCGAGGCCCGTACCGCCGCCAACCCGGTCGGCTACGGTCACGACGACTTCATCGGCTCCCGCGTCTACTGACGAGAACGCGGCCGCTGACGAGGGCAGGGGCCCTGGTTGACGCCAGGGCCCCTGCGCTCACTTGGCGCGGGGAACGAGGATGAGCCGGGCCACGCCCTTGTCGCCGTCCTTCGCGCCGGCGACGCCGAGCGTCGCGCCGACAGTGACCTCGCTCGGCTGCACTGTGGCCCGCCGCTCGACCACCCGCAGGTCGTCACCGAAGGTCCAGGTCATCGTGAAGCCGTCGGTGGACCTGACTGTCATCGAGTCGCCGTCGATCGCTGTCACCTCGCCGCGCTGCACGGCGACGGTCTGCGTACCGCCGTCCTTCGTCTTCACCACCGCCTCACCGTGCAGGGTGTTCTTGCGCAGCAGCACGCGGGCCTGGCGGCGCTTGCGCCACTCCTCACCGCGCTTCTCCCGGGCCTTCTCCTGCGCGCTGGGGGACGCACCGGGCGTCGGCGTGGCCGGTGCGGCGACCGTCAGCACGTCCAGGTCGTCGGCGTCGAAACCCATCGCGGCCAGCGCCTGACCCTCGACTCCCATGGCGGCGGCGACCTCGACGGCGACATCGCGGGCGGGCTGGCTGGCCACCTCGGCCGCGCCGCACCCGCTGACGCCGAGCGCGACCGCCGCGAGCAGTGCCGTGGTGCCGGTGGCGATACCCCAACGTGGCATGACTCTCCCTCTCTGTCAGTGGAACCCTCAGCCTTCCCGGGAACGACGAGCGGAGCGTCAGGCCGATGTTCGGGTCAGGTAAGGATCACCGGGCAGCCGGACGGTGAAGGCGGCACCGCCCTCCGGCGCGTGCCCCGCGGCGATCTCCCCGCCCAACCGGCGGACCAGCCCGGCGGCCAGCGCCAACCCCAGTCCGCTGCCCACCTTGCGCACCCCCCGGTAACGCTCGTGCAGCGCACCGCGTTCGAAGGCCACAGCAAGGTCGTCGTCGGTGAAGCCGGGCCCGCCGTCGCGAACCTCCAACACGCCGCCGTGCGCCGGGTCCGCGCCGGCCGCCCGGACCGCGAGCACCACCGGCGACCCCGGGGGTACGACCCGCAGCGCGTTCTCCAGCAGCCCGTCCAGCACCTGCCGGATCCTCCCCGGATCGGTGTACGCGGGCACCGGCTGACCGGGCGTCTCCACCCGGAACGGCACGCCCACCGCCGCACACCGACCGGACCAGGTCGGCTCCGCGTCCACTGCCAGTCGGGTCAGGTCCACCGGCACCGGTTCGAGGGGAAAGTCGGCGGCCTCCAGCCGGGCCAGTGCCAACAGGTCGCCGATCAGCCGGTCCAGGTGTTGCGCCTCGGCCAGCATCGTCCGACCGGTGTCGACAGTGTCGTCGGCGCCGAGCACCCCGTCGGCGAGCGCCTCGGCGTACCCCCGGATCGCGGTCAGCGGGGTGCGCAGCTCGTGCGAGACGGAGAGCAGGAACTCCCGCTGTCGGCCCTCACTGGTGGCCAGCGCGGCAGCCAGCCCGTTCAACGCCTCGGCCAGGTCGGCGACCTCGTCCGGCGGCTCGACCGGCACCCGGACGTTGCGGTCACCGGCGCGCAGCCGGGCGGCGGCGGTGGCCGCGACCCGGATCGGCCGGGCCAGCCGACGGGCCAGCAGCAGCCCGGCCACCACACCGGCTGTCAACCCGGCCAGCAGCGGCAACCACAGGCTGAGCAGCACCCGGGCCCACAGCCCGTCGGCCAGTGGGCGGGAGAGCACCACCCCGTTGCCGCCGGGCAGGGCCCGACCCTCGACCAGGGCCCGCTCACCGTTCACCGAGCGGCGAGCCGACACGTTGCGGCCCTGCCCAATCCGCTGCACCACCCGCTGTGGCAGACCCGCCCGGTCGACAGCGCCACGGCGGATCAGGTACGCGTCGATGCCCTGGTCGCGCAGTTGCTGGATGAGCCGTTCCTCGTCGGCGCTGCGACCCCGGTCGAGGCGGGTCCGCAACACCTCGGCGGCGAGTCGGGCCTGGGCGGCGAGCGCCTCCTGCTCGCTCCGCTCCGCGCCACGGATCGCCAACGGCACCGCGACGATGGCGGTGACCAGCACCGACACCAGCGCCACCGCGCAGGTGACGAGCACCGCCCGGGCGGTCAGCGTACGGCCGGGTCGGCCTCGTCGGGGTGCTGTGGGTCTGACGGCGCCGACCACCGGCAGGGCCATGGTCGGCGACTCGACGTGCCCGGTGTGGTCAGGCATCTACCGCGTACCCGACGCCGCGGTGGGTCCGGATCACGCTCGCCGGGCCGAGTTTCGCCCGCACCTGGGCAACGTGCACGTCCACCGTCCGGGTGCCGGCGTGCGCCGCGTAGCCCCACACTCCGGCCAGCAACTCCTCCCGGGTGAAGACCCGGCCGGGCCGGGCCATCAGGTGGGCCAACAGGTCGAACTCGGTGGAGGTGAGCTGCACCGGGGCACCGGCGGCGGTGACAGTGCGGCGGGCCGGGTCGAGCGTCACCGGGCCGACGACACGTTGGCGGTCCGCGCCCTCCGGGCCGCCGGCGGATCGGCGCAGCACCGCGCGGACCCGGGCAACCAACTCCCGGGGGCTGAACGGCTTGGTGACGTAGTCGTCGGCGCCCAGCTCCAGGCCGACGATCCGATCCACCTCGTCGTCGCGGGCGGTGAGGAAGATGACCGGGGTCCAGTCGCCGGCCTCGCGCAGCCGGCGGCAGATCTCGGTGCCGGGCAGACCCGGCAGCGCGATGTCCAGGACGCAGGCCACCGGACGCAACCGGCGGGCCGCGCTCAGACCGGCCTCGCCGTCACGTTCCAGGTGGACGCCGAACCCGTCCCTGGTCAGGTAGAGCCGGACCAGGTCGGCGATGGCCGGCTCGTCCTCCACGACGAGGACGAGCCCGCGATGCGGTGGTTCGACTGTCACCGGCCCATGATTGCCGACCCGGTGGGCTCGGCGCGATCGGCGCGTGTTCGGGTTCGGTAAAGGCGGTGCGACGCCCGATCAGGGTCAGCTCACCAGGACGGAGCGAACATCCCGGGCCGGGCGGCGGCCGGTGCGTCGCCGATGCTGGCGACGACCCGCGCGCCGGGCGGCCGAAGGCGGGTCCGGAACGCCTGGTTGAGCAACGCGTCGAGCTGCCAGACCTGCTTCGGGTGAGTCGTCCGGATCAGGAACCGCTCACGGATCCCGTCGATCGCGGTGGCCGCCATCTCCACCGACTGCAGCCGCGGGTCCGGGCTCCAGGTGACGTTGCTCAGCTCGCGAAGCTCGGTGTTGAGATGCAGGCGCAGTCGGTGCAGGAGCCGGGTCTGCTGGGTCACCACCAGGCGGCGGTGCGTGAGTAGCAACAGGTAGTCGCCGGTGACCGGGCGGTCGGGGCGGCTGCAACGGGTGACCAGGATGGTGGCGTCACCGGAGCCGACGCAGCGCCGGAAGACCGGCATGTGCCGGCTCACCGTCTGCACGGCCAGGCCAGCCTCAGCGGCGGCCGGGAGGAACGTTCGGGAGAAGACGTCCATGACCTGCCCAACGACGTCCCCAGCAGGGTGACGTGGGTCACGCGGGTTTTTTGGAAGTTCCACGCCGCCTGTCGCACTGCCTGTCCGCTTTCCGACTCGGACGGATCATGGTCAGGAGTTCGGCTGAAGTGGACTGGCGGCGAACAGCTCCTCCAGCCAACCCGGGACCGCGTCGGCGTACTCGGCGCGGGACTCCTCGGGGGTGTCCAGTGCCCGACGCCAGGACAGCGACCGGCTCACCGGCCCCAGACCGATCGCGAGGTCGGCGGCCTCCACGAGGGTCCGCCGGTCGTACCGGTCGGTCCACGCCTCCAGGTAGGCGTCGCGCAACCGGACCAGTTGGGCGTCGTCGGCGGCGAGCTTCCCCGCGTGCCCGACGGCACGCAGGGTTACCAGCAACGTGCCGAACGGGTGCGCCACCGAGGCGTCGCCCCAGTCGAAGTAGCGGTAGCCGGCGTCACCGGCGAAGACGTTGCCGTCGTGCAGGTCGTCGTGTTGCACAGTGGCCGGAATGCCGATGTCGGCGAGCCGGCGGCACCGCTGCGCGTACGACGGCAGCTCGGCCCGCAACCGCTCGTGCACCTCCGGACTGAGCCCGCCCTCGGCGCCGATCAGCAGCGCCTCGCGATCGTCGAGCAGTTCGACGAAGAGATCGGCCAGCACCTCCGGACGCTGATCCGGCACGCCCAGGGCGACCAGCTCGTCCGCGCGCGGCGCGCTCGCCAGTTGCAGTGCCGCGTACCCGGGCAGCGCCCGCTCCCAGTGCGTCAGATCGGGGTCACGCGCCAGCACGTCACGCAACGACTCGCCGCCGTCGGGCAGCAGCGACCAGCCCTGCGTCGGGTCCACAGCGATCGGCGTCAGCACCCGGTCGGGCGTCAACTCGGCGAGCGCCGCGATCAGGACCGCCTCGTGCACGGTGCCCGGGTTGTTGGCCTTGAACCAGACCGGGCCGTCGTCGGTGGGCACCCGCCACACCAGCGACCAGGGTCGCAGCCTCGGCTCCACCAGCCCGGTCACCCGTCGGCCGGCCCGGCTCAGTTGCGCGTCAACCCAGGATCGGGCCCGCACCTGCCACTGCTCGTTGGACCAGTCGGGGGTGCGCTCACCGGCGATCGTCGTCACGCTGGGCACCTTAGGCGGCCGTTCCGCGTCGAGGCGAGGCGTTTCCCGCCCCGGGTCAGATCAGCTCGACGATTGTGGCATTGGCCATGCCGCCGCCCTCGCACATGGTCTGCAGGCCGTAGCGGATGCCGTTGTCCCGCATGTGCTGGAGCATGGTGGTCATGATCCGGGCACCGGAGCCGCCGAGCGGGTGGCCGAGGGCGATCGCTCCGCCGCGCGGGTTGAGCCGCTCCGGGTCCGCCTCGGTCTCCGCCAGCCAGGCCAGCGGCACCGGGGCGAACGCCTCGTTCACCTCGTACACGCCGATCTCCTCGATGCCCAGCCCCGCGCGGCGCAGCGCCTTCGCGGTGGCCGGGATGGGCGCGGTGAGCATGGTGACCGGGTCGTCGGCGGCGACCACTGCGGTGTGGATCCGGGCCAACGGGCGCAGGCCGTGGCGGCTGGCCCAGTCGGAGGTGGTCACTGCGAGGGCCGCGGCACCGTCGGAGATCTGGGACGCGGAACCGGCGGTCACCACACCGTCGGCCCGGAACGGGGTGGCCAGCTCACCCAGCTTCTCCAGGGAGGTCTCCCGGCGGATGCCCTCGTCGGCGGCGAACTTGCCACCGTCGGCGAGCGGCACCGCGGTCAGCTCCGGGTCGAACGCGCCGGCGTCCTGCGCGGCGGCGGCCTTCTCGTGGCTGGCAAGCGCGAACTCGTCGAGCTGGGTGCGCGAGAGGCGCCACCGCTGGGCGATCAGCTCGGCACCGACCCCCTGGTTGAACGGCAGGGGCGCGTCGTCGGCGAAGCCCTCGACGCCCCGGTAACGGGCGCGCAACTGGTCACTGAACGGCATGCCGCCGGCCACACTGGAACCCATCGGCACCCGGGTCATCGACTCGACGCCGCCGGCGACCACCAGGTCGGCCTGACCGGAGAGCACCGTCGCGGCGGCGAAGTGCAGGGCCTGCTGGCTGGAGCCGCACTGCCGGTCGACTGTGGTGCCGGGCACCGTCTCCGGCCAGCCGGCGGCGAGCACGCCGTTGCGGGCGATGTTCCACGACTGCTCGCCGACCTGGGACACGCAGCCCCAGAAGACATCGTCGACCTGGGCCGGGTCGAGCCCGGTGCGCTCGGCGAGGGCGCGCAGCACGTGCGCCGAGAGGTCGACCGGGTGGACGCTGGCGAGGCTGCCCTTGCGCCGCCCGACCGGGGTACGTACCGCGCCGACGATGACCGCGTCACTCATGTTTACTCCCCGGTAACTTGGGCTGCCCCGATCCTACGTCGTCCATCGACCGGTCGTCCGGCCACACCCGCACGAGGTGCCGGAATCCGACGGCCGCTGGCATGCTGGGCGGGTGAATGAGACCTCCCCGGCACAGGAGTGGCGGGTGCCGTCGAGCCTGCCGGCGGCGAAGCTGGCCGGCGCCGTCCTGCTCGTCACGCTCGGGCTGCTCTTCGCCGACGGCGACGCCGTCCGCCTGGCGTTGGCCGTCCTGGCCGCCGCCGCGCTGGCCGGCTGGGCGGTACGTGACCTGGTCGCCCCGGTCCGATTGGCGGTGGATCCGGCCGGGCTCACAGTCATCCACGGCTTCGCCGGTCGGCGGCTGCTGCAGTGGTCGTCGGTCGAGGCGATCGCCGTCGACCGGCGACCCCGACTGGGGCTGACCAGCGAAACCCTGGAGATCGACGCGGGCAACTCGCTGCACCTGTTCGGCCGGTACGACCTGGGGGCCACCCCGGAAGAGGTGGCCACCGCCCTGCGCGCCGCCCGCCCGGTCAGGTGAGGTGCCGCCCGCCCGGTCAGGTGAGCAGGGCGGCGGTCCGGAAGAGCACCAGCGCGAGCAGGATCAGCAGGATCAGCGCCCCACCGGTGACCTGCACCAGCGTGCGCCGACCACGCGGCGCGTACGCGAGCACCAACGCCATCAACGCGCCGACCACCAGCCCGCCCAGGTGCCCGGGGATCGAGATGCCCGGCACGGCCAGCGTGAACACCAGGTTGATCACCAGGATCGGGATGATCCGGGAAATGTCCCGGCCCAACCTGCGCTCGATGATGATCAGCGCGGCGAAGAGACCGAACACGGCCGTCGACGCGCCGACGGTGGCCGCCCGCGGGCTGCTGAACAGGTAGGCGGCCACGTTGCCGCCGAGGCCCGCGATCAGGTAGAGCGCGGCGAACCGCGCCCGCCCGAGGTTGGCCTCCAGCGACCGGCCGAGGATCCACAGCGCCCACATGTTGAGCAGCAGGTGGAGCACGCCGTAGTGCAGGAACATCGCCGTGACCAGCCGGTACCACTGGCCCTCGGCGATCCCTCCCAGCGTGTAGTCGGAGAGGTAGGCCCGGCCGAGCACCGCACCCCACTCGGTCAGCGGCGTGCTGCCACCCATCAGGCCGCCGAAGCCGGAGCCGCCCACCGCCGCGTCCCCGCCCCGGGCGGAGGCGATGGAGACCAGCAGGAACAGCACGTTCAGCGCGATCAGCGCCTTTGTGACATAGCCGTGCCGGCCGGCCGTACCGCCGCCGAAGGCGGTACGCGCCGGCCGGACACTGCGACGCCCCTCGTCGACGCACTCCGGGCACTGGTGCCCGACCGAGGCATCCCGCATGCAGTCCGGGCAGATCGGCCGGTCACAGCGGGTGCACCGGACGTAGGTCTCCCGGCCGGGGTGCCGGTAGCAGACCGGGGTGGTCGGCGGAGATTCGCTCACCGGGCCGACCCTCCCGCCACCACCACACGGTCCACCGGCACCGGCCGTGCTCCGGAGCGCTCAATCATGCGAGCAAAGGTACCTCGCCAGTCACTCAGGAAGCGGACCGCTCGATCTCGACCCGCTCGATGACGACGTCCTGGAGCGGACGGTCGCTCGGACCGGTCGGGGTGCTCGCGATCGAATCCACGACCTTCACCGACTCCTCGTCGGCGACCTGGCCGAAGATGGTGTGCCGGTTGTTGAGGTGCGGCGTCGGGGACACGGTGATGAAGAACTGCGAACCGTTGGTGCCCGGTCCGGCGTTCGCCATCGCCAACAGGTACGGACGGTCGAACCGCAGCTCCGGGTGGAACTCGTCGGCGAACTTGTAGCCCGGTCCGCCCCGGCCGGTGCCGGTCGGGTCGCCCATCTGGACCATGAAACCGCTGATCACCCGGTGCGAGATGGTGCCGTCGTAGTACGGACCACTGCCCGGCTGACCGGTGCGCGGGTCGGTGTACTCACGGTTGCCCTCGGCCAGGTCGACGAAGTTGCGGACGGTCTTCGGCGCGTGGTTGGGGAAGAGCTCCAGCCGGATCGGGCCAGCGTTGGTGTGCAGGGTGGCGTAGACAGCCTCGGCCACGGGTACTCCTCACTCGTTGGTCAGTTCCATGCGGATCCTCCCATGTGCCCGATCTGGCATCGCGGAGGCATCCGAAGGTGGAGGATGACGAAGGAACAACTCCCAGGAGGTAGGACCGTGTTTGGATTCGGGCGGCGTAAGTCCCAGGGGCAGCAGGCCTTGGCCGAGCTGAACCAAAGCATCAACCACCTGATGCTGGCAGCCAACCACGCCGCGAAGGGCGCTGGCGCGACCGTCGGCCCGCGGGTCCAGGTGGCCCGGGGTTACGTCGCACCGACCGCCGCGTTGGTACGCGACCGCGCGTCGACCGGCTGGGGGACGACTCTCACCACGCTGGCACCGCTGGCGGCGGCTGCTCGTGACGGCGCCGCGCAGGCAGGGCCGCTGACCAGGAAGGCCAAGTCGAAGACCATGCGGATCACCGGTAAGAAGAAGCAGCCGCGTCGTCGCGGCTCGATGATGACCGGCCTGTTGGCTGCGGGTGCCATCGCCGGCGTGGCCGGCGCGGTCGCGCTGCGTCGCCGCCGGGAGCAGCAGGAGTGGGCCGAGTACGACCCGACCCGCAGCACCCTGGAGCCGATGCGCGACGAGGTCGACTCGATCGAGGTGCGTACGCCGTCCGCGGCCCGGGGGTCCGACGGGTCCGCCATGTCCGGCGCGGCGGGGATGACCGGCGCGGGCAGCTCGGCGGTGGCCAGCGGCTCCAGCGCCAGCACCACCACCCCGGCCAAGCAGACCGGTGTCCGCCCGACCGACAAGGTCCCGTCGGTCGCCGAGGGTGCCACCGACGTCTCCGGTCGGCCGACCGACGACCTCACCAAGGCGCTGGGCAAGGACACGGCCCGCACCAACGGCCGCCGCTGAGGTCACCAGCAGCGCATCGGGCGCCGGCGAGTGGGTCCCCCACCTCGCCGGCGCTTCCGCGTGAGCGGCACTGTCGCAGGGATCAGAGCCAGCCGTTGCGGCGGAACCAGCGGTAGAGGGCCAGTGAGACGCCGAGCATGAGGGCGAGGGCCACCGGATAGCCGTACGTCATCTTCAGCTCGGGCATGTTGTCGAAGTTCATGCCCTCGACGCCGGCGATGGAGGTCCAGACGGCGGCGATGGCCGCCCACGCGGCGATCTTGCGCATGTCGTTGTTCTGGTCGACGGTGACCTGGGCCAGCCGCGCCTGGAGGATCGAGTTCAGCAGGTCGTCGTAGGAGTTCACCTGCTCCACCGTGCGGCTCAGGTGGTCCTGCACGTCCCGGAAGTACTTGCGGATCTCCTTGGGCACGTCCCGGTTGACCTGGGAGGTCAGCGTCATCAGCGGCCGTTGCAACGGCACCACCGCCCGCTTGAACTCGACCAGCTCCCGCTTCATCTGGTAGATCCGCTGGATCCGCCCGTGGCCGTGCCGGTCGAAGACCTCCGCCTCCAGCACGTCCAGGTCGTCCTCGATCTGCTCGGCCACCTCCAGATAGAGGTCGACCACCCGGTCGGTCACCCCGTACGCCACAGCCCACGGGCCGTGCAGCAGCAACTCCTGTTTGGTCTCCAGGTCGGCGCGGATCGGGGCGAGCCGGCAGGCATCGCCGTGCCGGACGCTGATCACGAAGTTCGGGCCGATGAAGAGCATCACCTGCCCGGTCTCCACCACCTCGGAGTTCTCGGTCAGCTCGGTGTGCTCGCAGTAACGGGCGGTGCGCAGCACCAGGAAGACGACGTCGCCGAACCGCTCCAGCTTGGGGCGCTGCTCGGCCTTGACCGCGTCCTCGACCGCCAGCTCGTGCAGGCCGTAGGTCTCCGCGATGGCTGTCATCTCGGCCAGCTCCGGCTGGTGCAGACCGATCCAGACGAAGCCGTGCTCCTCGCGGCGGGCAGCGGCCAACGCCTCCGCGTAGGTCCAGTCGCCGGGCTGACGCCTGCCGTCGACGTAGAGCGCGCAGTCGACCACGGCGCTGCGGCCGGTGCCGGTGCCCGTCGGGGCCGGCACGGGCGGCGAACCGTCGGCGTTGAGGATCCGGGTCATCGCCCGGACCGGGGAGGGCCACGCCCGAGGTCGCAGCACCCGACCGGTGGTCGACGGTGCCGTCCGGTCCCGCTCTGTCCGATCCGTCATCGCGTCACCTCCCGCGCTCAGCTGCGGCTTGCAGGCTACGCCGATCGCGGTCGAGGACCGGTGTGACGGCGGTCGCGTGGGGCGGCGCCGGGCGGGCCGGGCCGCATCGGGGGGTGTGCGGGGGACGACACGGCCCACCCGGCACCTGTGGGGGCGGGAGGTTGTGCTGCCGCGTCAACCCGGCGGGGCCGGCCCGGAGGCCGGGCGGTGAACTCCGCAGTTGGCGGGGTGACGCTCGCAGCATTGTGGGCCAGCCGGCCGCCCGCAGGGGAGACCCGGGACGGCCGGCATCGTCGTTCTGTCAGGAACCCGACAGTTAAATCAGCTGCGGACGGCCTCGACGGCCGAGGCGAGCCGCCGGACACCCTCGTCGATCCGGTCGGCGGTCACCGCCGAGAAAGCCAGTCGGAGCGCATGCCGGCCGCCGTCCAGCATGAAGTCGCTGCCCTTGACCACGGCGACCCCGCGTTCGGCCGCCGCCGGAGCGAGCCGGTCGACAAGCACGTCCTCGGGGAACTCCACCCAGAGGAAGTAGCCACCGTCGGGCTCCACGAACCGCGCCTGCGGCAGGTGCCGGCGCAACGACTCGGCGAGCACCTGGGACCGCTCACCCAACGCCGCCCGGACCGTCTCGATCGAGCGGTCGATGTCACCGGAGACGCAGAACTGGTGCACGATCGCCTGGGACACCATCCCCGGGGAGATGTAGAGGCTCGTCGCGTTCTTCGCGATGGAGGCGATCAGGTCCGCCGGGCCGACCAGGTAACCGACCCGCACACCCGGGCAGACCGTCTTGGTGAAGCTCGACGCGTGCACCACCACATTGCGGGTGTCCAGCGAGAGCATCGACGGCAGCGCCTCGCCCCGGAAGCGGACATCCGCGTACGGGTCGTCCTCGAAGATCGTGAACTCGTACTCGGCGGCCAGGTCGAGCAGCTCCCGGCGCTTCTCCTCCGAGAGCGTCATGCCGGCCGGGTTCTGGTAGTTCGGGATGACGTGCGCGAGCCGGGGGCGGACCCCGGACTCCAGCAGCTTGCGCAGCTCGGCGGTGTCCAGGCCGTCCGGCTGGACGGCGATGCCGTGCAGCTCACTGCCCATCCGCTGGAGGTTGAGCAACGTCCGGTCGTACGTCGGGCGCTCCACCACCACCGCGTCGCCGGGGCGGACCAGGTGGTCGAAGAGGAACGCGTCGGCCTGAAGCGACCCGTTGGTGACCAGCACCTGGTCGGCCTCGACCCCGTGCTTCTCGGCGATCCACTTTCGCAGCGGAAGGTACCCGACGGAGGTGCCGTACGCCGTCACCCCAGCGGGGTCGGCGTCGAAGGCGCGTACGGCGGCGGCCTTGAGCCCCTCGACATCGACGATGTCCAGCGAGGGAGCCCCACGGGCAAAGGAGATCAACTGCTCGGCGGTCATGGATATTGAGCGTACGGGCGGCGGCGGGGGACGCGCGGTCGGCACGGCGATGTCCGCATCCTGAGCCACCGGGTCGGGTGACGGCACTCCACCGGTCGGCGGCAGATCAGACCGGAAGGGCGAGCGCGTCGTGCTGCGCGGCCCGGGAAAGCCCCTCCAACTGCACGCCGAGCGCGTCGAGGAGCTGGCTCCAGTCGAAGTAGGAGCGCCAGGCGGTGATCCGGCCCTTGCGGGCCCGGACCACGTCGGCCACCTCCCAGCTCACCAGCCTGCCGGTGGGCGCGACGGTGCCGTACGGCGAATGCAGGGTGCCGGTGTGGGTGCCGGTCAGCCGCAGCTCGACAGCGGCGCCACCGCCGGTGCGGACCGCGCCCATCGGGTCGACCCGCAGATCCGGAAAGGCGCCGGTCCAGGTACGCAGCAGCGCGGGCAGCTCGATCGGACGGACCGTCACGCCCGGCATGGCGTAGAACGCCTCCGGGGCGTAGAGATCCGGCAGCCGGGCCACGTCCCGACGCAGGAGCATCGCGTACTGCTGCTCGACCAGCCGCTCCGCGTCGCGCATCGGGACCTCCCCCACGGGCCACGGCACCTCCGCGCCCGCAAGGGATGTCTACCCATCGATCCGGCCCCGCACACCACCCCCGGTCAGGTCGTGGCGACCGCCTGGCTCTCCGACCAGACCCGCATGATGTCCCGCACGGAGATCACGCCGGCCACCTCCCGGCCGTCGAGCACCACCAGGTGCCGGAATCCGCCCCGGGCCATCGCGGCGGCGGCCTCGGCCACCGTCCACTCCGGCCCCGCGTAGACCACGTCCCAGGTCAGGTGGGCGCCGGTGCGTTCCACGTCGCAGTCGAGGCCGGCGCCGATGGCCTTCAACACGTCACGTTCGGTCATGATCCCCACGCCCTCGGAATCGGGGTCGATCACGACCGCCGACCCGACACCGCGGGCCGACATCATCCGGGCCGCCTGGCGGAGCGTGTGCTCCGGACCGACGACGAGGACCTGGCTGGACATCGCATCCCGTACCTGCATCACACATCACCCCTTTGGGACGGTGGCATTCGGTACGGACATGGTGGTCGGTGGATGTTTCCGGGACAAGAGCGGCATCGCACAAGCTGCGGACGCTGGCTACTGTCGGATGGTGTCCACCGAGCCCCTGCGCTGCGCCGGCGCGCTGATCGTCGACCATGACGGCCGCATCTTCTTTCAGCGCCGCTCACCACACCGACGCCTGTTTCCCAATTGTTGGGACATCGTCGGTGGCCACGTGGAGCCGGGCGAGGACATCGACGAGGCACTGCGCCGGGAGATCACCGAGGAGACCGGCTGGGTTCTCTCCCACGTCCTGGGCCAGGTGGGCGAGTACAGCTACGTCGGCGACGACGGCCTGGCCCGGACCGAGTACGACTTCCTTGTCCGCGTCGACGGTGACCTCGACCGCCCGATGCTGGAGGCCGGCAAGCACACCGAGAACCGCTGGCTGGCCGAGCACGAGGTGACACTGCTCGACGAGCACCGCGACGTCAACGACGGGCTGATCCGGCGGATCGCGGAGGAGGGCTTCGCCGTCCTGCGGTCGATCGGTCTGTGAACACCGTCGAACTGGCGCCCCACCGGATCGCCGGGCTGCTCGCACCTGCCGTGGACCGGACCTTCCGCGCCGGCATCCTGGCCGGCCGGGACGGTGGTGGCGCCGAGTTGTCCCAGCGCTACGGCGGGATCACCGCCACCGGCTTCCTGGTCGACCTGCGCACTCGGCTGGCCGCACCCGGTGGCACTGTCGACGGGCCCGGGTTCGCGGCGATCACCCGCTACCAGGACCCGGTCGCCTGCCGGCGGACAGTGGACAAGCAGGTGGCCCACGGGATGATCTACCGCGGCCCGGGCGGAGCCCTGTCCGCCACCGAGCGGGGTGCCGCCTTCCTCGCCGAGCTGTACCAGGTGCACGCCGAGGTGACCGAGGAGTTGTGGGCCGGCCACGACGACCGGGTGGCCCGGCTCGTGGCAATGCTCGGCCGACTGCTGTCGTACGCACTCGTGCTGGCCGACGAGGAGGCGCACCCGGTCGCCTCGGCCTTCGCCGCGCTGGCACCCCCGTACGAGCCGGACGGCACCCCGTCGGGCGTCCTGCTGCTCAACCGGCTCAGCACGCTGCGACACCACCGGGCCGACGCGCACGCCGCCGCCTGGACCGCCGCCGGGCACACCGCGTCGAGCATCGCCGCCCTGCCGGCCGGTCCCGAGCGACTCGCCATCGAACTGGAGACCGACCGGCGGGCCGCCGGCCCGTACGCCACGCTCAGCGCGGAGGAGCGCCTGACAATGCTCGCCGACCTGGCGGCACTGCCCGGCTGACCGGTTGGCCGGAGCGGCGCACCCGGCCGGCGCTATCCTCCACCGGTGACGGGAGCAGGACTAGGGAGGATGTCGCGATGATCGGAATGGTGCTCGCGGCCGGAGCGGGACGACGGCTGCGCCCGTACACCGACACCCTGCCCAAGGCTTTGGTGCCGGTGGACGGCGAGACGACGATCCTGGACATCGCGCTGGGCAACCTCGCCGAGGTCGGGCTCACCGACATCGTGATCGTCGTCGGCTACGCGGCGGACGCGGTCGTCTCCCGCCAGGCGGAGCTGGAGAAGAAGTACGGGGTCACGCTCACCCTGGTGCACAACGACAAGGCCGAGGAGTGGAACAACGCCTACTCGCTCTGGCTGGCCCGGGAGTACTTCGCGCGTGGGGTGCTGCTGGTCAACGGGGACACCGTGCACCCGGTGAGCATCGAGAAGACCCTGCTGGCCGAGCGCGGCCCGGGCATCCTGCTGGCCGTGGACACCCTCAAGCCGCTGGCCGAGGAGGAGATGAAGACCACCTTCGACGCCGCCGGTCAGCTCACCCGCATCACCAAGATCATGGATCCGGGCGAGGCGTACGGGGAGTACATCGGCGCGACGCTGATCGAACCGCAGGTCGCCGACGCCCTCGCCGACGCGCTGGAGGCGACCTGGCGACGGGACCCGAACCTCTACTACGAGGACGGCTACCAGGAGTTCGCCGACCGGGGCGGGGAGGTGCGGGCGGCGCCGATCGGTGACGTCCCGTGGGTCGAGGTCGACAACCACGCCGACCTGGCCCGCGCGCGGGAGATCGCGTGCCGCTACTAGCTCGGAGCGTCCTCACCCCGCTGCACATCGACGTGCGACGCGGGGCGGTCGCCGACCTGGGCGCGATCCTGGCCGACGGGCGGATCTCCTCCGGGGGCGACGTCGCGGTGGTGGTCGGCCCGGGTCAGGGCGCCCAGATCGCGGAGCTGATCCGACCGTCGCTGCGCTCGGCGGACGTGTTCACCGTCTCCGGCGGGACGCTGGACGCGGCCGACGACCTGGGCGGCAAACTCCGCGCCAGGTCCTACGACGCGGTGGTCGGCATCGGTGGCGGCAAGACCATCGACGTGGCCAAGTACGCGGCGACCCGCCGAGGGCTGCCGATGGTGTCGGTGGCGACCAGCCTCGCCAACGACGGGATCGCCTCCCCGGTGGCCAGCCTGATCACCGACGGAATCAAGGGCTCCTACGGCGTCCACATCCCGATCGGGGTGATCGTCGACCTGGACTTCGTGGAGAGCGGTCCGGACCGGCACAACAGGGCCGGCATCGGCGACGTGATCAGCAACATCAGCGCGCTGGCCGACTGGGAGCTGTCCCGACAGGTACGCGGTGAGCCGGTCGACGGACTGGCCGCCTCCCTCTCCCGGGCAGGTGCCGAGGCGGTGCTCAACCACCCGGGTGACATGAGCGACGACGCCTTCGTGATCGTCCTCGCCGAGGCGTTGATCTCCAGTGGCCTGGCGATGGCTGTCGACGGCACCAGCCGCCCGTGCAGCGGCGGCTGCCACGAGATCATGCACGCTGTCGACTCGCTCTTTCCGGGGACCGCCTCGCACGGCGAGCTGGCCGGGCTGGGTGCCCTGTTCTGCACCTGGCTGCGCGGAGACCTCCGCCGCTTCGGGGAGATGTCGGCCTGCCTCGCCCGGCACGGTCTGCCCCGGCTCCCCGCCGAGGTGGCGCTCACCGACGACCAGTTCATCGAGGCGGTGCAGTTCGCGCCGCGTACCCGGCCGGACCGGTACACCATCCTCGAACACCTGGCGCTGTCGCCTACCGAGACCCGGGAGCGGCTGGCAGACTACGCCGGTGCAATCCGCGACCAGCTTGGCTGACCCCCGTCCCACCGTCGCCGACTTCCACCGGGTGAACCGGGGCGGCGGCCTGTTCAGCGAGTCGATCAGCCAGTGGCTGGGGGCCGTCTTCGCGCTCGTCGCCCAGCGGCTCAAGCTGCGACCGACCGCGTTGACCATCACCAACCTGGTGCTCGGGCTGGCCACCTCGGTCACCGTGGTGGCGCTCGCCGGCCCGGTCGCCGCCGGGGACGTACCGGCCTGGGTGGTCGGCCTGCTCGCCCTGGTCGGCTGGCAGGTGGCGTACTCCCTGGACTGCGCGGACGGGCAGCTGGCCCGGGTGACCGGCCAGGGCAGCGCTGCCGGCGCGCGCGTCGACGTGCTCTGCGACGTGGCCGCGCAGATCGCCCTGGTGGCAGCGCTGGCCGCGACCGCCGTGGCGCAGGAGCCGGGCACACCGACCTGGCTCGTGGCCACGTTCGCGGGCACCTGGATGGTCAACCTGGTGACGTCGGTGATGCAGGCCGGCCCGAACGCGGCCAGCATGGTCACCTCGACCTCGCTGCCGGTGCGCCTGGTGAAGCTGGTCCGCGACTACGGCGCTGTGGTCTTCGTGGCCGCCGTGGTGCTCGCCGTGGCCCCCGCGCTGGTCCTCTGGGTGATGGTCGCCTTCACCATCGTCAACGGCGGTTTCCTGCTGGCGAGCATCGCCTTCTCCGCCCGGGCCTCCCTGCGCTGACCCGACCAACCTGCCGTAGGGCGTCACACGCGACGCCCTACTCCTCCTGGCTGCTGCGCTGGTGCTGGGCGTGGGTTCGTCGACTGTGTCTCGTCCGAGAGCCGGAGTGACCTCCGGCATAAAACAGGACTCCGGGACTCCTCTTTACATAGGGTCCTTCTGTGCGCCTCAACCGCTCCACTGACATCAGCCTTCGCATCCTCATGCTGGGTGCGACACGCAACGGACTGCTCACCATCGACGAACTGGCCGATTGTCTGGCGGTGCCACGGCACCATCTCGCCAAGGTCGTGCAACGGCTGCAGCACCTGGGCCTGCTGGAGACCGTGCGGGGTCGTAGCGGTGGGGTCCGCCTCGCCGCCGCCGCCAGCTCGGCATCGATAGGCGGCCTAGTCCGGGACCTGGAGGGCGAGAGTGAGGTTGTCGACTGCGACGGCGACCCGGCCTGCCCATTGAGCCGCGGCTGCCTGCTTCGGGGTGCCCTGAGCCGCGCACAAGAGGCGTTCTATGCCGCCCTCGACCCGATCACGGTCGGCGACCTCGCCGCACCGCCGGCCCGGCAGATGCTGCTGAGCCTCGGCCGCGCCTGATCGTCACACCGATCCCTTCATCGGAGGAACACGGAACAATGCTCTCCGCAACCAGCGTCCCGGTCATCGAAGCGACTCTTCCCGTCGTCGGCCAACACATCGACACCATCTCCGGCGTCTTCTACGACACGATGCTCGGCGAGAACCCCGATCTGCTCAATCTGTTCAGCCGTAGCGCACAGGCGACTGGCGAGCAGAAGAGCGCCCTGGCGGGCGCTGTCGCCACCTTCGCCGCTCACCTGGTCGGCGTCGGCCCGGATGCCTCGGTCTTCGAGCACATGACGGAGCGCATCGCACAGCGGCACTGCGCACTGGGTATCCGACCGGAGCAGTACACGATGGTCGGGAGATACCTCATGGGAGCGGTGGGGACCGTTCTCGGCGATGCGGTGACTCCGGAGGTCGCCGCCGCGTGGGATGAGGTGTACTGGCTGTTCGCCTCCCGGCTGATCGGACGCGAGGCACGCCTCTACGCCGAGGCCGGTGTGCACGGCAACGACCCGTGGCGTGAGTACGTCGTGGCGAACAAGATCACTGAGGCGCGCGACACCGTGTCCTTCATCTTGACCCCGACCGCCGGGGGCACCGTGCCCGACTTCCTGCCCGGTCAGTACGTCACAGTCGCCGCGGACCTTCCCGACGGCACACGACAGCTGCGGCAGTACTCCCTGTCACAGGCGGCCCCCGGTCGTACGCTGCGGATCACGGTGCGCCGGGTGCGCGGGATCGGCGGGGCTCCGGACGGCGTCGTCTCCGGCTTCCTGCACGACCACGTCGGCATCGGCGACCACCTGCGCCTGAGTTCGCCGTACGGCGAACTGACGCTGCGCGACAGCGACGCGCCGCTGGTGCTGGTGAGCGCGGGCGTCGGTATCACTCCGATGGCCGCGATCCTGGACCACGTGGCGCGCACCCAGCCAGCCCGCGACGTCACGGCAGTACACGCCGACCGCAGTGTCGAGCGGCACCCGCTGCGCGCCGACATGTACACCAACGGCTCGCGCCTGCGGTCCTTCCGAAACCTCGTCTGGTACGAGGAGCCGGCAGACGTCCCCGGTGCCAACGTCGGCTTCGTCGACATCGACGCCATCCCGCTCCATCCAGATTCGGTGGTCTACCTCTGCGGCCCGGTTCCGTTCATGCAGCTGGTCCGCGCCGGTCTGCACCGCCGTGGACTGCCCGACGAGCGGATCCGCTACGAGGTCTTCGGATCCGAGCAGTGGCGCCCCGCCCCGGCGGCCGTCCCGGCCTGATCGGGCCGCCGGGAACTCGTCGAGGCGACCCCGCCCGATCTGACCGCCGAACTGGTCCGTCGAGCTCGCCAGCGGGCGGGCCTCGACGGGTTTCCGGGCCGCCCGGACCGGCGCGGGTGGATCAGGTGCGGGTGGGGGTGTGGGTCAGGCCCGTGTAGATGTCGAGAAGCTTCTTGGTGACCACGTCCGGGTGAAAGATCCGCTCGTAGCGGGCGCGGGCGGCCAGGGTGAGCTCGGACGCGCCGGCCCGGGCCACCGGCAGGGCTGCCGCCAGCGCGGCCGGCTCCGGAGCCACCACCCAGCCGGCCTCGCCGAGGCCGATCCCGGCCGGCAGGACCGGCCCGCCGCCCCCGGCGACGGCCGAGGCGACGCCGGCCGGGCCGGTGCCGGCGGGCTCGTGCGGGGCGTCGGCCCCGACCAGGTACGGAATGCCGCCCAACGCCGTACCGAGTACCGGACGGCCGCTCGCCAACGCCTCGATGATCACGGTGGGCAGCACGTCGTGCCACATCGCGGCGGCGATGACCACAGCGCTCGCCTCGACCGCTGCCCGCACGCCGGCCCGGTCGAGCTGACCGAGATAGACCACGTCAGGTCGCTCGGCGGCGGCTGCCTCCACCAGGTGGCGCAGCTCGCCGTCACCGGCCACCCGCAGCGTGCCCAGCGAACCCACCGGGTGCCGGCGCCAGGCGTCCAGCAGCAGGTCGACGCCCTTCTCCGGGGAGAGCCGGGCCATGTAGAGGAACCCGTCACCGAGCGGCGCCGGCCGACCCGGGTCGGGTACGGAGTTCGGCTTCACCACGATGCGTTCGTCCGGAATGCCGTATTCGCGGAGGTGATCGGCGATCGCCGAGGTGAGCGCGATGTACCGGTCCACCGAGCGCCAGGTGCCCCGGTGCACGGCAAGGGTGGTCGCCATCAGCGCGCTCTGCACCGCCGAGTCGCGGTAGCAGCGGTGCTTGATCGCCGGCACACCCAACGCCCGGCCCTTGCAGTCCTGACAGATCACGCCGTCACGGAAGTAGATCCCCGACGAGCAGACCTGCCGGTAGTTGTGCACCGTCTGCACCACCGGCACGCCGTGCCGGTGCGCGGTCCGCACCACCCAGGGCGAAATCAGGGGGTACGGGTTGTGCAGGTGCAGAACGTCCGGTCGGTGCTCGGTGAGCAGTCGGCTCAGGTCATGTTGGGCGCGCGGCGCCCAGATCGGCGAGATCGGCAGCAGCGCCTTCGCCGCCGTCGACATCGACGGGATCTCGTCCGAACTGCGAATGAAGGGCAGCACCTCGACGCCAGCGGCGGTGAGCTGGGCGATCTCCGAGTCGACGATCGTGTTCTCACCGGAAGGCTGGGCTTCCCGGTACCGGTTGTGTGCCACCACGATTCTCACGGGAAAGAAGGCTACCGTTGTGTCGTGCCCGAACTACCGGAGGTTGAGGCGCTCGCGGGTTACCTGCGTCAGCGCGCGGTGGGGCGGCGCGTCGATCGGCTGGAGATCGCCGCGATCAGCGCCCTGAAGACGTACGAGCCGGCACCGACCGAGGTCGCCGGCCGGGCGGTGGTCGACGCCAGTCGGCACGGAAAGTTCCTCGACGTCCTCTTCGAGGGCGGCCTGCACCTTGTGGTGCATTTGGCGCGAGCAGGCTGGCTGCACTACCGGGAGGCGTTCCCCGCCACCACCCCGCTGCGTCCGGGCAAGGGTCCGATCGCGGTGCGGGTACGCCTGGATGACGGTTCCGGCTTCGACCTCACCGAGGCCGGCACCCAGAAGAAGCTTGCCGCATACCTGGTCACCGACCTCGCGGCGGTCCCCGGGGTGGCAAAGCTGGGCCCGGACGCGCTCGCCGCGGACCTGCCCCTCTTCGCCGAGCGGCTGCGGAGCAGGCGGGGGCAGGTCAAGGGGGTGCTGACCGACCAGTCGGTGCTGTCCGGGGTGGGCAACGCGTACTCCGACGAGATCCTGCACGCCGCGAAGCTGTCCCCGTTCGCGATCACCGATCGGCTCACCGACGCCCAGATCGCCACCCTGCACGCCGCCACCCGGCAGGTCCTCGGCGACGCGGTCGAGCGCTCCCTCGGGCAGCGGGCCGCGGAGCTGAAGGGCGAGAAACGCTCCGGGCTGAAGGTGCACGCGCGCACCGGCCTGCCCTGCCCGCTGTGCGGGGACACAGTGCGCGAGGTGTCGTTCGCCGATTCCAGCCTCCAGTACTGCCCCACCTGCCAGACCGGCGGCAAGCCGCTCGCTGACCGTCGGTTGTCTCGCCTCGTACGGTGAGTAATTGCACTTCAGGCCTACGGAGCGGAATCGCCCTCCCTGAGCGGAAGCTCCGGTCCGCCCTTCTCGCCACGCGCGCATCCATCGGTATAGTGGCCCGGTCCCCGGCTTCTGAAATGGTGCGGAGCCGGCCAGATCCCGCCAGCACCGTCGGTCGCCAATCTCCTTCGGGGCGACGACCGGTCGGGGCCCGCGTGGGAGACTGGGACGGTGGGCGACCCGGGCCTTCACGCCGAGTGAGCGGCCCGTGTCATGCGGGAGGACATGGGTGAGGTGACGGCAAGCCTCCAGCGCCCGGTAACCAACGAAGGCCGGAGCAGACTCGTGCGGCACGTCGACAGCTTCGAGATCCAGCCGCCGACGCCGCCGTCCCACAACGGCGTTCCTCGGTCGGCGTGGACGAGGGCGCGACGCCGTGTCTCCCGCTGGCACCGCCCCTACATCGCGATCCTGCTGCTGCTCGACTTCGGCGCGGCGGCGTTCGCCAGCTGGATCGCGATCCAGCTCTTCGACCAGGCTGCCTCCGGTTTCTCCGGCACCCAGCAGGACCCGACCTGGTTCCACACCGTCTCCTACCTGCTGCTTCCGCTCGGCTGGGTGGTGATCCTCTGGAGCAACCGGGCCTACGACCGGCGCTACCTGGGGCTCGGCCCGGACGAGTTCAAGCGGGTGATCCGGGCATCGGTGACGGTGGCCGCGAGCGTCTCCTTCCTCGCCTTCTCCACAGTCACCCAGCTCTCCCGTTTCACAGTGGGCACGGCACTGGTCGGCGCGACGCTGTTGATCCTCTGGGGCCGTTTCGTGGCCCGCTGGGCGCTGCACTACATCCGGCGGCGGGCCGGCCAGGCCGCTCACCGGATGGTGCTGGTCGGCACCCTGCCCGAGTGCCTGGAGGTCTACGCGGCGGTCACCCGCAGCCCGGCCGCCGGGCTGATGCCCGTCGCCATCCACATCACCGACGGGTACGCGGCGGCCCGAGGCATGCCGACCCCGGTTCCGGTGTACGCCGGACGCGACGTCCTGGCCCTGGTCCGTGAGGTCGGTGGGGACACCATCGCCGTCTGCGGGTCGGCCAGCGCGGAGCCGGGCGAGTTGCGCCGGCTGGCCTGGCAGCTGGAGGGTTCCGGCGTCGACCTGGTTGTTGCCCCGCAGCTCACCGACATCGCCGGCCCCCGGGTGCACATCCGGCCGATCGAGGGTCTGCCGCTGCTGCACGTCGAGGAGCCGACCCTGTCCGGGCCGGCGCTGCTGGCCAAGAACCTGATGGACCGGGTCGCCGCCGGTCTCGGCCTGCTGCTGCTGATTCCGCTCTTCCTGGCCATCGCCGTGGCAATCCGGATCTCCGACCCCGGCCCGGTCTTCTTCCGCCAGCCCCGGGTGGGGCACGAGGGGCGCACGTTCCGGGTGTGGAAGTTCCGGACCATGTACGTCAACGCCGAGGACCGGCTGGCCAGCCTTGTCGATCGGAACGAGACCGACGGCATGCTGTTCAAGATGAAGGAGGACCCTCGGGTCTTCCCGGTCGGTCGCTTCCTGCGGGCCACGTCGCTGGACGAGCTACCGCAGCTGATCAACGTGCTGTGGGGCGAGATGTCGCTGGTCGGGCCCCGCCCGCTACCGGCCGACGACGGTGACTTCCTGGGTGACGTGCGGCGTCGACTGCTGGTCCGCCCCGGCATGACCGGGCTGTGGCAGGTCTCCGGCCGCTCCGACCTGTCCTGGGACGAGTCGGTCCGACTGGACCTCTACTACGTCGACAACTGGTCGCTCGCGTACGACCTGAGCATCCTGTGGCGCACCGTCGGGGTGGTGCTCGCCCGCAAGGGCGCGTACTAGAGGGGTTGGCGCGCCGGCTCGCAGGGGCGAGGATCGCTGCGTGGCTGCCAACCTCTCCGCCGTGGTCGGCGTCGTCTCACTCGTCACCGCGTTGACCGCGGCCCTGCTGGCGGTGCTGCGGCTGCGGGCCCGCCGTGGCATCGCCACCGCCACCCAGCGGGCCACCTACGAGGTGCTGCACACCGCCGGCCTGGCCGCCGAGCCGCTGCGAGCGGGGTTGAGCGAGGCGGGCGCGGCGAAGGCCGTACGGCATCTGCGGGCGCTGGTGGGCGCGGTCGGGCTGGCGCTCACCGACGCCGACCGGCTGCTGGCCGTCGACGGGCGCGGCACGCACCACGGAGAGCAACTGCTCGCGGCGGCTCGGCGGACGGTGGACAGCGGCCGCTCGACGGTGCTGGGTGAGCAGGAACTGCACTGCGACCGGGTCGACTGCCCGGTCCGCGGGGCGGTGGTCGCGCCGTTGCTGGGGGCGGACGGCCGGGTGGTGGGCGCGCTGGTGGCGGTCGCCGACAGCCCGCCGCCTCCGGGGTTGGTGCAGGCCACCCTGGAGACGGCGCACTGGGCCGGCAACCAGCTCGCCCTGGCCGAGCTGGACTCGTCGCGAGAGCGACTTGCCCGCGCCGAGATCCGCGCGTTGCGGGCGCAGATCAGCCCGCACTTCATCTACAACGCGCTGACCGCGATCGGCTCGTTCGTCCGCACCGACCCGGAGCGGGCCCGGGAGCTGATCCTGGAGTTCGCGGAGTTCACCAGGTACTCGTTCCGGGCGCACGGGGAGTTCACCACGCTGGCCGAGGAGCTGCGGTCGATCGACCGCTACCTGACCATCGAGCGGGCCCGGTTCGGCGACCGGTTGCAGGTGCGGTTGCAGATCGCCCCGGAGGTGCTGCCTGTGACGCTGCCGTTCCTCTGCCTCCAGCCGCTGGTGGAGAACGCGGTTCGCCACGGGTTGTCCCGCAAGCCGGGCACGGGCATGGTGAGCATCGAGGCCCGGGACGCGGGAGCCGAATGCCACATCACGGTGGAGGACGACGGAGTGGGAATGGATCCGACCACGCTGACCGCCGGCATCGCCGAGTTGGCCCGCGGCACCGGCGACCCTGGCGACGACACGGGCCAGCACGTCGGCCTCTCCAACGTCGACGAGCGGTTGCGCTCTGTCTTCGGGGACCGGTTCGGCCTGGTAGTGGAGACCGGGTTGGGCTCGGGCACGAAGGTGAGCATGCGGGTGCCGAAGTTCCACCCGGGCGTGCGGGCAGGGTCGTGAGCGAGCGGGCCGGGACGGGTGCGGTGAACGCGTCCGGTTTCCTGCGCGTCCTCGCTGTGGACGACGAGCCGCCAGCGCTCGACGAGCTGGCGTACCACCTGCGGGCCGACCCCCGGGTGGCCCGGCTGCACACTGCCGGGGATGCCACCGAGGCGCTGCGGCTGCTTCGCGACGGCGACGTGGACGTGGTCTTCCTGGACATTCGGATGCCCGGCCTGGACGGCATGGAGCTGGCCCGGGTGTTGCGCCGCTTCGCTCGACCACCGGCGATCGTGTTCGTCACCGCTTACGACGACGGCGCTGTGGACGCCTTCGATCTGGGTGCCACCGACTACGTGCGCAAACCCGTTCGGGCCGACCGGCTGGCCGAGTCGCTGCGTCGGGTGATCGGTTCGCGGGTGGTGCCGTCGCACCCGGCGGCGCTGGCCCGCGCGGAGGAGGACCCGACCATTCCCATCGAGTTGGCCGGCACCACCCGGATGCTGCCGCGCTCGGCGGTGCGCTGGGTGGAGGCGCAGGGCGACTACGCCCGGCTGCACACGGCGGACGGGTCGCACCTGGTGCGGGTCTCGCTGGCCACGCTGGCGGAGCGGTGGGCCGATGCCGGTTTCGTCCGGGTGCACCGGTCGTACCTGGTGCAGTTGAAGTTGATCGCGGAGTTGCGGCTGGTCAACTCCGGCTACGTGGTGGTGATCGATTCGACCGAGCTGCCGGTGAGCCGGCGGCACACCCGGGAGCTGAAGGACAAGCTGGTCAGGGCCGCGAAGCAGGATTGGAGTCGCTGAGCCGGGAATGAAAGCAGCCCTACCGTACGTTGTACGCTAGTCCGTACGACTTCCGGGAGGCCTGCCGTGACCGAGACGACCCCGTTCGACGCCAAATCCGAGTTCGACAGCCAACTCGACCGACTGGTGCAGCTCGGTTACCCCGCCCTCGCCGGGCTGACCGAGAGCACCTTCCGCGACCTGGTCGCGCCACTGCGGGCCAGAGCGGTCGAGGGCACCGCCGGGCTGCCCGCCCCCACCGACGCCCGGGTGCCGTTCCTGCTGGTCACCACCCGAGACCTGATCGGTGTGCCGGAACGGGTGGAGCTCACCACCCTGGCCGGCAAGCGCAAGCCCGGCGTCGTCGACCGGAACTACGCCGAGGACGACCTGCCCCGCTTCGATCCGATCAAGGAGCTGGAGGTACCGGCCGGTCCGGCGTACCTGCTCTTCGACGTCGACCGGGGCGAGGAATTCCGCAACGTGGCACCGGCCACGGCCATGGAGGGGATCACCGCTCAGGGCCGGTTGCCGCTGAGCATCGACGAGGGGCTCGCCTTCATCACGCTGCACCCGGCCGCGCTGGCGAGCAACAGGTGCTTCTCACTGGTCGGCTCCCGGTGCGGCGACAAGCGGGTGCCGGCGCTGTGGATCAGCCAGGGTGCACCCAAGCTGGGCTGGTGCTGGTACGGCAACCCGCACACCTGGCTCGGCTCCGCCTCGGCCCGACCGGAGCGCATCGGCCTGGAGTGACAGTCAGCCGTCGATGATCGACACGGGTTCCCGAAAGTCGGGCCATCCCACCGGCCGGATGGCCCGACTTCCGCACCTCGATTGGATCAAACCCGGCGGGTCAGAAGGTCGGTTGTCCACAACGAGGCGCCGGAGTTCGCACACGCCAGCCGGCATGCTGCCCGAGTTATCCACAGCCGCGACCGGTTCTCCACAGGTTATTCACAACGCAAACCACTGATCTCCACGGCCGCTCCCTACAGTCAGGACCCATGAGCGCACGCCGGATACTGGTGGTCGAGGACGAACGGACCATCGCCGAGTCCATCGCCGCCCGGCTACGGGCCGAGGGTTTCACTGTGGAGATCGCGGCGGACGGGCCCAGCGCGGTCGCCCAGTTCCACACCGGACAGCCGGATCTCGTCGTCCTCGACGTGATGCTGCCGGGCTTCGACGGCCTGGAGGTGTGCCGCCGGATCCAGGCCGACCGGCCGGTGCCGGTGCTGATGCTCACCGCCCGGGACGACGAGACCGACCTGCTCGTGGGGCTGGCAGTCGGCGCGGACGACTACCTCACCAAGCCGTTCTCGATGCGGGAACTCACCGCCCGGGTGCACGTCCTGCTGCGTCGGATGGAGCGGGCCGCCGCCACTCCCGCGCCGCCCGCCCTCCGCCTCGGCGACATCGAGATCAACGAGGCGGAGCGACGGGTCCGCCGGGCCGGGGCGGACGTGCACCTCACCCCGACCGAGTTCGACCTGCTGGTCCACCTCGCGGGGCGGCCCCGCACCGTGCTCCCCCGGGAACGGCTGCTCGCCGACGTCTGGGGGTGGTGCGACGGGAGCGGCACCCGCACCGTGGACAGCCACATCAAGGCTCTGCGCCGCAAGCTGGGCGCCGACCTCATCCGCACGGTGCACGGGGTCGGCTACGCACTGGAGCTGCCGTCATGACGGCGACAGTGCTCACCTGGCTGGACCGGGTGCTGGAGTTGCTGCCCCGACCGTTGGACCCGGTGCGCTCGATCAAGCTGAAGCTGGGTGTGCTGCTTGTCGCCTCCGGGGCGGCCGGGCTCGCCTACTTCTCGTACGGCATCGGCTGGCCGCCGCCGATCACCTCGGCCACCGCCATCGCCGTCGCCCTGCTCACCTCGCAGGTGCTCGCCCACGGCATGACCTCGCCGTTACGGGACATGACGGCGGCCGCCGGCGCGATGGCCCGCGGCGACTACACACGTCGGGTACGCGCCACCTCCCGCGACGAGGTCGGCGAGCTGGCCCAGGCGTTCAACAAGATGGCCGAGGATCTGCACGCCGCCGACCAGCGTCGACGCGAGCTGATCGCCAACGTCTCGCACGAGCTGCGTACGCCGATCACCGCGTTGCAGGGCGTGCTGGAGAACATGGTGGACGGGGTCGCCGACCCCGAACCAGCGGCGCTGCGTTCGGCGTTGGCCCAGACCGAACGGCTCGGGCACCTCGTCGCCGACCTGCTCGACCTGTCCCGACTCGACGCCGGGGTGGTGCCGCTGCGCCGCGTACGCATGGACGTGGGGGACTTCCTCGACGAGGCGGTGGAGCACGCCACGGCCAGCGCGTCCGGCGCCGGGCTGGACGTGCGCTTCCAGCTCCGTGACCTGCCGACACCCCTGACGGTCCACGCGGACCCGTGGCGGCTGCACCAGGTCTTCGCGAACCTCCTCGACAACGCGGCCCGACACAGCCCACCCGGCGGCACGGTACGGGTGTGCGCCGAGGAACACGGCGACCAGCTCCGCTTCGAGGTGAGCGACGAGGGTCAGGGCATTCCGCCGGCCGAGCGTTCAAGGGTGTTCGAGCGGTTCACCCGCGGCGACCGTGCCGCCGGCGGCGGGACCGGTCTCGGCCTGGCCATCGCCCGGTGGGTCGTCGAACTGCACGGCGGGCGGATCGGTGTCCTCGACCCCGCCGGACCAGACCGGGGTGACCGGCCCGGCTGCCGCATTCAGGTCACCATCCCGTGCGACGGGCCATACCGAGAAGAGGCCGCATGACCAGCCCCGGCAGCACCCCACTCCCGGCCAGCGGACCGACCGGACCGCAGGCCTCCCCGACCGTCGGCGCCGGCCCGGCCACACCGGCCGCCAGCCGGCCTCAGGCGTGGCCGGTCACACCCGCCCTGCCCAGGCCACCGTCGCTGGTCCAACGCCGCTGGCCGGGGCCATCCGGCCCGGCCCGTCCGCAGGTGCTGGGGGCGCTGACGGCTGCGGCGGTCGTCGGCGCCTCGGTGCTCACCATGGTTCGTCCGGGCCTCGGCTGGCTGGTCGCCGCCTTGGCCGCCACGGCAGCCCTCGTCACCGCCAGCGTCGTTCGTTCCGGGACGTCGTCCCCGGCGGCGAACCCCGTCACACCGACCGGCGAGGCGGCACCAACGGCTCCGGCGGGGCCGGCCGCTGCACCCGAGCCGACAGTCCAGGCGGTCACCGCCCGTCCCGGTGCCACGGGGGCACCGGGGCGGGCGGAGCAGGCCATCTGGGCCGCCGCGACCGTCGCGTTGACAGCCGTCGGCACGGTCCGTGCGGCGGGCTGGCTCTTCGTCCTCTGCCTGCTCGCGGCGGCGGTGACCGGGACACTCGCGGTGACCGGCGGGCGAAGCCCGCTCGGCATGCTGGTCGCGGCGACGCTGCCGCCGGCCGCGACGGTACGGGCGCTCCCTTGGGCGGCACGCGGAATACGCGACACCCGCCCGACAGGGTCCGGGATCGGCTTCGGACGTATCCTCACCAGCCTTGCGATCTCCGCCGTCCTGCTGGCGCTGTTCGGGATGCTCTTCTCCTCCGCCGACGCGGTCTTCGCCGAACTGGTCGCCGCCCTGCTGCCGGACATCTCGCTACCCGGCGTGATCGGCTGGACGGTCCGCCTGTTGCTGATCGGCGGCCCCCTGCTTGGTGGCGCGTACCTGGTCAGCCGCCCACCGGACCTGGAGGGTCTGCGACCGACGCCGTCACGACCGGCCCACCGACTGGAGTGGACCCTCCCGCTGGTGCTGCTCGACGCCCTGTTCGCCGTGTTCGTGCTGGTCCAACTGACTGTGTTGTTCGGCGGCGCGGGGCACGTGCTGCGTACGGCCGGGCTCACCTACGCCCAGTACGCCCGTGGCGGGTTCTGGCAACTGCTCGCCGTCACCGCGCTCACCCTGCTGGTGATCGCGGTCGCCGCCCGCCGGGCGGCGACGGCCACCCGGGCGGACCGGCTGCTGGTCCGGGTCCTGCTCGGCACACTCACCGCGCTCAGTCTGGTGATCGTCGCTTCGGCGCTCTACCGGATGCAGGTCTACGCCGACGCGTACGGCGCCACCCGGCTGCGGCTCGTCGTGACGACCATGGAGCTGTGGCTCGGGCTGCTCTTCCTCCTGGTCGGGGTCGCCGTGGTGCGGCTGCGGGCCGAGTGGCTGCCCAGGTTGGTGATCGGCACTGCGGTGCTGGCCCTGCTCGGGTTGGCACTTGTCAATCCCGACCGGCTGATCGCCGACCGGAACGTCGACAGGTACCTGAAGACCGGACGGTTGGACGTCGACTACGTGTCCGGGCTGTCGGCCGACGCCGTACCGGCGCTGGCCCGACTGCCCGAACCGATGCGCACCTGCGCACTGACGCGAATCGCCGTCGAGCAGCCCCGGGACGGCCTCTGGGCGACGAACCTCGGCCGGCTGCGGGCCCGGGCGGAACTCGACACGATTCCGGTGAGCCACACCCTGACCTACTGTCTCGACCTGGAACGCTGGTGAGCACGAACGCTTGACAATCGCGTACGGCGGGCGAGACTGCCGGGGTGGCCAAGCAACTCCCCGACGTCGGGTCGAGCGGTGCGGTACCGCCGCCCCGGCGGTCCCGGATCGTGCTGGCCGAGATCACCAGGCAGGACACCCGCGCCGAGCGGACCCGCGCCGAACTGGCCCAGCAGACCCAGGTCGGCGAGGCGCTGGTCCGCGGCCTGGTCCGGGCGCAACTCGCGCTGGCGCTGCGGCTGTCCCTGGTGGTGGCCATCGGTCTGGGCGGGCTGCCCTGGCTGTTCGCGATCGCGCCCTCGCTCGGCCGGACGACAGTCGCCGGCGTCAACCTGCCGTGGCTGCTGCTCGGAGTGGTCTCCTTCCCGTTCCTGATCGCCGTCGGCTGGGCGTACGTGCGGCTGGCCGAACGCAACGAGCAGGACTTCACCGACCTGGTGCAACGGCCGGAGCGCTGAGTGGGCAACGACTTCGTGGTCCCGGCCATCGTCGCGGTCACCCTGGTCACCGTCGGGATCGGCTTCTACGGGCTGCGGTTGGCCCGGACCACGTCCGACTTCCTGGTGGCGTCGCGGGCGATCAGTCCCACCTGGAACGCCGCCGCCATCGGCGGGGAGTACCTGTCGGCGGCGAGCTTCCTCGGCATCGCGGGGCTGGTCCTCAAGTACGGCGTGGACGTGCTCTGGTACCCGGTCGGGTTCGCCGCCGGCTACCTGGCCCTGCTGCTCTTCGTGGCCGCGCCGCTGCGCCGCTCCGGTGCGTTCACACTGCCCGACTTCTGCGAGGTGCGGCTGGGGTCGCGTCGGCTCCGCATCCTTGCCACCGCCTTCGTGATCTTCATCGGTTGGCTGTACCTGGTGCCGCAGCTCCAGGGCGCCGGGCTGACCCTGGCCACCGTGGCCGGCTCCCCGTACCCCCTCGGAGCCCTGCTGGTGGCGGCCGTGGTCACCGCGAACGTGGCGCTGGGCGGCATGCGTGCGATCACGTTCGTGCAGGCGTTCCAGTACTGGCTCAAGCTGACCGCACTCGCCGTACCGGTGATCTTCCTGGCCCTGCAGTGGCAGGCCGACGGCCGCCCGGCGGTGACCCCGCCCGACGGGCCGACGTTCCGGACCGCGACCACAGTCGTGGTCGAGCACCGCGCGACCCTCACCCTGCCCGACGGTGACATCCGGGAGGTACGCCCCGGCGACGAGTTGACCTTCGCCGCCGGTGATCCGGTGCCGGAGGTCTCCGGGGTGGCCACCGATGCCAACGACTGGTTGCTGCCCAGCGCCGCCGGTGACGACGACCGGGGCCTGTTCGCCACGTACTCGCTGATCCTGGCCACCTTCCTGGGCACCATGGGCCTGCCGCACGTGCTGGTGCGCTTCTACACCAATCCGGACGGCGCGGCGGCCCGTCGGACCACACTGGTCGTGCTGGCGTTGGTCGGCGCGTTCTACCTGCTGCCCACCCTGTACGGGGTCCTCGGCCGGATCTACACCCCGCAGCTGCTGCTCAGCGGCCAGACCGACGCGGTGGTGGTGCTGCTACCCGAAGCGGCCCTGGGTGACGGCCTGACCGGGCGGCTACTCGCCGCGCTGGTCGCCGCGGGCGCCTTCGCGGCGTTCCTCTCCACCTCGTCCGGCCTGCTGACCAGCGTCGCCGGGGTGATCTCGACGGACGTGCTCGGCCGGGGCTCGGTACGCGGGTTCCGGCTGGCCACCGTCATCGCCGGTGGTGTGCCAGCGGTGCTGGCGCTGCACGTCTCCGGGCTGGACGTGTCGCAGGTCGTCGGGCTGGCCTTCGCGGTCGCCGCGTCGAGTTTCTGCCCGCTGCTGGTGCTCGGCATCTGGTGGCGTGGGTTGACGGATGTGGGCGCCACCGCCGGTGTGGTGGCCGGCGGCGGCGCAGCGATCGGCGCGGTCCTGGTCACGGTGCTCGGTCCACCGCTGTCCGGCTGGCCGGCCACACTCATCGCGCAGCCGGCCGCCTGGACGGTGCCGCTGGCCTTCACGGTGATGGTCGCCGTGTCGATGGCGACCCGTCGCCGGGCCCCGGCCGACGTCGCCGCCACAATGCTCCGCCTGCACACCCCGGAAGCCCTGCGGATGCAGTGATCACCGCTGCCAACCGGCGGGGCGCAATCGAGGGCTGAGGTGGCCACCGAGGACTTACTACACTGCGTTCGTGACGTACCCCTCGGATCTGAACAGGTCAATTTCCGAGCTGCTGTCGACACTCGGCCGCGGCGACGCAGGTGGCGCGGCGGAGGCGCAGCCGGTCGTGCAGGGCGTGGGCGAGGCGGCCGACGGAATGGTCCGGGTGGTGGCGCTCCCCGGTGGACAGATCGAGTCGGTCTGGATCGACCCGCGCATGATGCGCGGGGCCTCGGAGAGTCTGGCCGAGGAGATCCGCGAGGCCACCAATGCCGCCCTGACCGACCTACGCTCGGCACTTGCCGCCGCCACTGCCGCACCGGACACGACGGCGTTGCTGGAGCAGCTGCGCGAGGTGCAGCGCAGCGCGGTGCCGCAGTTGCAGGGCATCATGGACACCCTCAGCGGCGTCCAGGAGCGGCTCGCCTCTGGTGGGCGGCCCTGAGATGGGCCGGGTTGTGGACCCGGCCGGGCTGCGCGATGCCGGCACCAACCTTCAGGACATCTCCGACCGCTTCCTCACCGAGCTACGGACGTTCCTGGCCGATCTGCAGGGGTTCGGCGCGCCCTGGGGCGGCGACGACATCGGCAGCCTGATCGGTGCGGCCTGCGAGGAGGTGACCGCGTACGCCGCCGAGTGCTTCGAGTCCGTCATCGAGGAGCTCGGCGTGGTCGGCGTCGACCTCAACCGGATGGCGCACCTGATCGACGAGGACGAGCGGGCTGTCGCGGAGCGCATGGCCGGGCTCGGCCAGCAGCTGGGGTGAGCTGACATGGGGCTGCAACTGCCGGGTGAGCTGACCACCTTCCTCAGCATGATCGGTTACGACTGGCCGCAGGCGGACGAGACCACCCTGGTCGAGATGGGGCAGCGCTGGCTCGCCTTCAGCGGCACGTTGCAGACCCTGACGGCGGAGGCGGGGCAGGCGGCCGAGCCGGTCGGGGCCAGCAACGCCGGTGCCGACATCGAGGCGTTCCAGCGGTACTGGACCGAGCAGGAGGGCCCGGTGCCGGTGTTGCAGGACGGGGCTCTCGCGGCCACCCTGGCCGGCACCGGGCTCATGATCGTCGGAGCCATCGTGCTGGCCTTGAAGATCCAGGTCATCGTGCAGTTGGTGATCCTGGGCATCCAGATCGCGCAGGCGGTGGCGACAGCTGTCGCGACGTTCGGGGCCACCCTCGCGGAGATCCCAATCTTTCAGATGATCACCCGCGAGATCGTCGGTCTGCTGATCGACGAGGTGATCGGAGCGCTCCTCGATGGGTAAGCGGGCCCGGGGAAAATTCATCCGGGCCGCCCTGTCCCACCTGCGCAAACAGCGGGCACGAGCGCGACGCGGGCAGCGGACGGACGGCATGACGCCGGAACGCCTCCGGCACACCCTGCTGGGCGAGCGCGACGGCCGAGCCTCGGGATGGCACCACCGCCCGGGCGGCATCGACCCGCCCGGCGCGAAAGTCATCAAGGTGACGAGGCGGGACAACCGCACCGGTGTCTACAACGCCAGGGTCGCGATGTTGAACCGGCGCAACGGTGAGTGGCGGGAGAAGCGCGGCGGCAGCACCTTCTTCCCTGACCACTGGACACCCCAGGACGTCGACAACGCGATCACCAGGGGGTTCCACTCCCCCGATGTCGTGAAGGACCCGGAGACCGGACGGTGGTCGGGCAAGTTCAACGGTGTGCATCTGAGAGGCTTCTACGATCCGGAGACCGATACTCTCGCCCACGGTTTCCCCACTCTTCCTGGAGGCACTCCTTGAGCATCGAGTTCCGCTGGTCGGAGGAGCGGATCGCGGAGTACCACTCCACGGACCGGCGGCTCGCCTGCCTGGGGATGTGGTTGACCGACGACATCCAGGTGGTGCACGAACTCTGCCTGGACCTGCTGGCCGATCTGGAGGACATCGCCGCGGGGCGCAAGGAGAGCGAGAGCTGGGAGGGCAACGCCTGGGCCGCCGAGCTCAGCGCCAACGGCGTCGACCTACAGAACCTCTGGCGGGACGTGCTCAAGGCCCACTACCCGCTCGCGGAGACCCGACGGGTGGTGGCGCAGTACTGGCGGTTGCTGGCAGAGGACCCGGACCGCACCCGGGCGGTGACCGAGTGGGAGCGGGACAACGGTCGTCAGCACCCGTACCAGGGGCTCTGAGGGCTCGTCCGCCTCGGGGATGATCGCGGGTCCGCCCGTCGCCGGACGGCGGAACTGGCGATCGACGGATAACGTCGGCGCATGACTGTTGAGCACCCCGCGCTCGCACTGCGTGGCCTGGCCAAGCGGTTCGACGGCACGATCGCGGTGGCCGGCGTCGACCTGGACGTCCCCGCCGGCTCCTTCTACGGCCTGCTCGGCCCGAACGGCGCCGGCAAGACGACCACCCTGTCGATGGCGGTCGGATTGTTGCGACCGGACGCCGGCTCGGCCTGGGTGCTCGGGCACGACGTGTGGCAGGACCCGGTCGCCGCCAAGCGGCTGCTCGGTGTGATGCCGGACGGGGTCCGGCTCTTCGACCGGCTGACCGGCGCGGAGCTGCTGGCGTACAACGGGTTGCTGCGGGGGATGGACCCGGCGGTGGTCGACCAGCGGGCTGCCGAGCTGCTGGACGTGCTGGCGCTCGGCGACGCCGGTCGGACGCTGGTGGTGGACTACTCGGCGGGCATGAAGAAGAAGATCGGCCTGGCCTGTGCGCTGCTGCACGGCCCCCGGGTGCTGGTGTTGGACGAGCCGTTCGAGGCGGTCGACCCGGTCTCCGCAGCCCTGATCCGGGACATCCTCACCCGGTACGCGGCCGGCGGCGGCACCGTGGTCTTCTCCAGCCACGTCATGGAGGTCGTCGAGCGGCTCTGCTCGCACGTGGCGATCCTGGCTGGCGGCACCATCAAGCGCGTCGGGACCATCGACGAGGTCCGCGGCGGTCGCTCGTTGGAGCAGGTCTTCGTCGAGGTGGTCGGCGGGCGCACCGCGACCGGCGAGGAGCTGTCGTGGCTCTCCCAGTGAGCGTGGACGCCACCCCCGCCGCGCCCGTACGCACCGTCTCCGCTCGACACTTCGCGCGGCTCAAGCTGCGGGTGATGGGCAACAACTTTCGGGGCCAGGGCTGGCGGATCGCCCTTTTCGTCGGCGGCGCGTTGCTCGGGCTCTGGTTCGCCGCCAGCGGGTTCTTCCTCTTCGCCGCGCCGGGCCTGGCCGGCAACGGCGAGTACGCGGTGCTGATCGCGGCGTCCGGTGGCGGGTTGCTGGTGCTGGGTTGGCTGTTTCTGCCGCTGGTCTTCTTCGGTGTCGACGAGACACTGGACCCGGCCCGGTTCGCGCTGTTGCCGCTGCCCCGGCGCACGTTGGTGACCGGCCTGTTCGTGGCGGCCCTGATCAGCGTGCCGGTGTTGGCGGTGCTCATCGCGTCGTTCGGGCTGGTGCTGACCTCCTGGTCGTTGGGTGGCTGGTCGGCGGGGTTGGTCGCCGTCGTGGGTGTGCTCGCCGGGCTGCTGCTCTGCGTCGCCGCCAGCCGGGCGGTGACCAGCGCGTTCGCCAGCATGTTGCGGTCCCGACGGGTCCGCGACCTGGCGGCCGTGCTGCTGGCGGTGACGGCCGCGCTGCTCGGCCCGTTGCAGGTCTTCGGCCTCGCCGCGCTGCGCGAGGCCGACTGGGACCGGCTCGCCGGCGTGGCGACCGTGATCGGTTGGACGCCGTTGGGCGCGCCGTGGACCGTCGGCATCGACGTGGCCCAGGGGCGCGTGTGGGCGGCACCGGTCAAGTTGCTGATCACGGTGGTGACTCTCGGCGCCCTGCTGGCCTGGTGGTCCCGGTCGATCGAGTCGGCGATGGTGGGTGCGGCCAGCGCCGGTAAGGCCCCGGTGCGGCGCGGGGTCACCGGCGGCGCGGTCGCCCAACTGTTTCCCCGGGTCGCCACCTGGGCCGGCCGGGACCAGTTCGGTGCCCTGGTCGCCCGGGAGGCCCGTTACTGGTGGCGGGACGCGCGCCGCCGCGCCAACCTGATCACGATCGCGGTGGTCGGCATCTTCGTGCCGGTGTTGATCAACGTTACGGGTGGGGACTTCGCGTTCGAGGACGGCGCCGGGTTCACTGCGGCTGCCAGCGACAGCTCGCCCGTCGTGGTCACCATCTCCATGCTCCTCGTGGGCGTCCTCGCCGCCGTCACCCTGGCCAACCAGTTTGGCTTCGACGGCAGCGCGTACGCGGCGAACGTGGTGGCCGGGGTGCCCGGCCGGGTCGAGTTGCGGGCCAGGATGACGGCTTTCTCGCTGTACGTGCTGCCGATGTTGGGCGTCGTCGCGGTGGTGCTGTCGTTCCTGCTCAGTCGACCGGAGTGGATCGGGCTCACCATCGGCGGCCTGGTCGCCACCTACGGTGCCGGGCTGGCGGTGAACAGCCTGATCTCGGTGCTCGGGGCGTACTCACTGCCGGAGACGAGCAACCCGTTCGCCATGAACAGCGGTGCGGGCCTGGCGAAGGGCCTGCTCACCCTGCTGGCCATGCTCGCCTCGGTGGTTGCCGCGGTGCCGATGGTGGTGGCCGCCGCGCTGCTCGGTGACGCGTGGCTCTGGCTGGCCCTGCCGGTCGGCGCCGCGTACGGGCTGGGCGCGGCGCTGCTGGGCGCGTACCTGGCCGGCGACGTGCTGGACCGACGTCAGCCGGAACTGCTGGCCACTGTCACGCCGCGCCGCTGACCGACGCGACGGCCAGCCGCCTGGCCAGCATCGGCGATGAAGCCACGGTGAGCGGCCGGAGCGAAGGTGGGAGTCGGGCCGTGCCGGGCGGGACCGGATCGGAGCGGTCGGCAGGCCCGCCGAATCGACCACCCGCGTGGGCGAACGGGCCGACGGTGGCCCTGCCGCGACCGGGCCGCGCCGGCTGGCTGACCCTCGCGCAGACCTGGCGGGCGAACGGTGGCCGCTGGTGATGCCCGCCGCCGCCCGGCCGGCGGACCGGGCCTCGGACCACGCAAACGACCAGACGGCGGGATCGGTGTGCCACCCCGAGCGTGATGCCCCTCAGACATCACGATGACTCAGGGGCATCACGGTCATTCGCGTATTGCCCTCGGGCGAGCGGACCGTGCCACAACCGGTCGACCTCACGGCACCGGCCGGCCGGAGAGCCACGGTGAGCCGGCCACACCTGTCGATGCGACGATCACTGTGGGGTCGCCGTGGTTGCGGCGCGCTCTGGCCGTGCTAGCCACCCCGCTGACCTGCACGAGCGCTTCGCTGGTTGGGCGAGGGTCCGGGGCGGCACAATGTTTCACGTGAATCATGAGCCGGGCGCCGAGATCCACCACACCGATCCGTTCGCGGTGCCGACCGGGCAACGGTCGCCGGTACGCCGGCTGCGTGGTCGCCTCGCCGCACCGGTGACCCTCTGGACGGCACCCGGTCCGGCCGGGCTGACCGTCTCGTCCACCCTGGTCGCCGAGGGGGAACCGGACCGGCTGCTCGGGCTGATCGACCCGGAGTCCGACCTCTGGGCGGCCGTCGAGGAGTCGGGTCGGTTCGCCGTCACGCCGCTCGGCCCGCCACACCGGCAGCTCGCCGACCGGTTCGCCGGCCTCTTCCCCGCCCCGGGCGGGCTCTTCGCCACCGGCGCGTGGAACGAGACGCCGTACGGGCCGGTTCCGGCGGACGCCGGCGCCTGGGCCGGGTGCCGGCTGGACACCGCCCGGGAGTACGGCTGGGGCCTGCTGGTCGAGGCCACGATCGAGGCGGTCGACCTGACCGGGGAGGCCACCCCGCTGCTGCACTACCGGGGTCGCTACCACGAGCTGCCGGTCTGAACGGACACCTCGCCAGGGGCTACCGATCACCGCAGTGACCTGAGTCACTTGGCGCAGCCAGGCAACCGCTCGGCGCACTCGCCGACCGGCGTCGATCTCAGCCTTCCCTGCCGGGGAGTGCGCTCTTTACGGTGCGCGAAACTCCTCTGACGCCTGTGAAGGTGGTGATCCACAGATGTCCACGGACACACCCGCTCCGGCTGCTTCCCAGTCGGACAAGTACCTGGCCGTACAACGGTCGGACGAGTTCGCCGGGCTGCGGCGTGCGCTGCGCGGCTTCGTCTTCCCGATGACCGTCGCGTTCTTCCTGTGGTATGCGCTCTACGTCATTCTCTCCGCGTACGCCCGGGACTTCATGGGCACGAAGCTGTTCGACAGCAACATCAACGTCGCACTGGTCTTCGGCCTGCTCCAGTTCGTCTCCACGTTCCTGATCGCCTGGCTCTACTCCCGGTACGCGGACCGGAAAATCGACCCCATCGCGGACCGGATCCGCGCCGAGATCGGGGAGGTGACCCATGAGCAAGGTCCTCGCGGTTGAGACGTTCCTCGCGGCCGAGGCGGCCGAGGCGGGCGATCACACGGCCCGCAACCTGACCATCACGCTCTTCCTGGTCTTCGTGGCGGTGACCCTGGGCATCACCATCTGGGCCAGCCGGCAGACCAAGACGGCTACCGACTTCTACGCGGGCGGCCGGTCCTTCTCCGGCTTCCAGAACGGCATGGCGATCGGCGGCGACTACATGTCGGCCGCCTCGTTCCTCGGCATCGCCGGCATCATCGCGCTGTACGGCTACGACGGCTTCCTCTACTCGATCGGCTTCCTGGTCGCCTGGCTGGTGGCCCTGCTGCTGGTAGCGGAACTGCTGCGGAACTCGGGCCGGTACACGATGGCGGACGTGCTGGCCTTCCGGATGCGTCAGCGTCCGGTGCGTACGGCGGCGGCGGTCTCCACCATCACGGTGTCGATCTTCTACCTGCTCGCCCAGATGGTTGGCGCGGGCGCGCTGGTCGCGCTGCTGCTCGGCATCCGGCCGGGGACGACCTTCCTCGGCATGGACGCGGACACCGCGAAGGTCGCCACCATCATCATGGTCGGCACGCTGATGATCATCTACGTGACCGTGGGTGGCATGAAGGGCACCACCTACGTGCAGATCGTCAAGGCGTTCCTGCTCATGAGCGGCGCGCTGTTGATGACCATCCTGGTGCTGGCGAAGTTCAACTTCAACCTGTCGGAGCTGCTCGGCCAGGCGGCCGCCGCATCCGGCAAGGGCAGCGCGTTCCTCGAACCCGGGCTCCGGTACGGCGTCGAGGTGGCCGGCAACTCGACGCAGACGTTCTACAACAAGGTCGACCTGCTGTCCCTTGGCATCGCCCTGGTGCTCGGCACCGCCGGTCTGCCGCACATCCTGATCCGCTTCTACACGGTGCCGACCGCGAAGGCGGCCCGTAAGAGCGTGCTCTGGGCGATCGGCATCATCGGCACCTTCTACCTGCTCACCCTGGCCCTGGGCTTCGGTGCGGCGGCGCTGGTCGGCAGCCAGGCGATCACGGCACAGGACAAGGCCGGCAACACCGCGGCACCGCAGCTGGCCGAAGCGCTCGGCATCGAATTCTTCGGCGGCGAACTGGGCGGGGCAGCCCTGCTGGCGATCATCGCGGCGGTCGCCTTCGCCACCATCCTCGCTGTGGTCGCCGGGTTGACGCTGGCGTCGTCGTCCAGCCTGGCGCACGACTTCTACGCCAACGTGCTGAAGAAGGGTGAGGCATCGGAGCGGCAGGAGGTGCGGGTCGCCCGGATCTCCGCCCTGGGGATCGGCGCGGTGTCGATCGCCCTGTCGATCTACGCGCAGAACCTCAACGTGGCGTTCCTGGTGGCGCTGGCCTTCGCTGTCGCCGCCTCGGGCAACCTGCCGGCGATCCTCTACAGCCTCTTCTGGCGGCGGTTCAACACCTCCGGCGCGGTGTGGTCGATCTACGGGGGACTGCTCTCGGCGGTGCTGCTGGTGTTCTTCTCGCCGGTGGTCTCCGGTGCGGCGACCTCGATGTTCCCGAACCACGACTGGCAGTGGTTCCCGCTGTCCAACCCGGGCATCCTCTCCATCCCGTTCGGTTTCCTCTGCGGGTGGATCGGCACTGTCATCTCCAAGGAGCACGACGAGGACAAGTACGCGGAGCTGGAGGTGCGCGCCCTCACCGGCGCTGGCGCCCACTGATCGCGGCACCTGTCGGGGGGTTCCCTCTTGACGTACGACGTCAACAGGGGACCCCTTCCGCGAATTCGGCTGTCGGTAGGCTGAGCCGCATGAAGGTTGCTGAGCGCTTTGGTTCCGATCACCGCGTCCTCGTCACCGGCGGGGCTGGCTTCGTCCCGTCGCACCTGGTGGACGCCCTGATCGCCCGAGGCTGCACGGTGGTGGCGCTGGACAACTTCGTGACCGGCTCCAAGGAGAACGTCGCCCACCTGCTGGATCGGCCGACCTTCACCCTCGTCGAGGCGGACATCTCCGACGGTCTGCCGACCCACCACCCGGCGCTGGCCGAGCGGTTCGACGCGATCCTGCACATGGCCTCTCCGGCCAGCCCCACCGACTTCGCCCAGTTGCCGGTGGAGATCCTCCGGGTCGGCTCGGTCGGCACCCTGCACCTGCTGGAGCGCGCTGCCGCCGACGGCGCCCGGTTCCTGATGGCCTCCACATCCGAGGCGTACGGGGACCCGAAGGAGCACCCGCAGCGGGAGACCTACTGGGGCAACGTCAACCCGATCGGGGTCCGCAGCGTCTACGACGAGGCCAAGCGCTTCTCCGAGGCCGCGACGATGGCGTACCACCGCTATCGCGGGCTCGACGCGGCGATCGTCCGGATCTTCAACACGTACGGCCCGCGGATGCGCCCGGACGACGGCCGCGCCATCCCCACCTTCATCTCCCAGGCGCTGCGCGGCGAGCCGATCACCGTGCACGGCACGGGCAACCAGACCCGGTCCATCTGCTTCGTCGAGGATCTGGTGCGCGGCATCCTGCTGCTGCTCGACTCGACCGAGACGGGCCCGGTCAACTGCGGCACCGAGCACGAGCTGACCATGCGGCAACTCGCCGAGTTGATTGTGTCGCTCTCCGACAGCACCTCGAAGGTGACCTATGTCACCCGCAGCTCGGATGACCCGGAGATGCGCCGCCCTGATCTGACGCTCGCTCGTGAACTGCTCGGGTACGAGCCGTCGGTAGCGCCCGAAGATGGCCTGCGACGCACGATCGAGTACTTCCGCTCGCGGCTAGGGTAACCAGATTCTCGCGTACCGCCTGTCGCTGAGTGTCGCCTGAAGGCGGCAGTGGCTCCCGCTACGTACCCTGAGTTACATGTCCGCGACCTCGTCTGCCGGCGTCCCGCATCCGTACCTGCACCGCAGCGCCGGGCGCGCATCGGTGCCCGGCCCCGATCGGGGCGCCTCCGGGCGTGCCCGTCCGACCGAGGCGCGCTTCTACCCGTCGTACGACGAGGAGCAGCCTCGCTCCGGCGGCCCGGCGGGGCCCACCGGGCCCGGCGGCCCGGGTGGCCTCGGCGGATCGGGGCGGCGCGGCCCGCGACCGCGCTGGGGTCGGATCGCCCTGGTGGCCGGGGCCGCAGTGCTGGTGCTGGCGCTGCTCGGCAGCGTCGGCGCCTGGTTGTACGCCCGCAACCTCAACGGTGACCTGGCCCGCACCGACCCGTTCGCGGAGATCACCGGCGGTCGGCCCACCAAGACCGTCGATGGCGCGCTGAACATCCTGCTGGTCGGCAGCGACTCACGGGACCCGGACGCGCCGGTCGACAGCAAGAGTCAGTGGCGCGCCGACACGATCATCGTCATGCACATTCCGGCCGACCACCAGGAGGCCTACCTGGTCTCCATCCCCCGGGACCTGTACGTGCCGATCCCGGAGAGCGCCGGCGCGGACTGCGGCTCCGGCTCGCGCGCGAAGATCAACGCAGCGTTCGCGTTCGGCGGGCTGCCGCTGGCGGTACGCACCGTGGAGTGCTTCACCGACGTTCGGATCGACCACGTGATGGCGATCGACTTCGGCGGCTTCAAGGAGGTCACCGACGCTCTCGGTGGGGTGGACCTGAAGGTGGAGCGCACCATCACCTCGATCCACAAGCCGTACCGGACCTTCACCAAGGGCACCAACCACATGGACGGCGCGGAGGCGCTGGACTGGATCCGGCAGCGCAAGCAGTTCCCGGACGGGGACTTCGCCCGGATGCGGCACCAGCAGGAGTTCCTTCGGGCACTGATGGACAAGGCGGCCAGCACCGGCACACTGGCGAACCCGAAGAAGCTCAACGATTTCCTCAAGTCGGTGACCGCGGCCGTAACCGTCGACCAGACTTTCTCGGTTACAGACATGGCGCTGCAGTTCCGTAACCTGCGCGGCCAGAACCTCACCTTTGTGACCAGCCCGAACTCGGGCAGTGACACCATCAACGGCGAGTCGGTGGTGGTGTCGGACCGGGAGAAGGCGCTCGCGATGTACCAGGCCATGTCCGGAGACACGATGGCCGACTGGGTCAAGGCGAACCCGCCGAAGAGCAACGACGGCGGCTGACCGCGGCCCGGCTGGCACCAGCCGTTCGGGTCATCGAGCGGCGACGATCGACTGAGTCTGCGAAATTCGACGTCCGGATTGACCCGGGATGAACTCGCCAAGTCGATTTGATGTACGTACAGTGGTGCCGCCCCCTCCTGATCACGAGCTGGAGCATGCATGCCGGTTCAGGCCAGTCGTCGCCCCTCTTCCTCCGGGTCCGCCGCCCCCAGCGGTCGAGTCGCTGCGGCCATACCCGCCCAGGCACGCCCCTCAGGTGGCGGGCCGGGCTCGCGCCCGCCCGGCAGCGGCGGTGGTGGTGGCGGTGGCGACCGCCCGGGTGGTGGTGGGTCGAAGAAGCGGACCAAGCGCAAGGACCCGCTCTGGGCCAGGCTGACAGTGGTCTTCGGTGCCGTGCTGATGCTGAGCAGCGGGGTGGCCATCGTCGGCAGCAAGGCGCTGATCGGGCAGGCGACCGGCGGCATCGCCAAGGGCAACCTGTTGGGTGAGGCCGGCAAGTCCGACGCCGAGGGCGGCGCGAGCCTGGACGGCCCGATCGACATGCTGCTGCTCGGTGTGGACGCGCGGGAGCGCTGGGCCGCCGACGACGTCCGCTCGGACAGCATCATCATCCTGCACATTCCGGCAACCCACGACCAGGCATACCTGATCTCGATCCCCCGGGACACCGAGGCGCAGATCCCGGCGTTCAAGAAGAGCGGCTACGGCGGCGGCAGCGGGAAGATCAATGCCGCGTTCCAGGCCGGCGCCGCCAACGGTGGCGGCTGGGAGGGTGGCGCCCAGCTGATGGCCCAGACGATCAAGCGGCTCACCGGGATCAGCTTCGACGGCGCGGCGATCATCAACTTCGGTGGCTTCAAGAACGTCATCGACACCCTGGGCACTGTGCGCATCTGCGTCAGCCAGGAGGTCAAGTCGCTGCACATGTCGTACGTCGACGGCAAGCCGATGTGGAACGCGGACGCCAAGAAGACCGGCAAGCAGCGGACCCCGGTGGTGCACAAGAAGGGCTGCCAGGAGATGGAGGGTTGGGCCGCGCTCGACTACTCCCGCCAGCGCAAGTCCCTCAAGAACGGCGACTACGACCGGCAGGCCAACCAGCAGCAGCTGATCAAGGCGATGGCCAAGAAGGCCACCCAGGGCGGGATGTTGACCAACCCGGCCAAGATGAACAACCTGATCAAGGCGGCGGGCGAGGCGTCCGTGCTGGACACCGGTGGCGTGCCGATCGAGAAATTCATCTTCACCATGCGCGGGGTTACCGGCAACGAGCTGACCATGCTCAAGACCAACAACGGCACCTTCAACGCCAACAACAACAACACCGAGGGCCTGAACGAAGAGACGATGGCGATGTTCCAGGCGGTCAAGCAGGACAAACTCGCCGAGTTCGTCTTCACCCACCCCGAGGTGATCTCCAGCCGCAAGTGAGGCCGGGAGTGGCGGAAAGCCAGCGACGGCCTCCTCACCGCCCGTAGCCTGACGTGAGCAGGTTTCACGTATCGGCTGCGGGGAGGCGGTCACGTCCAGGTGGGGACGGAACGCAGCGGACCGGGCCGGAGCGGGCCCGTCCGCCCGGTCGCCTCGCGCCCGTTGGCCGCGCATCCTGCTCGGCATCGGCCTGGCTCTCGTCCTGCTGGCGGGGCTCGCCGTGGCCGGGCTCAAGACGCTCAGCCACCGCTACGACCGCACGGTGACCAAGGAGCAACTGCTCGACGCCGACGCCCGCACAGGGCGCACCGACCTGGACGGGCCGCTCAACTACCTCCTGGTCGGCTCGGACCGACGTCCGGGCGAGAGCGGCCCCGACCAGCGCTCGGACACCATCCTCATCGTGCACGTCCCCGCCGGGCAGCGGGAGGCGTACCTGGTCTCCATCCCGCGTGACCTGCTGGTCACGATCCCGCCCGCGAACGGCTTCGGCGGCGGTCAAGACAAGATCAACGCCGCGTACGAGCACGGCGGCGGCGGGCAGGCCGGCGCCCAACTGCTCTCCGCCACCCTGCACCGGCTCACCGGAATCCGGTTCGACGGCGCCGCGCTGATCGACTTCTCCGGCTTCCGGAAGGTGATCGACCTGCTCGGCGGGGTGGAGATGTGCGTGGACACCGAGGTCCGCTCGATCCACACCAACCGGGTCTTCGCCACCGGCTGCCAACAGATGGACGGCGCGCAGGCGCTGGACTACGTCCGACAGCGCTACGACCTGCCCGGCGGTGACTACGACAGGCAGCACCACCAGCAGCAGCTGCTCCGGGCGATGTTGGACAGCGCCGGCAGGGCGGACCTGCGGAGCAACCCCGTCAAACTGGACCAGGTGCTCCGGGCGGTCGGCAGCTCGTTGACAGTCGACACCAACGGCGTACCCCTGGAGGACCTGCTCCTCGCGCTGCGCGCGCTGCCGCCCGACGGGATGCGCGGCGTCCAGGTGCCCTCCTCGCCGCAGACCATCGACGAGGTCTCGTACGTGGTGCTGGACAACGGCGGCAACGGGCTCTTCGAGGCGCTGCGCGGGACCCGGGTGCCGGCCTGGGCGCAGGCCAACCCCCGCTGGGTGACCCGGTTGTGACAGTGCCGACGGCCCGGTCGGTGCCGAACCGGGCCACGAGGATCTAGTGTTGCTTCCTGTGTTCGGACCCCAGGTTCCCACCGTGCCCGTGACCGAGATCGCCGACGAGACCTACCTGCTGGACGTGCGGGAGGACGACGAATGGGCGGCCGGCCACGCGCCCACCGCCCACCACCTGCCGATGATGGAACTGCCGGCCCGGCTGGCCGAGGTGCCCACCGACCGGGAGGTGGCTGTCGTCTGCCGTTCCGGCGGGCGGTCCGCCCAGGTCGTCGCGTACCTGATCAACAACGGCTGGGAGCAGGTGCGCAACGCCGACGGCGGGATGCGCCAGTGGGCTGCGGTCGGCCGACCGGTGGTCGACGCGAACGGGCAGCCCGGCCAGGTCATCTGAGGCCGGCGGAATGGGCGGGCCACTGGTCTTCGCGCACCGCGGCGCCTCGTTCGACCTACCCGAGCACACCCTCGCCGCGTACCTGCGCGCCCTCGACGAGGGCGCCGACGGCCTGGAATGCGACGTCCGGCTGACCCGGGACGGGCACCTGGTCTGCGTGCACGACCGACGACTCGACCGCACCAGCAACGGTCGCGGTCTGGTCAGCGCGCGTACGCTCGCCGAGCTGGACGCCCTGGACTTCGGCTCGTGGCACCCGGGCAGCGCCCCGGACGGCGACCTGCCACCGGACGAGTCGCACACCCGGCTGCTGACCCTGGCCCGGCTCCTGGACGCGGTGCTCGCCGCCGGGCGGCCGGTCCGACTGCTCGTGGAGACGAAGCACCCGTCCCGCTACGGCTCGAACGTGGAACGGCGACTGGTCAGCCTGCTGCGCCGGTACGGGCTGGCCGACCCCGCTCCGGACGATCCGGTGCAGGTCACCGTCATGTCGTTCTCCCCGCTGGCGGTCCGTCGGGTGCGCGAGCTGGCCCCGACGCTGCCCACGGTGCTGTTGCTGGAGGTGCTGCCGCGCTGGCTGCGGTTGGGTCGGCTGCCGTTCGGCACCCGGATCGCCGGCCCGGGCATCGGCCTGGTCCGGGCCCGCCCGCAGTTGCTGCCCGCACTGCGGGCGGCCGGCAACCAGGTGTACGTCTGGACGGTCAACGAGCCGACCGACCTGGAGCTGGTGCTAGCCGCCGGGGTGGACGGGATCATCACCGACCGGCCCGCATACGCCCTCGCCCGGCTGGACCGCTGACCCATCGACCGGGCGGGGGTGCCCAAAACCGGGTCGGCGGGGCAGACTCGGCACATGCCGGAGCGTATCGATTTCCCCGCTCTCCTCGCCGGCCACACCGTCGTGATCGAGATGATCAACTCTGGGGACGCGGGCCTGCCGGTCCTCACCCAACTACTCCGGGTGGCCCAGCCGGCGCTCGGCGCGACCGGGATGGCGTTCGTCGAGTTCGGTCCGACCGGCGGTCGCGTCATCGCCGCGACCGGCGCGGCGGAGTGGGCCCTCGGCCGACCACTGGCAGTCGACGACCCGGACACCGTCTGCCTGCTCTCCGGGCCACGGGTGCTCCAGGCGCGGGTGAGTGACCTCAACGGCAAGCTGGCCGGCGAGCTGGCCGGCAGCGGCCTGCGCCGGATGGTCGTCTCCCGGGCCGAGATCGGCGGTCACACGGTCGGCAGCCTGCACGCCCTCTATCCGGGCGACGACGAGCCGGGCGCCGAGCAGCAGGGGGTGATCGCCTACCTCGCCTCCTGCGTCGGGCACATGTACGGCGACCAGAGTGGCCTGCCGGTGCACGGCGACGGCCCGGTGGTGGCGGCTCTCGCCGACGGGCTGGCCGTCGTCGACCGGGACGGGCACGTCCGGCTCTGGAACCCGGCCGCCGCCCAGGTCACCGGTCGGACGGTCGAGCAGGCGCTGAGCCGCCCGTTGCCGTTCCCGCTGCCACCCTCCGGGCAGGTTCGGGACCACCGGATGCCGGACGGCCGCTGGCTGCGGATCACCTCCGGCGACCTGCCCGGCCCGGGAACGTTACGGGTGGTCACCTTCCGCGACATCACCGACCAGCAGCGCCGCGACCACGACCGCGAACTGTTCGTCGCGGTGACCAGCCACGAGCTGCGCACCCCGGTCACCGTCATCAAGGGGTACGCGGACACCCTCACCGACCACTGGGAGTCACTGACCGACGTCGACCGCCGGCAGGCGGCCCGGGTGATCGGGCAACGCGCCAACGAGCTGGCCCGGCTGGTCGACCGTCTGCTCAGCTCGGCTGCCGAGGTGGGGCCGGGCGACGACCCTCCCACCCCGTTCGACCTCGGCGAGGCGCTGCGCTCCGCCGTCGTCGACCTGCCGGCGGAGCTGCGCCGCCGGCTGGTGCTCCGCCTCCCGAGCGACCTGCCCAAAGCGCTCGGTCACCGGCCCAGCCTGTCCACCGTGCTGACCGAGCTGACCACCAACGCCGGCAAGTACTCGGCACCTGGTTCTCCCATCGAGATCACCGCCTCGGGTGACGCTCATCTGGTGGCGTTCCGGGTCAGCGACCAGGGCATCGGCATCCGACCCGAGCACGTGGAACGGGCGTTCGACAGGTTCTGGCAGGGCGAGTCCGGCGACAGTCGCGGCTACCCGGGGGCCGGGCTCGGCCTCTATCTCGTCCGCCGGATCGTTGAACAGCAGAATGGATGGGTATCCCTACGTCCGAGGACCGGCGGCGGTACGGTCGCAGAGGTGCGGCTACCACGCGGTTGACCAGGGGTGGCGCGACGTGGAGGCGACGGTGGCAGCGGCAACGAGGGATCGAGCCTGGTGCGTGGTGGTTCCCCACCACCCGGGCGGGGCACGGCTGGCCCGACACCGACTCGCCGCCGAGCTGGCGGACGTCGTACCCCCGACGCTCCTCGCGGACCTGATCGCGGTGCTCGCGGAGCTGGTGGGCAACGCGGTGCGGCACGCCAGACCGCTGCCCGGCGGCGTGATCCGGGTTGCCTGGCAGCTGCGGCCCTCGGCCGAGGGCACACTGATCCAGCTTCGGGTCACCGACGGCGGCAGCGCGAGCGCCGGGCCACGGCTCCGGACGGCCAGCCCGGACGCGGCGGACGGGCGCGGGCTGCACATCGTGGCTGGCCTGGCCACCCGGTGGGGCGTCGAGCAGGACGGCATGGGCCAGCGCGTCTGGGCGGAGTTCGACCCGGTGCCGACACCCCGACCCAACCTGGTGTCAGCGGGCTGAGGACGGCTCGGGCGGGTCCCGGTCACGCCGAGCCGCTCGGGGCTCTAGGCTGTGACGCCGTGACCAAGCGTCGAAAGAGCCAGCGCGCCGCCGCCGACACCACGCCCCGTCGCGAGAAGGTGCGGGACATCTTCGTGCCACGTCCGTTCGACGGGCTGGTAGACGAGTCCGAGTGGATCGCGCTGCGCGAGTTGGTGCCCGCCGCCTCCGCCCCGCTGCGGTTGGCGCCCGCCCTGGTCGAGGAATTCGGCGACCGGACGGCGACGCTCGCCACGGTGCTGCCCATGGCTGCCCCGGCCATCACCAAGCCGGACGGCCGGGTGCTGATCGGTCTCCAGCGCCACCAGCAGTCCGGTGACGTGTCGCGGGATCTGGCCGACGCGTTGCTCAGTGCGCTGCGTACCGAGCCGGGTGGCCAGGTGGCCGTGGCGCCACTGCCCGGCCCCGGGCCCCGGCTGCAGGACATCCTCGCGGACGGTCCACTGGACATCACCATGCACGACGGCTTCGACTTCTGGCTCGATCCCGGGGCGGCCGACGATCCGACCGTCCAGGCGTCGCTGGAGCGGGCGAACGCGGCGATCTACCCGACGGTCCGGCTGACCGCGGCCAAGGCCGCGTACTGGTGTCAGGTCCCGGAGAAGGCCCACGTGCGCTGGGTGCTGCCGGACGACGAGGACGCCGCCCTGGACGCGTTGGCCCGCCTCGGCGCGGCCGGCACGCTGACGCTTGGCGAGCAGACCAAGTTCGCCGGCATGTTCCGCGCGCACGGTCGACTCGTGCCGGTGTGGGACCTGCCGGAGGAGACCCCGGCCGCCGAGTGGGAGGAGCCGGTGGCGCAGTTCGCCAAGCGGTACGCCGAGGCGCTCACCGTCACCGACCCACTCGACGCCGCCGGCCGCCGGGCCCGTCAGGGGCTGCTCGGCCGCCAACTCACCCTGCGCTGAGCCGGGGCGGTCGTTCCGCTCAGCCGGGCGACGGCTGCGCTCGTCGCACGCTCAGCCGGCGACGGGTAGCGGGTCGCGGGTGATCGGGCAGGACATGCAGCGCGGTCCGCCCCGACCGGAGCCCAACTCGGAGCCGGCGATCGGGATCACCTCGATGCCGGCCCGCTCCAGTTGGGCGTTGGTCTCCGTGTTGCGCTCGTAGCCGACGCAGAGGCGGGGGGCCAGCGCGAGGGTGTTGTTGCCGTCATCCCACTGCTCGCGTTCGGCGGTGACCGGATCCAGCCCGGTGTCGATGACCCGGAGCAGGTCGAGGTCCATCGCGTCGGCGGCGGCCCGCAGGAACGGCGCCGGCCCGTCCACCCGCGGGTCCTCGCCGTCCCCGCCGGCGATCACCGTGTACGCCGACAGCGTGCTCGCGATGTTGGGGTACATCAGGACGGCGTCCACGTCGACCATCGTGCACACCGTGTCCAGGTGCATGGTGGCGCGCTTCTGGGCGATCGGCACCACCAGGATGGTGTGGGCCAGGCCGGCGGCGAAGACCTGCCGGCCGAGGCGTTCCGCTCCGGCCGGTGTCGTCCGCTCGCCCACCCCGACCGCCAGCACCCCGGGCGCGAGCAGCAGCACGTCCCCGCCCTCCAGATGCTCAAGGCCGGGGCGGTAGACGAACTCGGTGCCGGCGAACCGGGGGTGGTGGCGGTAGATGGCGTCGGTCAGTGTGGTCTCGCGGCGGCGGGCCGGCATGGCCAGGCTGGTGACACCCACCCGGTCGCCGATCCACAGCGACGAGTCGCGGGTGAAGAGCAGGTTGGGCAGTGGGTCGATGACGAAGTCGTGTCGGTCCATCAGCGTGTAGACCAGTCCGCCCGGCCGCTCGGAGCTGATCCGCAACTCCTCATGGGCCAGCCCGGCGGTGAGCACGTCGGCCAGCGCGGCCGGGTCCAGGTAGGAGAGGTGGTCGGCGACGCGGGCGCGCAGCGTGTCGCCGAGCCGCCGGGAGCGCAGCACCTGCTCGGTGAGTTCGGCCCGGGCGTCCGCGACGGCAAGCGTCTCGGCCAGCAGGGTGGCCAGGTAGAGCACCTCGACGCCGCGCTCGCGCAGGGCGGCGGCGAACGCGTCGTGCTCCTCCTGGGCGCGCCCCACCCAGGGGATCGCGTCGAACAGGAGCGAGTCGTTGTTGCGCGGGGTGAGCCGGGCCAGTTCGGGGCCGGGCCGGTGCAGCAGTACGGTGCCGAGCCGCCCGACTTCACTGTCGACGTAGTGGGTCACTCCCGCAGCGTAGGGCAGGGTTTAGCGGCATCCGAGAAAAGAACTGTGGATGAATATGGCATTCATCCACAGTCACTCCGGCGCTCCGGCTTGCCGAACACCGGTAGTGGCAACGTAGGGTAGTGAGGACATAACTTCGAGGGACCTTTTGCCGGAGGTCGCGATGACTGTCTTTCCCGCACGACGAGCCGTACCGTCCGCTCGGGCACTGCCGCCCGTCGCGGTGCCACACCCCCGCGTCGAGGCGCCGGGGGTTCTCGAACCGGTCCGTCCGACACCGCTCGAATGGGCCCGCCGCCGTCGGGCCGAGCGGGGTGCACGCCGCCTGGAGGCGGCCGGGGCACGGGCGCTGGGCCAACTCGACCATCTCGGGCCTGCCTGGCACGTGATCGAGTGGCCGCGCACCGACGTGACAGACGTCCTCGACCGCGGTCAGGACGACCGAGCCGGGTTCCTCGCCATCGGGCCGAGTGGCCTGTTCGCCGTCACCATCGCCGACCACGGCCGGGCCAGGGTGCTCGTCGCCGGCGACGTGGTGCAGATCAACGGCAAGCGGCCCCCGTACGTGGCCGAGTCCCGCCGGGACGCCAAGCGGGCCAGCAAGGCCCTCTCGGACGCGGTGGGGCTGCCCGTTCCGGTGACGCCGGTGCTGACCTTCGTCGGCTCGGGCGTGATCAGCGTCTACGGCCTTCCGAAGGACTGCCTGATGGCCACCCACCGGGAACTGGACCGGCTGCTCGTGGCCGGCGGCAGCCGGATCAGCCCCGCCACCGCCGAGAAGCTTTCCCGGGTCGCACAGAACCCGGGCACCTGGCTGAACGGCACGTACCGTCCAACCGCCGACTACCGGTGGTACGACGAGGGCCGAACGGCCGCTGACAAGCCGGCCCACCGCCGGTAACGTCACCGGCGACGCCACGCGGCTCCGGTCCCCCCGTTCGCCTCACCGGTCTCCGCGCCGTCACCGGTCGCCTCGGTTCACGCTGAGCGCCCCGGTGACCCGGTGCGCTCGGTGATTCCGTCGGCGACCCGCTAGCGTGGACAGTCGATCGGTGCACATAGGAGGCGCGGTGGCCCACGTCGAACTTTCGCTCTCGGAAGCGTTCGTGCCGGCGGCGCGGGCCTCGACAGAGCCGGAGTCCGACAACGTCGGCCAATGGTCGTCGACAGTCTCCCGGGCCGACGAGCCGTGCCTGCTGATCGACGCCGACACCCGGGTGGTGGCGATCTCCACGGCCGGTTGCGAGCTGCTCTGTCTCGGTGAGCCAGCCGGGCTGATCGGGCGACCGTTGCTCGATGGCGGGCTGCGCCTGCTCGACTTCACCGCCAACCGGGGCGAGCTGACCGAAGCCGAGATCGACAAGATTCCGCCCCTGCTCGCGCTCTCCTCCGGCCGACTCGCCCGTGGGCTACTCAGGGTGCAGGCCGCCTCGGCGAACAGCTCCGACGCGACAGTCGACGCGATCTCCACCCCGGTGCTCACCGACGGCACCGTCACCGGCTCCCTCACCTTCTTCTCCGAGGTCTGACCTGCGGCGCAGTGTGTCCTTCGCCGCACGTGGCGTGGCCTGGATGGGTCCGTACGAAGGCCGTAGGGTGCCCTCATGCTCGATATCGCTCTGCTGCCCGGGGAATACGCTCTGTGCCGGCTGGCCGCCGGCAGCACAGTGCCGGACGCGCTGTCGAGCGGGCTGCGCGGCGCCGACGTGGTGACGGTGAGCTGGACCTCCGACGGGATCTCCGTGATCTGCCCGACCGAGCGGGCGCCGGCACAGGCGGTGGTGGAGACGACCTGGCGCTGCCTACGGGTCACCGCCCCGGTGACGCTGGCCGGCACCGGCAGCCTGGCCGCGCTGGTCGACCCGCTCGCCGAGGCACGGGTCAGCGCCGTCACGTTCTCCACGTTCGACACCGACTACCTGCTGGTGCCCACCGTCCGGCTGACCGAGGGCACCGCAGCGCTCCAGCGCGCCGGGCACCGCGTCACCGGCTGACCTTCACCCGACCGGCCGCTCGCCCTACGATGGGCTCGGCCACCCCGGCCGCGACGAATTCTCCGATGTCCCGAGGATCGGCCCGTGCCGTTCACCCCACCCCCGCCCGCGTCCCCCTCACCGCGGTCGACGGTCCACCCCTCACCGGCGGCTCCTGGCCGGGCAGCCGACCGCGTTGCGGCGCGGAGCCTCGCCCGAGTCCTGCCGATGGCGCTCGCCGTCGCGGCGCTGGCCGGCTGTGGCGCCCCACCCGGGCTGGGGGAGCCGACCAGCGCTCCCACTCACACCGCGGCCCCGACACCGTCCGGCCCGAGCACCCCACCGGCCACCCCGCCCACCACCGCGCCGTCTCTCGGTACTGTCACGCCCACCCCGGACGCCGGGTTGGTCGCGACGGCCTGCCGCAACGGGCCGACCGGCCAGCGGGTGCTGCAACTGTTGCGCGGCCGGGCCGGAGTGCTGCCGGCGAACGTCCGGGTCCAGGTCCGCACCGGGCCGCTCTGCGCCGCTGACTGGCAGTTCACAGTGCTGACTGTGACCGGGCACGAGGAACTCCAGGTGGTCACCCGGGGCGAGCCCGGTTCCCCGGTGCTGGTCACCGCCGGAACGGACGTCTGCACCATCGAGGTACGCGCCACCAGCCCGGCCGGGATTCGCGCCCTCGCCTGCGACGCCGGCCCGGCCAACGGGCCGGGTGCGTAGGCTGGTCGGCATGCCGGGAACACCGCCGACACGTTTCGTCTTCCTCGGGCCGGAGGGCACCTTCGCCGAGCAGGCCCTGCGCTCCATACCCGCCGCCGAGCGCGGCACCCGTACGCCCGCGCGCAGCGTCGGAGAGGCGCTGGACAGCGTCCGTGCCGGCGACGCCGATGCCGCGCTGGTGCCACTGGAGAACTCGATCGGCGGCGCGGTGGGCGTCACGCTGGACGAGATGGCCGAGGGCGAGCCGCTGGTGATCACCCGTGAGGTGGTCCTGTCGGTGGAGTTCGTGCTCGCCGCGCGGCCCGACACCCCGCTGACCTCGATCCGCACCGTGGCGGCCCATCCACAGGCGTCCACCCAGTGCCGGGGCTGGTTACGCGACCACCTGCCCGACGCCGTGGTGGTCGACGTGCTCTCCAACGGCGCGGCCGCCGCCGGTGCCGGCACTGGCGAGTTCGACGCGGCGATCTGCGCACCGATCGGGGCCTCCCGGCACCGACTCACCACACTCGCCGACAAGATCGCCGACCACCCCGACGCGGTGACCCGGTTCGCGCTGGTGTCCCGCCCCGGGCCGCCACCGCCGCCGACCGGTGACGACCTCACCTCGCTCGCGGTCTACATCGCCCACGACCGGGTCGGCGCGCTGCTGTCCGTGCTGATGGAGTTGGCCGTCCGTGGGGTCAACCTGACCCGGATCGAATCCCGGCCGACCGGCGAGGCGTTGGGCCGCTACGTGTTCTTCCTGGACTGCGTCGGCCACGTGGCCGACGTACGCCTGGGCGAGGCGTTGCAAGGGCTCCGCAGGGTCTGTGCCGACGTCCGCTTCCTGGGCTCCTACCCCCGGCACCGGTGGGCCGAGGCGGGCGAACGCCCGGTGCCCGCGCCAGCGGGCCTCTCCGACGTCGACTATGCCGACGCGGCGGCCTGGCTGACCCGCCTACGTACCGGCGAGTTGACCTGACCGGCGCGGGGCGCCCCCAGGAGAACGGGGGCGCCCCGCGCCGCGGTCAGCTCGACAGATCAGGTGCGCCCCGCGCCACTCGCGGTCAGCTCAGCAGACCGCCGAGCAGGCCGCCCTCCTGCTGCTGCTGGCCACTGCCCATGACCGGCGGCTCCTCGGACGGCTGCACCACCACGAAGCCCTGACCGGCGAAGCTCATGGTGAACGACTCACCGGTGCGGCGTCCGAGCAGAGTGCCGAGGCCGAGCTGCTCGGCCCGGTGGTAGCCGGTCTGGAGGTTGGCCGACCAGCAGACCGCGGCCTGGGGGTCGACGTATGTCGGAGCGTCCACGTTCAGCACGACCGGGGTGCCCTTGGTGGTGATGGCGATCCGCCCGTAGCCGCTGAACACACAGTTGAAGAGGCCGGACGAGGACGCCATCCCGGCGCCGCCGACCATCCTGATGTCGTACTGGAGGGTGGAGTCGAAGGCGAGCACGCTGCTGCCGTTGATGGAGAGGGCGTCGCCCGGCTCCAGGTCGATGATGTGCACGTCCTTGGCCAGCTCCGCGAGGAAGACGTCACCCTGCCCGGTGACCTTCATCAGCGGGACGCCCTCGCCGGTGAGCTTCTGCTTGAGGAACTTGCCGAGCCCACCTGAACCCAACGCCTGGAACTGCACGTTCCCCTGGTAGGCGACCATCGACCCGACCCGGGCCATCGCCTCGCCGTTGAGCTCGATCTTCAACATCTTGGAGTTCTGCAACCGCATGCCGGGCTGCGCGGACTCCTTCTCCAGATTCTCCGCGGAGAACAGCTCGCTGCGCATGAAAGGGCCTCCTGAATAGTGTCGCGTTCGCTGCACCGACGGTAGGCGACCTCGGCAAGCACAGGCCGTCGGACAGACGGCGCGGCGCGGGCGGGTCGTGCGGCGCGCGGGCTCAGCCCCAGCCCAGCGAATGCAGGCGCGCGTCGTCGATGCCGAAGTGGTGGGCGATCTCGTGCACCACTGTCACCGCCACCTCGTCGATGACGTCCTCGTCGTTGTCGCAGATCCGCAGGATCGGACGGCGGTAGATGAAGATTCGGTCGGGCAGCACGCCGGAGTAGTCCCAGCCGCGCTCGGTGAGCGCATGCCCCTCGTAGAGGCCGAGCAGGTCGACCTCGCCCGGTGGCGGGTCGTCCTCGACCAGGATCACCACGTTGTTCATCAGGCCGAGTAGTTCTTCGGGCACCTCGTCGAGGGCTTCGCCGACCAACTCCTCGAAGCGCTCACGGCTCATCTCCACCGGCACCTCGCCCATTGTGCCCGACGCGGGGGCACGCGGCCCGGTCCTGCTGGACGACAGTGGCCGTCGTCCGCACATGCACGGAAGAAGCGACCACCCAGGATCGGGCGGAGGCTCCTTCCGTGGACGTACCGGTGTGGGTCTGCTTGCTCAGGCAGCCAGGCGGGCGTTGAGGGTGATCTCGGCACCCGGCGAGAGCAGGCGGGAGATCGGGCAGTTGGCCTTGGCGGCCTCGGCGAGCTTCTGGAACTCCGCGTCGTCGATCCCCGGGACCTGGCCGACCGTCTCCAGGTCGATCCGGGTCACCGTCATGCCGGCGTCGGTCTTGTCCAGGTGCACCTTGGCGGTGGTCTCGACCGAGGTGGCCGTCGAGCCCGCGTCGGCGAGCGCCTTGGAGAACGCCATCGAGAAGCAGCCGGCGTGCGCCGCGGCGATCAGCTCCTCGGGGTTGGTGCCCTCACCCTCCTCGAAGCGCGACTTGAAGGAGTAGTTGCCGGACAGGCCGCCCTTACCGGTGCGGATGGTGCCCGCGCCCTCGGTGAGATTGCCCTGCCATTGTGCTGAAGCGGTACGGATAGGCATGGGGCAAACGCTAGCGGAAAGGCGACCGCCGAGCGACAGACCGGCGCGCTCGCCAGCCCTGCGATCCCTGTCACCACCAGCTTGCTGTGCCATGATGCGACACAGGTCCGTGACCGGCGGAAGGGTGGCCGATGTCCGAGGAGCTTCCGATCCCGCGACAGGGTGACCGATCCGAGGCCCCGGCGGTGATCGAGTGGGGTGCCGACGAGCCGGCCCCGCGACGCCGCTTCGCCTGGTCCCTGGGCGACCTCGCGCAGGATCCTCGGCTGCCCCTGCTGCTCGCCGGTCTGGGCGCGGTGGCCGCGATCGCCTCGCTCATCGGTGAGTGGCTGGTGATGAGCCTGCCGAACGGCGGGCCCGACGGCAATGCGACGTTCGAGGTGCCTGCCGGGGTGTCCGAGGTCGGTGGCTTCGGGGTCGGCTATCTGGTTGGGCTTCTCGCCCTCGTCTGCGCCGTGGCGCTGACGTTGCGCGGCACGGCGGCCGTGCGGCCGAACGCCCGGCTGACCGGCCTCACCCTGGCCGGTGCCCTGCTGATGCTGCTGCTGGCCGCCACTGCCAGCCTCGACAACCCCGGTCAGCGAAACTTCTTCTACTCGCTTGAGGACGGCTTTCACATCGAGTACGGCCGTGGGCTGGTGATGGCGTTCGTCGCCTGTGTGCTGTTCGGGGCCGCCCTGAAGCTGGCCCCCGCCGCACCCTCCGGCGCGTTCGGGCCGCCGGACGACGACCGCTCCGCCGACCCGCCGGCACCGCGCCCCTGGCGCCGCCGCAGAGGCCCCGACCCGATCGAGGACGGCCTACCGGCCCCAGCCGACCTGACAGTCACCCCCGCCGCCCCTTTCACCCGCCCCGACCCCCAGCCCTGACCCACCCTCACCCACCCACCCACTCTCACCGCGGCGATCTTGCACTTACTGCGCCGACATACGGCGCATAACACGCAGAACGGCAACCGAGAGTGCAAGATCGCGGGGACGGGTGGGGGCGGGGCGCGGGGGCGGGGTTGGCGTCCGATTCGCCTGGAAGCCATGGATGCGACCCGTTCCGCGAGGTACGGTTGCTGCCCGCCGTCACTCCGGGACTCGGGTTCCCTGACCCCTGGCGGTGCGACGGCGGCGGGCGAAGGAGGAACGATGACCCGCCCGGGACTGCCCAAGTTGATCGCGACCGACCTCGACGGGACGCTGGTCCGCAGCGATGACACCGTCTCCGCGTACACCCATGGGGTGCTCGACCGGGTGCGCGCCGCCGGGATTCCGGTGGTCGGCGCGACCGGACGCGGCCCTCGGTTGACCGAGTTGACCCGCAACGACATCCGGGCCGCCGACTTCCTGGTGATGGCCGGCGGCGGACGGGTGGTCGACCAGAGCGACCCGAGCGGCCCGGTGGTGCTCCGCGACGAGCGGTTGCCCGCCGAGGTGCTGGCCCGGCTCCTCGCCGACCTGGAGGCGGAGGCCGGCCCGCTGACAGTGATGGTCGAGGCGTCCGACGAGCACGACGCCCCGCTGTGGGGCGACTACCACGAGAGCTGGCCCTACCAGGACCGCTTCGAGGCGCGCACTCGCGACGAGTGCCTCGCCTGCGACGTGATCAAGGCGTTCGCCCGGACCGCCGACCATCACGTGGACGAACTGCTGGCGGTGGCCCGCCGGGTCGTCCCGCCGCAGGTCGCCACGCTCACCCAGGCCGGGCTCGGCTTCATCGAGATCTGCCCGCCCGGCGTGGACAAGGCGACCGGGCTGACAGTGGTGGCGCAGACCCTCGGGGTCGACCCGGCCGATGTGCTGGTCTTCGGTGACATGCCCAACGACCTGCCGATGTTCGAGTGGGCCGGTTGGTCGCGGGTGGCAGTGGCCAACGCGCACCCCGCGCTGCGCGCCGCCGCCGACGAGGTGACCTTGCGCAACGACGACGACGGGGTGGCGGTGTATCTGGACCGGCTACTGTCCCGGTAATGGGAGACACACCCCGCCTCATCGCCACCGACATCGACGGCACGCTGATCCGCGACGACCACACAGTCAGCCCACGCACCGCCGACCTGCTCGCGCGGATCTCCGCGCGAGGCACGCCGGTCGTCCTGGTCACCGGCCGTCCGGTCCGCTGGCTCAAGATGGTGTACGACCAGCTCGCCCGACCGCTGCCGGCGGTCTGCGCGAACGGCGCCGTCGTCTACGACCCGTTCGAGGACGAGGTGGTACGGGCTGACCCGCTCGCCCCGCACCACCTGGCCGAGGTCGCCCGGAGGCTACGGGCCGAGGTGCCCGGGATCAGCTTCGCCGTGGAGATCCTGGACAGCCGGGAGATGCGGCACGAGGCGCACTACCCGCTGCGCTGGGACGCCGACGCCAACGGCATCCGGCCGATCGAGACGCCGGAGGAGTTGCTTTCGGTGCCGGCGGTGAAGCTCCTCGCCCGCGCCGGCGAGCAGGACCCGGATGCCTTCGCCGAGCTGATCGCCACGGCGGTGGCGGGGTTGGCCGAGGCAACGCACTCGTCGTCCTCAGGGCTTGTGGAGATCTCGGCAGCCGGGGTGACGAAGGCTGCGGGGCTGGCCTGGTACTGCGACCAGCTCGGGGTGGCCGCGGCTGACGTGCTGGCCTTCGGCGACATGCCCAACGACGTGCCGATGCTGACCTGGGCCGGGCGTGGCGTGGCGGTGGCCAACGCGCACCGCGCCGTCCTGGCGGTCGCCGACGACGTGACGACGGCGAACACCGAGGACGGCGTGGCGGCGTACCTGGAGAAGGTCTTCGGGGTGGACTGAGGTCAGAGGTACTGACCGGTGTTGTGACCCTCGCCGCCGCCCGGCTGGCCGATGCCCGGCATCCCGGGCACGACCCCACCGGGGCCGCTGGGCAGCGCCTGCCGGCCGCCGCGCATCTGCTCCAGCTGCACCCGGGCGGCCATCTGCTGGGCCACCAGGGCCGCCTGGATGCCGTGGAACAGGCCCTCCAGCCAGCCGACGAGCTGGGCGTGCGCGATCCGCAGCTCGCCCTCGCTGGGGGCCTTGTCCTCGGCGAAGGGCAGCGAGATGCGCTCCAGCTCGTCACGCAGCTCAGGGGCGAGGCCCTCCTTGAGCTCGACGATCGACCGCTCGTGGATCTCCCGCATCCGGTTGCGGCTGGCGTCGTCGAGAGGCGCGGCCTTCACCTCCTCCAGCAACTGCTTGATCATGCTGCCGATCCGCATCACCTTGGCCGGCTGTTCGACCAGGCGGGTCGGGTCCTCGCCCTGGCCCTCGTCGGTCTGCATCGTGCCGATCGGCCGGCCGTCCGGGCCAACCACCACCACCGTGCCGGAGTGGCCGGAGTCGTCGGGGCCGGGCTCGTCGTTCTGTCCAGCGGAGCGCGCTTCGGTCATGGGGTCCATCTTTACCCAGCGGACGCGAGCCATGCCGGCCGGGACCGACTACCGGGGCCGAACCACCCGGGCGGGGCGCGCTACCGTCGCGCCATGCCTGTCGACCCGCGCGCCGTGTTGACCCGGCCCGCACCGGAACCCGACCGGACAGTGGCGTACGGGGACCACCCGGATCAGGTGGCCGATCTGCGTCTCCCGGCGGGAACCGGGCCGGCCCGACCGCTGGTCGTCGTGGTGCACGGCGGCTTCTGGCGGGCCGAGTACGACAGACGGCACACCGGCCCGCTGGCCGCGGCTCTCGCCGCTGACGGCTACCCGGTGGCACAGCTGGAATACCGCCGTACCGGGCAGCCCGGAGGTGGCTGGCCGGGCACCCTGACCGACGTGCTGACCGGGGTGGCCGAGCTGCCGATGCTGGCGGCCGAGGCGCTGCCCGGCCGGGTGAGCCCGGCCCCGCCGATCCTGGTCGGGCACTCCGCCGGCGGCCACCTGGCGCTGTACGTGGCGGCCACCGCCCCGGCAACGGTGGGCGCGGTGCTCGCCCTGGCCCCGGTGGCCGATCTGGGCGAGGCGTACCGGCGGGATCTGGACTCAGGCGCTGTCGCCGCGCTGCTCGGCGGCGGACCGGCACAGGTCCCGGACCGGTACGCGGCGGCGGATCCACGGATGTTGGTACCGATACGAACACGGACAGTAGTTGTGCACGGCTCCGACGATCGTCAGGTCCCGGTGGAGATGAGCCGGGATTTCGTCACAGAGGCGCGTGTCACAGGTTCCGATATTTCCCTTGTTGAACTGCCCGGATGCGAGCATTTCGGGCTGATCGACCCGGAGGCCGTCGCCTGGTCCCAGGTGCTCGCCGTGTTGCGGTCCCTGCACGATGATCAATAGCCATTGACGCAGCGTCGCGGACCAGGTAGAACGCCGGTGGGGCGGTGTTCGGCCCTGTAACGCTTCCTTGGAAGGAACTCGGTGTCGCAGATGAATCGCAGGCGGGCGCTCCAACTGTTGGCCGCGCTCGGGACCACCGGGTTCGTCGCCGCGTGTGGCTCAGACGGTGACGCCGATCAGACCGCCGACCGGGGCCCGATCAAGATCGGTTTGATCACGCCGCAGGCCGGTGGTTTCAAGAGCATCGGCGACGACATCACCAATGGCTTCCAGCTCTTCCTCGACCTGCACGACCAGCGGCTGGGCGGCCACCCGGTGGATCTGCTGACCGCCGACGAGGGCGACACCGCGAAGACGGGCAAGGCTGCCGTCGAGGGCCTGCTCAAGCAGGGCGTGCTGGCACTCACCGGCGTGGTCAACTCGGCGGTGATGGTCGGCATCCGGGACACCGTGGAGCAGGCCCGGGTCCCGCTGATCGGCTCCAACGCCTCACCGAGCAGCCTGCAGAGCGTCTTCTACATCTGGCGGACCTCGTACGTGCTCGACGAGGCTGGCAAGGCGCTGGGCCGCTACCTACGCGACCAACTGCCGGCGAACGGCCGCATCGCGATCATCATGCCGGAGAACGTCGGCAGCCCGGACGTCGTCCGCGGCTTCCGGCAGGAGTTCGGCGCGACCGACCCGCGGATCGGCGACCCGGTGACCTACACCAACGCCACCTCCAACCCCGGCAAGACGACGTACGCCTCGGACATCACCAAGGCGCTGGCCAAGAAGCCCACAGCGGTCTTCTGCTTCTTCGCCGGAGCGGCGGCTGTCGAGTTCATCAAGCAGCTGCGCGAGAAGTTCGCCGGGCCGATCTACGCGCCCGGCTTCCTCACCGAGGGCACAGTGCTGGAGAACCTGAAGGACAACGCGCTGGGCATCCAGACCGCGCTGAACTACTCGGCCGACCTGAACAACACGTCGAACCGGGTCTTCGCCTCGGCGTACCGCAAGAAGTACCAGGTCACCCCCACCACGTACGCGATGGCGTCGTACGACGCGGCGCAGGTGCTCGACCAGGCCATCCAACTGGCCGGTGGGAAACCGACTCCGCAGCAGGTCAACCTGGCACTGGGCAAGATCGGCCAGATCGACAGCCCGCGTGGCATCTGGCAGTTCAACCAGCCGCGTACCCCGCAGCAGAAGTGGTACCTGCGCGAGGTGCAGCGCGACGGTCAGGTCATGTCGAACGTGCTGATCAACGAGCTGGCCACGCTGGGCTGAACGCCCACCCGGAGCACGATTCGGGGCCGGTCTCCCAGTGGGAGGCCGGCCCCGAGACGTTCACTGGGTCAGTGCCGCAACTCGGCGATGCAGCACTTCACGCTGCCGCCGCCCTTCTTCAGCTCGGCCAACTCGACCGGGACCGGGGTGTACCCGGCCGCCTTGAGCTTGCCGGCCAGGCGGGTGGCCTCGCTGTTGAGCACCACGTTCGCGCCGTCGCTGACCAGGTTGAGCCCGAAGGCCATCGCGTCCTCGTCGTCGGCGATCACCGCGTCCGGGAAGAGTTGGGTGAGCACCCGCTGGCTGGCCGCCGAGAACGCGCCCGGGAAGTAGACGACGTTCGCGTCGTCGATGGCCGCGAGCGCCACGTCCAGGTGGTAGAAGCGGGGGTCGATCAGACGCAGCGACACCACCGGACGGCCCAGCGCCTCCTGCGCCTCCGCGTGCGCGGGGATCTCGGTACGGAAGCCGTGCCCGGCCAGGATGAGCCCTCCGTGCGCCTCCGGCACGTACGCGAAGTCGCCCTCACCCTCGTTGGTCTCGCTGGGTGCGATGAACCGCCAGCCCTGCGCCTCGTAGAAGGCGTGGTGGGCGGCGGCCTCAGCGGCCCGCTGCTCGTGCTTGAACCGGGCGCCGTAGACGCTGCCGTCCACCACGAAGCCGCCGTTCGCGGCGTAGACCATGTCGGGCAGGCCCTGCTCGGCGGGGAGCAGGTGCACCTCGTGGCCGAGGCCGACAAGCGTCTCGCGCAGCCGGTCCCACTGCTTGACGGCCGCGTCCCGGTCCACCGGTGTGGTCACGTCCATCCACGGGTTGATCGCGTACTCGACAGCGAAGTACTCCGGCGAGCACATGAGATATGTCCGCTTTCGCGGGAAACGCTGCTGGTTCACGGTCACCAAGAGTAGGTACCGTAGAACTTTGAAAACAGCCACAAGCGTTGCTTTCCAGAGGCGGAACGTTGCAGATAGACGCGGTAGACCAGCGGATCATTGCGTTACTCGTCGCGGACGCCCGTGCGTCCTACGCCGACATCGGTGCCCGGGTGTCACTCTCCGCCCCAGCGGTCAAACGTCGCGTCGACCGCCTGCGCGCCACCGGCGTGATCAGGGGATTCACTGCCGTCGTTGATCCGGCCGCCGTCGGCTGGACCACTGAGGCCTTCGTCGAGCTCTTCTGCGCCGGCCGGACCACCCCGGCGCAGATCGGCGTGGCCGCCCGCCGACACCCCGAGGTGGTCGGCGCCTACACCGTCTCCGGGGAGGCGGACGCGCTCGTACACCTGCGCGCCGCCGACATCGCCCACCTGGAGGCAGCACTGGAGCGGCTGCGTGGCGAATCCTTCGTGACCTCCACCCGCAGCACCATCGTGCTCTCCCGACTGGTCGAATCGCCCGGCGTCGGCCCGTCCGCCAGCACCTCTTGACCTCAACCCAGGTTGAGGAGATTGACTGGCCCCGAGTGGGCGAGGCAGCCCATCCGGGCCGAGGGGACTGTCATGCGGGCGATCTGGTTACGTGAGTTCGGCGGACCCGAGGTGCTGGTGCCCGGCCCCGCGCCCGACCCGGTCCCCGGTCCCGGCCAGGTGCTGATCGACGTCGCGCACGCGAACATCACCTTCATCGAGACGCAACTGCGCGCCGGCCACCCCGGCCCGTTCCGCCTCACCCCACCGCTGATCCCCGGCAACGGCGTCGGCGGGGTGATCACGGCGGTCGGGTCGGACGTCGACCCGGCGCTGACCGGGCAGCGGGTGGTCAGCGCCACCGGAGGTTCCGGCGGTTACGCCGAACGCGCGGCGGTGGACGCGTCGGCGACGATCGCGGTGCCGGCCGGGTTGGCTCTGGACGAGGCGGTGGCACTGCTGGCCGACGGGCGGACCGCCACCATGCTGATCGAGGCGGTCGGCGTCCGCCCAGGTGACCGGGTGCTGGTGGAGGCCGCGGCCGGCGGCGTCGGCAGCCTGTTGGTGCAGCTCGCGTTCCGGGCCGGGGCCCGGGTGATCGGCGTGGCCGGTGGGCGACGCAAGGTGGACCTGCTACCCGGCCTTGGCGCCGAGCTGGCCGTCGACTACCTGCTGCCTGAATGGGCCGAGCAGGTCCGCGCTGCGGTGGGCGGGGTCGACGTGGTGCTCGACGGGGTCGGTGGCCCGGTGGCCCGCACCGCCTTCGACCTGCTCTCTCCGGGCGGCCGGATGGTCAGCTTCGGGCTGGCGAGCGGGGAGTGGTCCCCGGTGTCGGCGGAGGCCGCCACGGCACGCCAGGTCACAATGGTCCGCCCGGACGTGCCACCGGCACGGCTGCGGGCGTACACCGAACGGGCCCTGGCGGACGCGGCGGCCGGCCAGCTGCGACCGCTCATCGGCCAGCGCTTCCCACTGGAACGCGCCGCCGACGCGCACGCCGCCATCGAGGCGCGCGCGACGATCGGAAAGACCCTGCTGGACGTGGCCTGATCGGGCTCAGAGGTACATGCCGGTGCGGTGCTCCGACTCGTCGCGCCGGACCGGCTTGTCACCCTCACCGAAGAACCGCTTGCCGCCGAACTCGCCGTGCAGGCGGTCGTCCAACTCGTCGGCGAGACCGGTCATCACCTGCACCGCCAGCATCAGATGGGTCGCCTGGAAGTTGCGACCGAACACCGGGATGGACGCCCACACCGTGTCGTCGGCGCAGTAGAGGCGGCCGATCGGCATCCGGTTCGTCAGTTCGGAGAGCTTGACGTAGAGCCGCTCGGTCGGCTCCACCTCGGTGAGCACCGGGGAGAAGACGTCCACCAGAGGCGGATTGTCCCGCACCCGCACGAAGACCATCGCCGAGCCGGCGCGGATGGTGATGTCGCCGTCCGAGTCGATCTGCAACCGGTCGGTGTCCGACTTCAACATGGTGGAGACCACTGTGCGGACCCGATCGGCCAGGTCGAGCACGTCGTCCTGCTCGACCTGAGCGGCAGCCGCCTCGGCCAACGCCTCCTCCAGGTCCGCCTCGACGTCGGCGTCCGGACCGAACTCGCTGCGGGCGGTGCCCAGCGGTTCCACCGTCAGCGGCTCGCCCTCCGCGTCGTGCACCAGATAGACGAGGAAGGCCGGGTGCGGAGCACCGTAGACGTCCCGCAGCGTGCGGGAGAGCAGAGTGGCGACCTGGGTCGACTCGGCCGTCGTGGCGTTCAGCCCGAACGAACCGCCGGAGCCGGCGACCACCCCGGGCGGGGACCAACCGAGCGCGACCATGTCCGCCACCGCGCCCCGGTCCAGTCGGTAGCCCGCCGGCAGAGCGGCGTTGCCGACCGCGCGGGCGGACAACACCCGGTCCGCGTCCACGTCGACGCTTATCGAATAGACGGCGTCCCCGGTGCCGGACGCGGTGGGGTCCAGGGTCACGTCGAGGTGCGCGCCGACGGGAAGTTCCCGCAGCCGTACGGCGAGCGCGCGGGCGAACTCCCGCCACGCCTCGGTCACCTTCGCCCGCAGGTCGGTGGTGCTGGGCTCGTCGAGCAGGATCGATTCCGCCGGCTCAGTCGAAGCACCGGGCAGCTCACCGTGCGGCGCCGAGGGGTGGTCAGCCGTCATGATCGCCTCCGTCCGTCACGATCACCCTACCCACGCCGCCCGTGGCTCGAATCAGCCCCGACCGGGATCGGACAGCGGCGGTCAGGGGGCCGTCGGGTCCGTGGGGTCGGCGCCCAGCTCGACCGGCCAGGCGCCCGCCAGCGCGCTGAGCCGGGCCGCGGCGTCCGCCGGCTCCGCGCCCCGGCCAACCGCCAACCCGAAGAGGTACGCCGTGATCGGCGCCCCCGGACGCAGCACCTGGTGGGCGACGTCCCGGGCCAGATCCAGCACCGCCGGCACCGGCACCGCGGCCGGGTCCAGATCCAACTCGGCGCACACCGCCGTGACCCAGTCGTCCATCACCGTCATCGCGCCCACTCCTCCGCCCGGCGTACGTCCTCGTCAGTGTCGCAGTCGAACCACGGCGGCGGGCCCTCGCCGGACCACGCCACCTCCCGCACGACGAGACCGGCCAGCAAGGCCCGCACCGGGGCTCCGGACAGACTGCCGCCCCGCTCGACAGTCAGCCGGTGCACAGCTGCCCGCAGCGCGGCGACCCGCCAGACACCGCAGAGCGACTGCCGCCGCCCGTCCCCGTCCACGAAGCACGCCCCGTCCGGTCCCAGCTCACCGTCCAGGCCACCGCGGGCCGACGCCGGAGCGAGGCCACTTCCGGCCAGCGACGCCGGAGCGAGGCGGCCACCGGCCGGAGGCGCCGGAGCTAGGCCACCGCCGGCCGGAGGCGCCGGAGCTAGGCCGGGGCGGGCCAGCGAGGCCGGGGTGGAGTGGCCGCCCGCCGGTTGGGTGTCGGGGGTCTCCTGGTGGAGGTGGTTCAGCAGGTCGCCGATCGCGGCCCGGGTGAGCAGCGGCAGGTCGGCGGCGAGCAGCGCGACCAGTGTGGTGTCGGGATCCAGCAACGCCAGGCCGGCCGCCGCCGCCGCGACCGGACCCCCGCCGGGCGGGTCCTCCCGGACGACCCGCACACCCGCCGGCACAGCGTCGGCCGCACCGACCAGCACCCGCTGCGTCGCGTCGGTGACGGCGGCCAGCACCCGGTCACGCATCGGCCGGCCGCCGACCGGAAGCGCGGGCTTGTCCAGCCCGCCCATCCGTCGGGCGGCCCCACCCGCGAGCACCACTGCGGCATACGTCCCCACCCGGCCACCGTAGCCGTGCTTGACGCTCAAACGGGCCAACGCTCAAACGGGCCAACGCTCAAACGGGCCCGATCGCGAGGCCCCCACCCGGACCTCCGACCCTGCCGGCCCGGCCCATTGATCATGAAGTTGTTGCTCGACACGCCGACGACACGCGCAAACAACTTCATGATCAACGCCCTGGGGCGGGGCGGGGTGGGGTGGTGCTGGGTGGGGTGGGGGGTGCGCGGGGCGGGGGTGGGTGGGGTTGGACGGGGTTGGACGGGGTTGGACGGGGTGGGTGGGGGTGGCGGTTGGGGGGCTGATGGTCGGTGGTTGTGCGGGTGTGCCGGCTGGGGGTGGAGGATGGCGAGATGGGACGGGCAACTGATCGACGTGGCGTACTCCGGATCGACCTGGACGCGGCGACCGCCGGACGCGGATCGGTCCGCCGACCGGACACGCTCGCCGTGGAGGAACCGCTGGAGATCCGGGTCGGCGCGGCCGGCCCCGGTCGACGCCGGCCGCTCGCCGTCACCATGCGCACTCCCGGCGACGACCTGGACCTGGCCATCGGGTTCCTGCTGACGGAGGGGCTAATCCGGTCGACCGACGACGTGTTGACAGCGCAACTCTGCGCCGGCGCGGAGACGCCGAACACGTACAACGTCGTGGACGTGGTGCTCGCCCCCGGCGTACCGGAACCGACCACCGACCCGTCCCGGAACTTCTACACGACCAGTTCCTGCGGGGTATGCGGCAAGGCCAGCATCGACGCGATACGCACCCGGTCGCTCTTTCCGGTCGCGGCGGACCCGCTGAGCGTCCCGGCCACGCTGCTCGCCGAGCTGCCCGACCGGTTGCGCGCCGCCCAGCGCGGCTTCGATCGGACCGGCGGGCTGCACGCGGCGGGCCTGTTCACCCCGGACGGTGAGTTGGTGGTGCTCCGGGAGGACGTGGGCCGGCACAACGCCGTGGACAAGGTGATCGGCTGGGCCGTGCGGGAACGCCGGCTGCCGCTCGCCGGGCACCTGCTGCTGGTCTCCGGACGGGCCAGCTTCGAGCTGACCCAGAAGGCGTGGATGGCGGGATTGCCGCTGCTGGCGGCGGTGTCCGCCCCGAGCACCCTCGCCGCGGAACTGGCCGACGAGGCGGGGATGACACTTGTCGGCTTCCTACGCGGGCGGACCATGAACGTCTACACCAGGCCGCACCGGATCACTGTGGAGCAGCCAGCCTGACCCGAGCGGCCGAGTCAGCGACCGATCCGGTCGATCAGGTCGAACAGGGCCAGCCGTGCGGCGGCGTCACGGGCGATCAGGAAACCGGCGATGCCGAGGATCCAGCCAAACGCGCTGCCCGCCTTCGTGACGATCCAGGCGTTCAGGCGGGCCAGCACCGGCTCGACCAGTCGCGGGCGGGCCACCCTGGCACCCAGCAACAGCATCGCCGGCAGCACCATGACCAGGCAGTACCCGGTGAGCAGCACCACCACGCTCGCCGCTCCCACCCCTGAGGTGGCCAGGAGACCCACCGCACCGAGGTACGGGAGCATGGTCGCCACCTCGGCAAGCGCCGCGAGCAGCGCGAGCCCGACCAACCAGCGGGCCGAGGAATCTCCGGCGGTGGCCCGGTCCCGCCAGCGCAACACACCATCGGTACGAGGACGCCGTTTGCCGTCGTAGCGGAAGCTGAGCGCCAGCATCGCCACGCCCAGAACGAGTTGTGCCCAGAGGACGCCCCGGTTGTCCAGGGCGCCGCCCAGCGCGTCGCCCAGCCTGCTGCCTCCCCAGACCAGCAGTAGCCCCACCGCGAGGTAGAACACCGCGATGGTGGCGAGGTAGCCCAGGATCCGCCGGACGTTGACCGGCCCGGGGGCGAGCAGCAACCAGACCGGGATGAAGAGGGTGCCGATGCTGGTGCTGTCGATCAACGCCAGCCCGGCCAGCGACAGCAGCAACTCGGGGGTCATGTCATACCAGAGCGGAGAACGGTCACGAGATCATTCTCCGGCGGCGGTGAGCCCCGCCGCGTCGGCCGTGGACAGGAGCAACGCGTACATCCTTCGACGGAGGGCGTTGCCGGGGGAACCCGCCTGGGCGGGCTTCGTCGGGCTGGCGAAAAGATCGACCCCAGCGACTGACGGTTGTCCCACCAGACATCCAGAAGGATGCTCGCCTGCGGTAAGTGACGCGGCTGGCGGTCTCTGCGGCAGGCAACAACGTCAGTTGATGAGAACGATCCTTCCAGGTGCGTGGTGCGCCTCGCTCAACTCGTGTGCGGCCGCAGCCCCGGTCAGCGGGAAGGTGGCCGCGACGGGAATGTGCAGCCGACCGGATTTGGCAAGGCGCACCGCGATGTCCAGGCCGTGTACCGCGAGCACATCGGCACCGGACCCCACTGCCTTGCCAGTCCGATCCGCAGGTGCGCCGTGCGACAGGTGGACCTTGTGGGCGGCGGCCGCGAAGTCGGCGATCGTCACCACGCGTGCCGTATCTCCGGCGATGGCAATCAGGTCGGGCAGTGCTCCTCCGGCGCAGTCGAAGACTGCGTCGACCCCGTCCGGCGCCAGCCGGCGGATGCGGTCGGGCAACCCGGGGCCGTACGTCGTCGGCACCGTGCCGAGTGAACGCAGGAATTCATGATTGCGCTCACTCGCCGTGCCGATGACGATGGCGCCACGGGCGGCTGCCACCTGGACAGCGACACTGCCGACCGCGCCGGCCGCGCCGTTCACCAGCACGGTGTGCCCCGCTGTGATCCCGAGCCGATCAAGAACGCGGGTGGCCGTCTCGACGCTGCCGGCAGCGCCGCCCGCCTCCTCCCAACTCCAGGCGACGGGCTTAGCGGCCCACGCGCTCAGCACCACGTGGTCGGCGTTGGCGCCACGCGTCGTCGGCGAGGCCATGCCGAACACCTGATCGCCGACGGTGACGCCGGTAACGCCCTCACCAACCTCGTCAACCACCCCAGCCGCCTCGAAGCCGGTCCGGTACGGGAACGTCACGGGCACCATGTCGGCCAGCTTGCCGGCGCGAATCAGCACCTCCCCTGTCGAGACCCCGGACGCCCGGACAGCGATACGGACCTCACTCGGCCCTGCGTGCGGGGCCACCACCTCGACGACGTGCACAACGTTGGGTGGCCCGAACTGGGCAAATACGACAGCTCTCATGGGCCGAACCGTAACGGAGCACCCCGTCCGGTTAGCTAAAGTGAGACCGGTGACGGTCGAAGTGAGACAAGCCCAGCGGTCGGATGCGCGCGACAACCGGGAGCGCATTCTGGCCGTCGCTCGCCTGGCGTTCGCGACCAACGGGCTCGACGTGCCGATCCGGGAGATCGCACGGCGGGCACAGGTGGGCGCCGCCACTATCTACCGGCACTTCCCCACCAAGGACGCGCTGCTCGCCGACGCATTCGCCGAGCAGATGACCGTGTGTTCGGCGATCGTCGAGGAGGGCCTCGCTCAACCCGATGCCTGGCTGGGTTTCCGCCTGGTGGTGGAGAAGCTCATGGAGACGCACGCCCACGATCGAGGCTTCGCCCGCGCCTTCATCAGTCAGCTTCCCCAGGAAGCCGGCTTCGCCGCCGATCGCACCCGAACACTGCACATGCTGGCCGAACTCGTCGACCGGGCGCGAGCGACAGGAGAACTTCGGGACGACTTTGTCCTGGAGGACCTGATCCTGGCGCTGATGGCCAACGAAGGCATCCGAGCCGAGTCAACCGCCAGCCGCCTGGCGGCCGCCCGCCGTTTCGCGGCATTCATGATCCAGTCATTCCAGACAAGTCCGGCGCGGACGCCACTGCCACCAGCCGTTCGCCTACCGCTCTCGACACCCTGAGTCCCGTGAAGCGGAGTAACCGCCTGGCTACGCGGCTACGATCTCGACGGCACCGCGGGAGATCTTGACGTCGAACTCCATACCGGTGCCCTTGGAAAGCTTGACGAGCGTCGCGATCGACGGCGGCTGGTCGCCTGATTCCAGTCGCGCGATGACTGATTGGGTCATCCCCACCTTGCGGGCGAGCGCGGTCTGGGTCAGCTGGTTTTGGGTGCGGTACCCCACGATACGAAGCGCGACCTCGCGCGCGAACGCTGTCCGATCCCACTCTGCGCGGAACACCGGGTCCTGACGGCTGGCATCGCCGATGACCTGCTGCGAGGTCTTGAGCTCGGAACGTTTCATCACTCCACCTCCACGTCCTTGATCCTTCGCTCTGCGGCTGCGACGGCCCGGGCGAAGTTCCGCTGACTGACGCTGGCTTCTGGACCGACAGCGCCGACCACGAACGCGCCACCAACCTGGGTATAGAAGACGCGCCACCGGCTACGTCCGCCACGTGGGCGCAGCTCACGCAGGTTGTCGGCGGTTCGGATCTTGCTGGAGTGCGGGTAGCCCAGGTTGGGGCCGAGGCTCTCCAGCTTTTCGACGGCGTGTCCGATTGCCGCCTGTTCGATCGCGGCTATGGCTCGCAGCTCGGTTACAGCCTCCGGGTGAAAGAAGACTGGCCAGAGCCGACTATAGCAAGATTGCGATAAAGCTGCCGGGGAGTCTCCGGCAGCCGGGCGGCAATCGGGAACCGGCTCATCAGCGGCGGCCACGTCGGCTCCGTTTGCGGGGCCGGATGACGCCGGGCATCCCGACCGACGGCCAGCCGTCCAACTCGGCCGGGGGCACGCCCCGCCGGAGCAGGTCGTCCAGCAGCAGCGCGAGCGAATAGTCGGGGTGCAGGCTCAGCGTGCGTTCGAGCGCGACCGCCGCCAACGCGCCCTGTCCGGCGCGCCACGCGGCGAACGCCAGCAGCGCACCCGGCGCTGCGGCAACCTCCGGCTCGGCGCGGCGCAGCACGTCGGTCCAGAGGGCGATGTCCCGGTCCCGGCCGTCGGTGCGTTCCCAGGCGTGATCGCGGACCGGCAGGTGGGTCATCAGCAGGCTCAACCAGGCCACCTCGTCGTCGTCGAGCCGCTCACCACGCCGCTGGCGGCGCTGGGCCTCGCGGACCGCCGCCACCCCGGCGGCGCGCAACGCCCGCGCCCCGAGCAGGTCACTCTCCGGCGCCTGCTCGATCAGCTCGGCCAGTCTCGACTCGGCGCGGGCGGTGGCCGCCCGGGACGCCTCCCGGGCCGGCCCGTCCACCGGTGCCACCTGCCCCACCAGGGCAGCCCGGTCGGGGAGTGCGACCTGACCGGCGAAGACCGCCGAGGCGGTCACTCGGTTGACGCTCGGGTCGTAGCGGCGGCCCTCGGGCGGGCAGCAGTCGGGCTCGGTGCAGAGGTAGGACCACCAGCGGCCGTCGGTCACCCGAAGCGCGTCGAGCACGTGCAGCCCAAAGTCGTACAGCGCGTCGCGCACCGCGTCCACGGCCGGAGTGACCCGCTCCGGTTGCCCGTAGCCCACAACGGTGGCGGCCTCCGCGCCCTGCCGGCGGATCACACCGGCCAGGTGCCCCGCCAGCCCGCCCAGCTCGGTCGGCTCGGGCAGGTCCGCGCGGGCGGCGAAGACGATCTGTCGGCCGACCAGCGCCACGGCGACCACGCTGTCGGTGGGATGAAAGCCGAGCAGGTACGGCACAGCGGCGATCAGGTCGGCGGGTGAGCGGACGGCGAGCTGAGGGCGTTCGGTCGAGGTCATGTCGGAAGCCTGCGGCGGGCGTGCCGGGCCCGGCCACCCCTGTGGATGACACGCGGCTTATCCACAGTTACTGAACGTGTTTAACCTGCTCAAGCCACACCTACGGGTGCGGAAAGAGCGCCGATGTCGTCGGGCGACACCTGGCTGTCGTAAGGAGCGGTTACCGTGCGCTGATGGACCTGGCGTACCTGCGCGCGCATCCGGCACACCTCCCGACCTTCCGGACCCATCAGCGGCTCCGAGAGACGCCGGTCGCCGGTGGAAACATCTGCGCGGCCGCTCGGCTCACTCTCGACGACGGCCACTCCGTCTTCGCCAAATCCTGGCCTGAAGACGCCGACCGACCGCCGCCGGAGGGATTCTTCGCCGCCGAGGCTGCCGGCCTGCGCTGGCTGCGGGAGGCGGGCGCTGTCGGCGTACCCGAGGTGATCGTGGTGTTGCCGGAGTTGCTGGCGCTCGACTGGGTGGAGCCCGGCGAACCGACGCCGGAGGCCGCGGAGCGCTTCGGCCGGGAGTTGGCCGGGCTGCACCGGGCGGGAGCAACCGCCTTCGGTGCCAGCTGGCCCGGGTTCATCGGCTCGCTCCCACAGGACAACACCCCCACCGGCGGGCGCTGGTCGACCTGGTTCGCCGAGCGACGCCTCGCCCCCTACCTGCGACGCTCGGTCGACGGTGGCGCGCTGACCAGCGCCGATGCCGCTCTGGTCGAGCAGGTCATCGGTCGGCTGGACGGGCTCGGCGGCGACGAGCCGCCCGCGCGCATCCACGGCGACCTGTGGCCGGGCAACGTGCTGTGGGGGGCCGACGACCGGGCCTGGCTCGTCGACCCGGCAGCGCACGGCGGGCACCGGGAGACGGATCTCGCCCAGCTCGCCCTCTTCGGCGGCATCCCACACCTGGATCGGGTGCTGGCCGCCTATCAGGAGAGTTGGCCACTACCTGACGGTTGGCATGACCGGGTGCCGGTGCATCAACTGCATCTGCTGCTCGTGCACACGGCACTCTTCGGCGTCAGCTTCCGAGATGTGGTCGTCCAGACCGCCCGTGGCGCCCTGAGCCGGGCCGAGCGCGCTACGGTCGACAGGTGAGCGCCGCCCCGGGGACCGACGGCGTCCTCGTCGACCGGTACGGCCGTGTCGCCCGGGACCTGCGCGTGTCCCTCACCGACAAGTGCAACCTGCGCTGCACCTACTGCATGCCGGCGGAAGGTCTCCCCTGGCTGGCCGGCCCCGAGTTGCTGACCGACGAGGAGATCGTCCGGCTGGTCCGGGTGGCCGTCGAGCTGCTCGGCGTGACCGAGGTGCGGTTCACCGGTGGTGAGCCGCTGATCCGAGCCGGGCTGGTCGACATCGTGACGGCGGTCGCCGCCCTCGAACCCCGCCCCCGGGTCTCGCTGACCACCAACGGCATCGGCCTGGACCGGCTGGCCCCGGCGTTGCGGGCGGCCGGCCTGGACCGGGTGAACGTTTCACTGGACACCCTGGACCCGGACCGGTTCACCACGCTCACCCGCCGCCCCCGTCTCGACGCGGTGCTGGCCGGGCTCGCCGGGGCGGCGGCCGCCGGGCTCAGCCCTGTGAAGATCAACTCGGTGTTGATGCGTGGTGTCAACGAGGATGAGGCGCCGACGCTGCTCCGCTTCGCCCTCGATCACGACTACCAGCTACGGATCATCGAGCAGATGCCGTTGGACGCCCAACACGGTTGGGCCCGCGACACCATGGTCACCGCCGAGGAGATCCTGGCGTCGCTGCGTACCGTCTTCGATCTGAGCCCCGACCCGACCGAGCGCGGCGCGGCACCGGCGGAGACCTGGCTGGTCGACGAAGGCCCCGCCCGGGTCGGCGTGATCGCCAGCGTCACCCGCCCCTTCTGCGGGGACTGCGACCGCACCCGACTGACCGCCGACGGTCAGGTCCGCGCCTGCCTCTTCGCCACCGAAGAGTCGGATCTGCGCGCCGCGCTGCGCACCGGTGCGGACGACGACGAGTTGGCCCGGCGCTGGCGTACCGCGATGTGGGGCAAGCGCGCCGGGCACGGCATCGACGACCCCACCTTCCTCCAGCCGACCCGCCCGATGTCCGCGATCGGAGGCTGAGCGTGGAGGGGCCACCGCTGACCATCCGCTACTTCGCAGGTGCCCGCGCCGCCGCCGGCCGCGCCGAGGAGGCCATCCCCACCGGGCCGTCTCTGGACGACCTCGCGGCCGAGCTGACCCAGCGCCACGGCGACCGGCTCGCCGGGGTGCTGCGGGTGGCGAGTTTCCTCGTGAACGGCGTCACCTGTCATGATCGTCAGGCACCCCTACCGGCCGGGGCCACGATCGATGTCCTGCCCCCGTTCGCGGGCGGCTGAGGGAGGCACGACACATGATGGCGGTTCTGGGGTTCGTGGCTGTCCTGGCGCTGGTCACCGGCCTCATCCACCTCTACCTGTGGAAGCGGCTCGTTCGGGACACCACCACGCCGGGCCGTTGGCGACGGATCGGCGGGATCGCCGCCCTGGTGCTGGCCCTGCTCGTGCCGGTCACCCTCGCCGGAACGCAGGCCGGGCTCTACTGGCTCGCCTGGCCGGGCTACCTGTGGCTCGCGCTGATGTTCTACCTGCTCGTCGTACTGGTCGTGCTGGAAGTCCCAATGCTTGTCGCCCGGCTGGTGCTGCGTCGCCGGGTGGTCGCCGCAGAGCCCACCGCGGCCGCGCCGGAGCCGGTGCTGGTCGGTGCCGCCGGGCCGACCGAGCCACCGGCAGCCGGCGCCGTCGCGGCACCGGACCACGACCCGTCCCGTCGGTTGCTGCTGGCCCGTGGGGCGGCCATCTTCGCCGGCCTCACCGCCACCGGCACCGTGGGGTACGGCGTTCGTACCGCGCTCGGCCCGCCCCACCTCGACCGGGTGCGGATCCCCCTCGCCAAACTCCCCCGCAGCATGGACGGCCTGCGCATCGCCACCGTCTCCGACATCCACCTCGGCCCGCTGCGCGGACGGGCACACACCGAGCGGATCGTCGCCGCGATCAACCGGCTCGACGCGGACATCGTCGCGGTCGTCGGTGACCTGGTCGACGGCTCGGTGGCCGAACTCGGCTCGGCCGCCGCGCCGCTGCGCGACCTCCGCTCCCGCTACGGCAGCTTCTTCGTCACCGGCAACCACGAGTACTACTCCGGCGTGGAGGAGTGGGTCCAGGAGGTCGACCGGCTCGGTCTGCGGGTCCTGCAGAACCGGCGGCAGGAGATCCAGGCCCGTGGCGGTGTGCTCGACCTGGCCGGCGTGAACGACCTGGACGCGACCGGCGGCAGCGGCCTCGCCGCCGGGCCGGACTTCGCCGCCGCCCTGGGTGACCGCGACCCGAGCCGACCCGTGGTCCTGCTCGCACACCAGCCGCTGGCTGCCAAGGAGGCCGCCCGCTACGGTGTCGACCTGCAACTGTCCGGGCACACCCACGGCGGGCAGATGGTGCCGTTCAACCTGGCCGTCGGGCTGGAGCAGCCGGTGGTCAGCGGGCTCGGCGAGGTCGACGGCACCAAGGTCTACGTGACCAACGGCGCCGGTTTCTGGGGGCCGCCGGTCCGGGTCGGCGCGGAGCCGCAGATCAGTCTGGTCGAGCTGCGCTCGGCATAGCGGAGGTCACGTACGCGCGTGGCGGCCGGTGGCCGGCGCGGCGGGCGTGACAGGATGCGGCGTGCCCCCGTTCAGCGCCGTACCCCCCGGTGGCCTACCGCCATTCGTCGCGGACCTGCACATCCACTCGAAGTACTCGCGCGCGTGCAGCCGTGACCTCACCCTGCCGAACCTCGCGTGGTGGGCCCGGCGTAAGGGCATCGGCCTGCTCGGCACCGGCGACTTCACCCACCCCGCCTGGTACGACCACCTGCGGGAGACGCTGCGCCCGGCCGAACCGGGGCTCTACCGGCTCGACCCGGAGGCGGAACGGGACGTCGCCCGTCGGCTGCCACCCCGACTCGCGCAGACCGCGGAGGCGGACCCGGTCCGTTTCATGCTGAGCGTGGAGATCTCCACCATCTACAAGCGGGACGACCGGACCCGCAAGGTGCACCACCTGATCTACCTGCCGGATCTGGACGCGGTGGCCCGGTTCAACACCGCGCTCGGCCGGATCGGCAACCTCGGCTCCGACGGCCGGCCGATCCTCGGACTGGACTCCCGGGACCTGCTGGAGATCACCCTGGAGGCCAGCCCGGACGGCTATCTGGTGCCGGCACACATCTGGACTCCCTGGTTCTCCGCGCTGGGTTCGAAGTCCGGCTTCGACGCGATCGCCGACTGCTACGCCGACCTCGCCGAGCACATCTTCGCCGTGGAGACCGGGCTCTCCTCCGACCCCGCCATGAACTGGCGGGTCGGCAGCCTGGACGGCTACCAACTGGTGTCCAACTCGGACGCGCACTCGCCGCCGGCGCTCGGCCGGGAGGCGACAGTGTTGACCGCCGAACGGGACTACTTCGCCGTTCGGGAGGCGCTGCGGACCGGTGACGGCCTGGCCGGCACCATCGAGTTCTTCCCGGAGGAGGGCAAGTACCACGCGGACGGGCACCGGCTGTGTGGGGTCAACTGGTCTCCGGAGCGCACCCGTGCCGCGGGCGGTCGCTGCCCCGAGTGCGGCAAGCCACTCACCGTGGGTGTCCTCAGCCGGATCGAGGAGTTGGCCGACCGCCCGGACGGGCACCGTCCGGCGCACGCCCGGGACGTCACCCACCTGGTGCCGCTGGCCGAGATCCTCGGCGAGATCAACAAGGTGGGTGCCCGGTCGAAGAAGGTCGAGGGTCGCCTCAACGAGTTGCTGGCCGCACTGGGCCCCGAGCTGGAGATCCTGACCACGACCCCGCTGAGCGACATCGCGCAGACCGGTGGTGAGCTGCTCGCCGAGGGCATCGGACGGCTGCGGCGCGGCGACGTCCGCCGGGTGCCCGGTTACGACGGCGAGTACGGCGTGATCACGCTCTTCGACCCGGCCGAGCTGGGCGCGCAGGAGACGCTGTTCGACGTACCGGTGCCGGCGCAGCGACGACCCGCGGAGCCGGCTCCCCGGGTCCCGGCCAAGCGTCCGGCGGCGGCCAAGGCGGAGCCGAAGCGGAAGCCGGTCCCGGCGCCCGCGCCGCCGATCGCGTCACCGCCGTCTCCGCACGAGCCGTTCGAGCCGATGCTCTCCGGCATGGAGGAGGTCGGCACCGGCCTGCTGGACCGACTGGACGCCATGCAGCGGGTGGCCGCCTCCGCACCTGGCGGTCCGCTGCTCATCGTGGCCGGTCCGGGCACCGGCAAGACCAGGACGCTCACCCACCGGATCGCGTACCTCTGCGCGGAGCTGAACGTCTTCCCCGAGCGCTGCCTCGCGATCACGTTCACCCGTCGGGCCGCCGAGGAGCTGCGGCACCGCCTCGACGGCCTGCTCGGCCCGGTCGCTGAGGACGTCACGGTGGGGACGTTCCACGCGTTGGGGTTGACCATCCTGCGGGAGAACGTCGGCGCGGCGGGTCTCCCGGCCGACTTCCGGATCGCCGACGACGCCGAGCGGGCGGCAGCACGCACCGAGGCCGGCGACGACAGCGCCGCGTACGTGTCGCTGCTGCGCAAGCAGGACCTGGTCGACCTTGACGAACTGGTGACCCTGCCGGTGGAGCTGCTGCGGGCCGATCGGAAGTTGGTCGAACGGTACCGGGACCGCTGGCAGTGGATCTTCGTCGACGAGTACCAGGACGTCGACGAGGTGCAGTACGAGCTGCTGCGGCTGCTCAGCCCCGCCGACGGCAACCTCTGCGCGATCGGCGACCCGGACCAGGCCATCTACTCGTTCCGGGGTGCCGACGTCGGCTACTTCCTGCGCTTCTCCGAGGACTTCACCGACGCCCGACTGGTCCGGCTCAACCGCAACTACCGCTCTTCGGCGCCGATCCTGGCCGCCGCCGCGCAGGCCATCGCGCCGTCCACGCTGGTCCGGGGCCGGCGACTGGACCCGGCCCGACTCGACCCGGAAGCTCCGCTGGTCGGGCGCTACCCGGCGGCGTCAGTGGCCGAGGAGGCCGACTTCGTGGTGCGTACCGTCGACGACCTGGTCGGCGGGTTGTCGCACCGTTCGCTGGACTCGGGCCGCATCGACGGCCGGTCCACCTCGCTGTCGTTCTCCGACATCGCGGTGCTGTACCGCACCGACGCGCAGGCCGCCCCGATCGTGGACGCCCTGACCCGGGCGAACATCCCCGTGCAGAAGCGTTCCCACGACCGGCTGCGGGACCGGCCCGGGGTCGCCGCCATCGCCCGCGAGCTACGGCACGCCGACGGGCTGGCCGGCTCACTTGCCGCCCGGGTGCGGCTGGCCGGTCAGGTGGTCGCGGAGCGGTTCGCCGTACCCACCCTGGACGGCGGCGGCAGCGCTGTCCGTCCCGAGGACGTCCGCTCGGCCGTGGACCTGCTGACCCCGCTGGCCCGACGCTGCGGTGACGACCTGGAGGCCTTCCTGTCGCAGTTGGCCACCGGCGCGGAGGTGGACGCGCTCGACCCGCGGGCCGAGGCGGTCACGCTGCTCACCCTGCACGCCGCGAAGGGCCTGGAGTTCCCGGTGGTCTTCCTGGTCGGTGTCGAGGACGGCCTGTTGCCGTTGCGCTGGCCGGGCTCGACGCCCGACGAGGACGCCGTGGCCGAGGAGCGCCGGCTCTTCTTCGTCGGCCTGACCCGGGCCCAGGACCGGCTGTACGTCAGTCACGCCGCCCGCCGCACCCGGCACGGTACCGAGCGCGACTGCGCCCCCTCGCCGTTCCTCAACACCATCGACCCGGGCCTCTTCGAACGCTTCGGCGAAGCCGAGCCCCGCCGCCCCAAGGATCGCCAACTCCGCCTGATCTGACCCCCGGCGTGCCCACGCCCCACCCCACGCCTCGTCGATCTTGCACTTTCGGTCGTCGTTGTGCGTGGAATGCACCTTGTGTCGGCGCAGAAACTGCAAGATCGACGGGGCGTGGGTTGGGCGTGGGTGCGTCAGGTGAGGAGGGGGGCGAGCCAGGCGCCCACCAGCAGGGCCGGACCGAGCGGCAGCAGTGTGTTCCGGTGCACCTTTCGGGCGGCGAGCAGGCCGAGCACCAGACCGCCGTGCAGCACGTGCGGCAGGAGCAGCCCGGCCAGCAGGGTGCCCCACCCCAGCCAGCCGAGCGGCAGGCCGAGGACGGCGGCGAGTTTCACGTCCCCGAAACCCAGCCGTGAGCCGGGTAGCAGGGCCAACACCACGTGCGCCGCACCCGCGAACGCCGCACCTCCCAGCGCGCCGAGCAGCCGGCCGGGAGTGCCGGACAGCAGCGCCGCGGTGCTCAGCCCTCCGAGGGCCAGCAACCCGGCGACGAGCACCAGCGGGTCGGGCAGCCGCAGGCAGGCCAGGTCGACCCGCGCCAGCACCAGACCGACCGCCGCGACCGCGAGGAAGACCGGCAACGCCCTGTCGTCACCCACGGCGACGGCGAGGCCGACAAAGACGCTGGCCGCCACCATCGGGTCGACCCAGGGCCGCCGGACCGGCTGCGGCCCCGGAAACGCCAGTGGCCGGGCGTCCGCCGTGGCGAAGCGCCGCGACACCAGGGGTACGACAAGGCCGACCAGCGCGCCGAGCAGCGCGATCGACACCAGCGCGGCGGCCGACATGGGCCGGACGCTACTGGCGGTCGCGCCCCAACGTGACCCCCGATCGTGATCCCGTGCCCGCCCGACGTGGCCGTTCGGTGGTCACCACAAGGGCGACCCCGGCGACGATGACAGCACCGCCGAGCAGCACCTGCGGGGTGATCGGCTCGGCCACCAGCAGCGCGCCGAGCGCCACCGCGACCGCCGGGTTCACGTAGGCGTACGTCGACACCAGCGAGATCGGCGCGTTGTGCAGCAGCCAGACGTACGCGGTGAAGGCCACCAGTGAGCCGGCCACCATGAGGTAGCCCAGCGCCAACCAGGACCGGGTACTGACCGCCGCCGGGTGGAAGTCCGCCAGTTCGCCCCGACCGGCGGCGACTGCCACCAGCACCAGCGCGCCGGCCATCATCTCGTACACCGTGGCCACGAACGGGTCGCCGGGCATCCGGATCCGGCCGGAAAGGAACGACCCGACCGACCAGGAGGTGGCCGCCGCCACCACTGTCAACGCCCCGACCAGCGGCACCGCTGCCGAACCGCCACCCGGCAGCACCAGCAGGATGAGGCCGATGAAGCCCACTGTGACCCCGGCGAACGTCCAGAGCGGTGGCCGATCCCCGGTGGCCGAGCGCAACAGCACCACCAGCAGTGGCACCGTGGCCACCAGCAGCGCGGCGATCCCGGACGGCACCGCCACTCCCGGCGGCCCCGATTCGGCGAGCACCACCAGGCCGTTGCCGGCGCCGAGCAGGAGCACCCCGACCAACGCGGCCGAGCCGAGTTGCCGTCGGTCCACCCGCAGCGCGCCGGGCCCCCGACGCAGTCGCAGCACCACCGCCAGGACCAGGCCGGCCGCGGCGAACCGGAGCGCGGCCGACAGCAGCGGAGGCATTGTCTCCACTGTGATCCGGATGGCCAGATAGGTCGACCCCCAGAGCACGTAGACCACGATCAACGCGGTCCAGATCAGTGTCGGCGTGCTGCTGGCACGACGGCCGGCGAGGGCCGTGGCGCTCGGTGGAGGTGAGCTCATCAGTGGACCACGCTACGGTGACCCCGGAGTCCGTGTCGCGCTTTGGTGGCCGGCCTCTCACCACTCGTGCAGGAGGGCGGCATGACGAACTACGGACAACCGGGGAGCGGCCACCCGGGGCCGTGGCGTGGGCAGAGACCCGACGAGACGCCCGGTCGACCGGCGCAGCAGCCCTACCCGCCCGCGCCGGAGTCCTACCCTCCGGCGGTCCCGTCGTACCCGCCCGCGCCGCAGGGACGACCCGGACCGTACGGCGGCCCACCCACCCCGCAGTACGGTGCGACGCCCGGCGGGCCCTACGGCGGCGAGACGGATACGCCCTACGGCCACGATCCCCGCACGCCCTACGGCGGCTCGTACCAGCCGACCCAGCCGTACGGCGGGCAGCCGTACCGGCCCGACGACCCGTACGGCGAGGATCCGGCACCGAGCCGGCGCGGACGGGGGCCACTGATCGCGGTACTGGTCGTCGTACTGCTGGTGGTGGCCGTCGCCGGGGCGTTCTGGTTCCGCCGTGGGCAGAGCGACCCGGCACCGGCAGCCGCGCCGAGCAACTCGGCAGTTGCCGGTGAGCCGAGCGCGGACGTGGTCGAGCCCGCGCCGAGCGCGGCCGCGCCGGAGTCGTCGGCCGATCCCCGGTTCGCGAAGGTCGGCCAGTGCGTCCGCAACGACGGCACCGCGGGCGGCAAGCCGAAGCTGCTGATCAGCGGCTGTACCGCGAAGTCGTACGAGGTGCTGAGCCGGATCGACGGCCCGACCAGCGGCGAGCGGGACGCCGAGGCCAAGTGCGGCAAGGTCGAGGGCTACACCAACTGGTATTTCTTCGACAGTGAGCTGGACACTCTCGACTTCGTCCTCTGCCTCAAGCAACGCTGAGACCCTCCACCCCAGGGGATGACATGACGACCTACGGACCTGCGGGTTCCGATCAGCCGGACGATCCGTACCAGCGCCCGCCCGGTGGGCCTGACAGCTCGCCACCCGTCGACCCGACAGTGCCCCAGTGGAGCACCCCGCCGCCCGCGGACGACCCGACCCGGCAGCAGTGGGGTCCGCCGTCGACCGGCGCGGAGCCACCGACGGCACCCATGTGGGCGCCGCCGCCCACCAACCCGGAGCCGCCGACCACGCCGATGTGGCCGCCGCCGCCCACGTCGGGCCCGGGTTACCCACCGCCCGGGCCGTTCCCACCGGCCGGGCCGTACCCACCGGCGGGCCCGATGCCCGGTCAGCCGGCGGGTCCGATGCCGGGTCAACCGGCCGGGCCGTGGGGTCAGCAGCCTCCCGGCGGCTACGGGATGCAGCCGGCCGCGCCGACGAAGAAGACCGGCCGCAACGTCGCTCTCATCATCGCTGTGGTGGTGCTGCTCGTGCTCTGTCCGTGCCTCGGCCTGGCCGGCTGGGCGATCTGGAAGGTGGCCGACGCCGGCAGTGACGCGGCGCGTGCCCCGTCGACGAGTGCCCCGGGCGTTCCGCCCGCGCTGCCCAGCGACGCCCCGACGTCGGCCGCCCCGACCCCGGGCGCGGAGTTCGCCAGGGGTGACTGCGTGGTGAACGACGGCAGTGAGAGCGAGGCGGAACTCCGTAAGGTGCCCTGCGGCCCGAACACCTATCAGGTGCTGCTGCGAATTCCGGCTACCACTGACGGAGACCGGTGCGAGACGCTCGCGCCGCAGGCGACAGCGAACTATGTGCACGACAACTCGGTCGACCTGTTCGACTACGTGCTCTGTCTGAAGAAGCGTTAGCCCGAGCTGGCCGATCGCTGGCCCGATTGCCAAAACTAGGGCTGTCTAGCGTCCATGCTAGACAGCCCTAGTTTGTGGTCGACGGTCTCGACACGCCGGTAGCCCCATCTATCCATGTCTAGCCTCGCAGCTAGATGGCCCGATAATCTGCGATGCGTGGATCCGGTCCGCAACCCGTACGCGCCGGGCGCCGGTCAGCGCCCGCCCGAACTTGCCGGGCGGGGGCGGGAACTGGACGTCTTCGACATCGTGCTCGAGCGCATCGCCCGGGGCCGACCCGAGCGCAGCCTGATGCTCACCGGGCTGCGCGGCGTCGGCAAGACGGTCCTGCTCAACACGCTCCGGTCGCAGGCCATCAACCGACTCTGGGGCAGCGGCAAGATCGAGGCTCGACCCGACCAGTCGTTGCGCAGGCCGGTCGCCGCCGCACTGCACATGGCGGTCCGAGAGCTCGCCCCCCGCCACCGCGCACCGGACCGGATCGACGCGTTCCTCGGCGTCCTCAAGGCGTTCGCCCAACGGTCCAATCCGACCGGCCGGGCCGGTGCCGCCAAGCTGCGCGACCGGTGGCAGCCCGGCATCGACGTGCCGGCCGCCAGCGGCCGGGCCGACTCCGGCGACATCGAGATCGACCTGGTCGAGCTGTTCAGTGACGCCGCAGCCGTGGCCAGCGACGTCGGCACCGGCATCGCCATCTTCATCGACGAGATGCAGGATCTCGGCCCGGAGGACGTGTCAGCGCTCTGCGCCGCCTGCCACGAGCTGTCCCAGCTCGGCGCGCCGCTGATCGTCGTCGGCGCCGGCCTTCCGCACCTGCCGGCCGTGCTCAGCGCCGCCAAGTCGTACTCCGAACGGTTGTTCCGCTATCAACGCATCGACCGGCTCGACCGGATCGCCGCCGACCGGGCGCTCTGCGCGCCCGCCGAGCGCGAGGAGGTCGAGTACGAGCAGAAGGCACTCGACCTGCTCTACGAGAAGTCCGGCGGCTATCCGTACTTCGTCCAGGCGTACGGCAAGGCCACCTGGGACCACGCGCCACGCTCGCCGATCACGGCCGCCGATGTGCGGGTCGCCGCGCCCGAGGCGGAGGCCGAACTGGCTGTCGGGTTCTTCGGTTCCCGGTTCGAACGGGCCACTCCCGCCGAACGCGAGTACATGCGGGCGATGGCCATGATGTCCGCGGTCGAGGGCGAACCCGGCGTGGTGGTCCGCGACGACATGGACGCGGCGGTGCCCACCGCGGAGATCGCCCGTGCCCTCGGCCGCAAGCCGGCCAGTCTGTCCCCGGCCCGGGACGCGTTGATCAAGAAGGGGCTGATCTACTCCGGCGAGCGGGGCACCGTCGCCTTCACCGTCCCGCACTTCGGCAGGTACCTGCGGACACAGCCGGCCTGACCCCCAACAGTCGCGTCGACCGGTCAGACCTTCGACCAGGGCGCCGGAAAGAGCACCTCACCGCGAGGCGGAGGGCCCTCCTCGCTGGTGGACGGCGGCAGCACCAGCGCCTGCCAGGGTTCGCCGAGGCCGGCCCACGGGCCGGTCAGGCCCAGTTCACTCGCCGGGCCGAACCCGAACCGGCGGTAGAAGACCGGGGCACCGAGGACGACGACGAGCCGCTCGCCCAGCTCGGTGGAGGCGTCCAGGGCGGCCTGCACGACAGCCGTGCCGTGCCCGACACGCTGCCGGTGCGGCGCGACAGCCACCGGGCCGAGGGCCAGGACGGGCACGTCCGAGCCTCGCTCCGGCCGCAGCCGCACCCGGGTGAGCAGCGCGTAGCCGACCACCTCACCGCCGTACTCGGCGACCATGGCCAACTCCGGCAACCAGGCGGTGGTGTCGCGTAGCTCGTCGACCAGGCTGACCTCGGGCGGCGTCGCCACGTCCGGGCGGGCGAAGGCGGCGGCCAGTACGCGGCGGACCGGGCCGGCGTCGGCCGGGTCCTCGGGGCGTAGCCGCAGCGTGGTCACCCGCGCGACGTTACCCGTCAGCGCCCGTCCATCCGTGACTGTCGCTCGATTCGGCGTGGCGTACGTGTACGAACACCAATCCGATCCTGCGGTTGACGGGGTAGCAAACGCCGCGACGGGGTATGACTGATCCATGACGCCCGTACGCTCCCTCGCCCGCGCCATGCTGAGCGGCATCTTTGTGGTCAGCGGGTATCGCAACCTACGCGACCCCGGCCGGCTCGCGGTGGCCGCCAAACCGGTGACCGACAAGGTCGCGCCGGTATTGAAGAAGGCGCACCCGAGCTTCCCCACCGAGACCGAGACGTTGATCCGGCTCAACGCGGCAGTGCAGGTCAGCGCCGGTCTGATGCTGGCCACCGGCCGGTTCAGCCGACCCGCGGCGCTGGTTCTGGCCGGCACGCTGGTGCCGGTGACCATCGCCGGGCATCCCTTCTGGAACAACGACGACCCGATCGCCAAGAACAACAACCAGATTCACGTCCTGAAGAACCTCGGGCTCCTCGGCGGTCTGCTGCTCGCCGCGGCTGACACCGGCGGCAAGCCGGGTCTGCGGTGGCGGACGGGCCATCGCATCGGCCACTCTCGACGTTCCATGCAGCGCGCCGTCCGGACCGCCCGCCGCGAGGCCCGAATCGCCGTCCGCTCCGCGTCCACCGCACGTCGACTCCCCGGCTGACCTGCGTCGATCCGTCTCCGTCTCACCCCCACCCCTCGCTAAGGCCACGAATTACCTGAACCACCCGGTAGGCGTTAACGCGGTGGAAATGTCAAAAACATGTGTGGGATCGGACACGGTCGCATAACGCGGGAGGCACTGACGTGAGGCGCCGTTCTAGGCTCCGTGCAGGACCTGGACGGGTAGGACGACCTTGGTACGGGGGTGGCCACGCCATGCCGACGGCTGTCGGTAGACGGGCGGACCGCCTCGCCCCAATCCAACGTGTGACACGCGGGATCGACCGTGTGACGCGCGGGATCGATCGCAGGAACGTCGTACGGGGCGCCATAGTGGCCGCCGTCGCCTATGCCGCATGGCTTGCCATCGGCACCTTCGGGCGGCCGTACAACTTCTTCGACATGAAGATCTACCACGGTGCCGTGGTGTGGTGGGCGAGCGGTCACGAGCTCTACGAGTTCATCGCGCCCGAAACAACACTCGGGTTCACCTATCCGCCCTTCGCCGGGCTGGTCATGCTGCCGATGGCGCAGCTGCCGATCGGCGTGGCCGGCCTGGTCAACGCCGCCGCCAGCATCGCCGCGTTGGCGCTGGTGCTGGCCGGGCTGCTCCGACCCATCGTGGACCGACTGGGGTGGCCACTGTGGTTCACGGTGGCCCTGGCGGTGCCGCTCGCGGTCGCCATCGAGCCAGCCCGGGAGACCCTCGGCTACGGCCAGGTCAACATCCTGCTGTTCGCCTTGATCATGGCGGACCTGATCGGCCTTCGCTGGCGGTCCCGCCGGGGCACCCACTACGCCGCCACCGACGGCCCGCTGCTGCGCTTCATCTACGGCGGGGCCTGGGCGGGGGCCGGTATCGGCCTCGCCACAGCGGTCAAGCTCACCCCGGCGCTGTTCATCGCCTACCTGCTGATCACCCGTCAGTGGCGGGTGGCCGCCACTGCCATCGGCACGACGATCGGCGTGACGGTGGGGACCTTCGCGATCGTCGGTGACGAGTCGCGGACCTACTTCGGCAGCGTGCTGTGGCAGACCGAACGGGTCGGCGCGGCGGACATGACGCCCAACCAGTCCCTCGCCGGCCTGCTCGCCCGGCTGTACGACTCGATCGAGACCCCGGGGCTGTTGTGGCTCGCCTTCTCGGTGCTGGTCCTGGCGCTGGGCCTGTCCCGGGCGGCCAGTTCCCGCGCCGACGGTGACGAGTTGACCGCCTTCACGTTGGTCGGTCTCACCGCGAACGTGATCAGCCCGATCTCCTGGACGCACCACCTGGTCTGGGTGATCCCGGCGATCATCGTGCTGGCCGACGCCGCAGTTCGTCGCCGCGAGGCGAGCCGGGGGATGCCGCAGCGCACCGGCCAGGGGCCGGTCTTCGGCGGTCTACCCGGGGTCAACGGGCTCCGCCCGCCGATCTGGTACCCGACGCTGACCGGGCTCCGCCACGGCTTCGCCGCGATCGGGCTCTACCTGCTCTTCCTGATCTCTCCGATCTGGCCGTACGAGCATCAACTGCCGGAGATGTCGCACTACCAGGACGGCCTGTTCGGGGCGCTGATGGAGAACTCGCTCGCGCTCGCGCTGATCGTGCTGGTCGCCGCGCTGCCCTGGCGCCCAGGCGCGGAGCCGGCGTTCTACGGCGACCGGCTCGCCCGGGCCGTGGGGGTCAACGGCCGCCGCTGAGCGGTCAGGGGCAGTTGACCCATTCCTCGGTGCCGTCGGTGAAGACCTGCCGCTTCCAGATCGGCAGTCGCGCCTTGACCTCGTCGACCAGTCGGGCGCAGGCCGCGAAGGCAGCCGCCCGGTGCGCGGTGCTCACCGCGGCGACGAGCGCCACGTCACCGATCACCAGGGGGCCGACCCGGTGCGAGACCGCCACGGCGTAGACGTCGGGCTCCGCGGCGATCTCGGCGGCCACCTCGCGCAGCACCTGTGCGGCGCTCGGGTGCCCCTCGTACTCCAGGCTGGTGACCTGTCGACCGTGGTCGTGGTCGCGGACCACGCCCTGGAACGACACCACGGCGCCGGCCCGGCGGTCGGCGACCGCCGCCTCGTGCGTGGCGAGGTCGAGCGGCTGGTCGGTGACCTCGCCGAAGGTGATCGCTGGTGCGGTCACGACGCACGCTCCCCGGGAAACAACGGCAGTGGGACGATCGGAACCCGGTCGCCCGGCTCACCGCGGGTGCCGGGTCGGATGACAGCGAACCCGTCCGCGCCGGCCAGGCCCCGCAGCATCGCCGAGCCGACGTGCCGGACCGGGAACGCGACGCCGGCGGAGCGGTCCAGTCGGACCAACGCCAGGTGGGTGTGGTCACCGCGACCGGGCACCGCCTCGGCCAACGTGACCTGCGGCAGCACCGGCATCGACCGGCCCTGGAGGCCGGCGAGCAGCGGGGCGACAAGCGACACCAGCGCCACGATGGCGGACTGCGGGTTGCCCGGCAGCCCGGCCACGAACCGGGCCCGCCCGTCGGGGCCGGTCAACCGGGCCAGCAGCATCGGGAAGCCCGGGCGGACCGCCACCGTGTTGACCACGTAGTCGGCGCCGAGCGCCTCCAGGGTCGGGTGCAGGTGGTCGACCGGACCGTTCATGGTGCCGCCGGTGGTGCAGACCAGATCGGCGTGGCCCAGCGCCGAGCGTAGGGCCGCCACGTGCGCGGGCAGCGTGTCGGCCACCGGGCCGACCACGTCGGATGGGCGGACCTGGCAGCCGTAGCGCCGCAGCCAGGCCGGCACCGCGGGGCCCAGCGCGTCGCGGATGCGACCGGCCGCGGGCGGGCCCGCCGTCAGCAACTCGTCGCCGAAGACCAGCAGCGCGGCGCGCGGCGCCCGCCGGACCCGCAGCGTGTCGTGCCCGCAGGCGGCGGCCAGGCCGATCACCGCCGGGTCGACCGGCGTGCCGACCGGCAGCAGCTCCTCATCGGCGTACGCCTCCTCGCCGGGTTTCCGCCACTCGGGCGTCTCCCGGGGAACGCCGGTGACCAGGCCGTCAGCGCTCGTCGACTCTTCCACCCGCAGCACGGCGGTGGCGCCCTCGGGCACCATCGCGCCGGTCGCGATCTCGACTGTGGTGTCGTCCTCGGTGAGCGGCTCGGGGGTGCTGCCGGCAAGGACCCGGCCGACGACGCGCCAGGGCCCGCTGCCCCGCACCGCCCAGCCATCCACGCTGGAGGTCGGGAACGCCGGCAGGTCGGTGCGGGTGGTCAACGGCTCGGCCAGGGTCGACCCGTCGATGTCGACAAGTGGTCGGGCGGCGGCGGGTAGCGCGGCGGCCAGACCGACCGCGTAGACCCGCGAACGTGCTTCCTCCCACCCGGCCGGCGGGGGTGCGGTGACCCGATCCGCTGTGGGTGCGGTTTCCGTGCTCACCGACCGAGCCTACCGGCACGGACCGACACCCGCCCGGGCCTGGCGCGCACCGGTCACTGGTCGCCGCGGGGAAGCGGTCAGTGGTCCCCGCCGCGGAGCTGGTCGACGGTGTGCCCGAGGATCGGCCCGAGAACGGCCAGGCCATCCCGGGCACCGCCGGTCGAGCCGGGCAGATTGACCACCAGCATCCGACCGGCGACCCCGGCCAGGCCCCGGGACAGCACAGAGGTCGGCACCCGGTCACGACTGTGCGCGCGGATCGCCTCGGCGATGCCCGGGACCTCGTAGTCCAGCAGGCCGCGGGTCACGTCCGGGGTGCGATCCGTCGGGGTCACTCCGGTGCCACCGCTGGTCAGCACCACGTCGACACCGTCGGCGCGGGCGGCCCGCAAAGCATCGCCGACCGGCTCACCATCGGGCACCACCACCGGGTCGTCGACCTGGCAGCCCAGCTCGCGCAGGCCGGCCACGAGCAGCGGGCCGCTGGTGTCGGCGTAGACACCGGCAGCGGCCCGGTTGGAAGCGACGATCACACGAGCCCGGATCACTGCCGGTCCTCCGGACGGACCCACTCGCCGGTCTTGCCGCCCTCCTTGCGGAGCACCCGGACCGCCTCCACCGAGGCCGCCGGGTCGACCGCCTTGACCATGTCGATCAGGGCGAGACCGGCGACAGCAACAGCGGTCAACGCCTCCATCTCCACCCCCGTCCGGTCCGCGGTGCGGGCGGTGGCCGTGATCTCCACGGTGTCGGCGGTCAGCCGCAGGTCGACTGTGACACCGTGCAGGGCGATCGGGTGGCAGAGCGGGATCAGGTCAGGAGTGCGCTTGGCCCCCATGATCCCGGCGAGTCGGCCGACGGCCAACGCGTCGCCCTTGGGCAGCCCGTCGCGATGCAACAGGTCGATGACCTCGGGCGTGGTCCGCAAACGGCCGGCCGCGACGGCCAACCGACCCGTCACCGCCTTGGCGGAGACGTCGACCATGCGGGCCGCGCCGGCGCGATCGACGTGGCTGAGCTGCGCGGGTTCGGTCACGGTCGTGAGCCTATCGGTGCGGTACGACGGCGGTCGGAAGGAGCGGCGTCACGCTGACGATCGCACCGGGTGCTGACGGCGTGACGGCCCCGACGCCGCTCCTTCCTTGCCGACCCGCCGCCGAGGTCGCTGGGGGGACCCGGCAGCGGGCGCGTGTCGACGACCCGGTTCTGCCCACGGGCAGAACCTCCCCCGTTCGCCGATACGACAGGGAGGCTATCGGGCTGGACGATAAGAAATCGATAAGCGCCGTTCAGGCTGGTCAGCGCTCTGCGACCGGGGTTGCGTCAGGCAACTCGGCGAGGCGGCGTTCGGCCTCGAAACGCTCCGGCACGCCCATCCGTCGGAAGATCGCCAACGCCCGCTCCCAGTGCCGCCGGGCCTCGACGGGGTCCGTGCGGACGAAGTGTTCGGCCAGCCCGGCCAGGGCTCGGCCCTGCTCGTGCGGGTGCGCGATCCGAGTAGCCAACCGCAACGCCTCCTGGTGCACCTCGAACGCCTCGTCAGCCCGGCCCTGCGCCAGCAGGGTCCGCCCGAGTTCGTTCAGCGCGGCCGCCTCGACGTGTCGCTCTCCCGAACCGATCGCCAACTTCTGGGCCAACTCATGCTCCTGCTGGGCCTCCACCAGCCGACCGAGACCGCGATAGGCGATCCCGAGGTCGTTGCGCACCTCGGCCTCGGCATACCGGTGGCCGGTGCGGTCGCGTAGCGCCAACGAGGCCAGCAGAATGCGGATCGCCTGCGGAAGGTCGCCCATCCGGACCCGCACGGCGCCGATATGGCTGAGGGCGTTGAGTGTGTGGAAGACGTCGGAGTTCGTCCGGGCCCACGCCAGGTGCAGGCGGTGTATCCGGAGCGCCTCCTCGTAGCGACCCAGTGAGGTGAGTGCCATGCCGAGGTTCGGCAGCGCCATCGGCACCTTGGCTTTGCCGTATCCCTTGTAGTCACGCAAGCGCTCAAAACCGACCCTCACCGCTCCAGTCAGGTTGCCGCTCCAGTAGTAGACAGCAGCGAGGTTGGCGCGGTACCGCGCGGTTCTGAGCACGTCCCGCGAGTCTTTGGAGAGGGCGACAGCGCGGGTCAGATGGTGCAGCGCTTCCCGGTTGTCGCCAGTCCGGATATATCCGGAAGCGAGGTAGTTGTTCACCAATGCCGCTGCATCGACGTCCCCGGATGCGTCCGCTGCCGTCAGCGCGTGCCGGTGGGTCGTGATGATGTCCTCGAAGTATCCGCGGATGTAACAGAATCGCCAGAGGGCACGGGCCAGCCGCCACAATGCTCGTGGAAGCCCTCATCGAGCGCTGCCCTCACCATCGTTACCAGGTCCGTCCGCTCCGCTTCCAACCAGTCAGCGGTGGGCTCCCCGATCGCGTCGACCAACTCGGGTCGCCCGAACGGGAGATGTGTGACGCGAGATTCCAGGTCGTTGAGCTCCAGCGTCTTAGCGACCCTCAGTGCTACCTCCAGAGTGAAGTCGAGCAGGTGAGCCAGCCCTGCCTTTCGGTCGCTCGCGGAGTCGGTACGCGAACACAGCTCGATGGAGTACTGCCGCATGAGGTCGTGCAGTCGATATCGCGTCGAGTCCAGGTCCTCCACCAGATTCCGGTCGACAAGGTCGTCGAGCGCCGCACGAGCCTCCGCGATCGGCAGCCCGGTCAGCGCGGCGACCGCCGGCGCGCTGAAGCGGCTACCGGGATACAGACCCAGAAACCGGAAGACACGCTTGGTCGAACTGGTAAGCGGCTCATAGGAAGCGGCGAAGGCACCGGTGACGGTGCTCTCCTCCTGAGCCAGATGGTGCAGCGCTGGAGCATCGCCAGCCATCTGCTCGGCAAGGTCCGCCAACCGCCAGCCGCGCCGGTGCGCCAGCCGCGCACCGGCCAGCCGGATCCCCAGTGGGAGGTACCCGCACCGACGCACCACCTCGGCGGCTGCCTCCGGTTCGGCCTCAACCCTTTCCCGACCGATGCTCAGGCTGAGGAGATCCACGCTCTCCTGTGGGTTCAGGAGCGGCAGCGTCTGCGAGGGCCCGACGTCCAGGTGGGACAGACGCCGCCGCGAGGTAACCAGCACGACGGTGGTCGGCTCGGCCGGCAGCAGGGGCATGATCTGCTCGCTGCTCGCCGCGTTGTCCAGCACCACCACCGACCTCCGGCGGGCCAGTTCCTGTCGCCACAACTCCACCCTGTCGTCGAACTCCACCGGTACACGACCAGCAGGAACGCCCATCTGCCGAAGCAGGGTGACCAGAGCACTCGCTGGCTCGACCAGGTGCTTCTCCCCGTGCCCGCACAGGTCGATGAAGAGCGCGCCGTCCGGGTACCGATCGGACAGCCGGCGGGCCAGGTGCACGGCGAGGGTCGTCTTGCCGCTACCCGCCATGCCATCGATGATGTGCACGGCCGGCACCCGTTCCTCGACCCGCCAGGTCTCCGCCAGCAGCCGCGACACCACGTCCTCTCTGCCGACGAAGTCGGTGACCGCTCGGGGGAGGTGATCGACCGGTTCAGGCCGAGGGGCTCCTTCGGGGATCAGGACACTGCCTGGCGAGGCTGCCTTCGAAACACGGCGGGCGCTCTGGCCAGCTGGACGAGGTACGGCGCGCTTCCCTGGTCGCTGGGATGGCACCGCCGAGACGATAGTGCGGTAGAAAGCCTGAAGGTCGGAACCCGGGAGGACGCCGAGCTCGGCCATCAGCTTCGTCCGAGCCTCGTCGTACGTGACGAGCGCGCCCGCGTGGTCGCCTCGCTCGTGCAGCGCCCGAGCGAGAAGGGCGTACGCCGGTTCCCGGAGGGGATGACGGGCGATGGCCTCCCGCAACAGGGGGATCGCGAGGTCGCTCCGCCCCACTCTGAGCTGCGCGTCAGCAAGGAGTTCCACGGCCAGCAGATGTTCCTCCTCGGCGGTTACCACGCGTGCGCCGAGCACGGGCCCGAGCGACATGCCGGCGAGCATCGGTCCCCGCCAGCGCGCCACGGCCGACCTCAACCGTGCCAGGGCCCGGTCCATATGGCCGACCATCAGGGCTTCCCGGCCCGCAGCGAACTCCATCTCGAAACGGAACACGTCGATAGCTTCGGGCTCCAGGGTGAACTGGTAGCCGCTTTGCTGTCTGACGATGACGCCCCGACCAGACTCGAAGGTCTCGAAGGTTCGGCGCAGGTTGGCGGCGTAGGTCCGTACGTTCGGCACCGCGGAGCGCGGCGGGCTGTCTGGCCACAGCTCGTCGACCAGGTCGTTGACTGTCACCAGTTGCCCGGGTTGGACCGCGAGCATCGCGAAGACGGCCTGCTGTTTAGGCGTACCCAGGTGCAGCTTGCGACCGAGCAGGTGCACTGAGAGGCCGCCCAGAAGTTGAATGTCCACCCGTCCCCCTGCCCCAGCGGGGTATTCAGCCGATCACACCCCGAAGCTTACGGGCACCGGATGTAACGCCCGACGCCAATCAAGCCGCCGACGCGAACGCTCTTGCGGCCGCCCGGTGCAACAGGCTCGACGAGTGCAATGCGAACATTGCAAGAACCATATGTTGCCTCAACGTTCTCAACTCCTGCCGCATCACGGAAAGAAGGAGCGAAAGCCGCAGTCGATGAAGGGGACTCCTACCGGAAGCTGGCCGGCGGTCGACCGAATCGGCGGATGAGTTGCGGCACCAAAGCACCCACACTGAGGGCGCGGTCTAATCAGTCACCACCGCTCGCGACATTCCGCGACGGACCGGATGCAACAGGCGAGCATCCCAGCGCTCTCCGCACCGGAACGCAAACAGAATGTCACTTATGCCCACAGGATTAACTAATGTTGAGGATAACGACATTTATCATCCCTAACTAGGGCCAACCCCATTTAAGCTCCATTCGTAGAGAGTCGGCTCCAACAGAGCCCGACAACCGCACGAAGGAGGGGGTGGGGTGAAATGCGCGGAAACGAGTGGGGCTGACATCGGTGCAGGACTTCTGCATCGCCCGGCGATATGGTTGCGAGCACGACAGGCGAGGTAATCCAGGAGTTGCGTGGCCTCTTCACAACGACGCGATGACGGGACCGATCGACGGCTACGGCTGATCGTCGGTCTCCTCGTCGTTGCTGCCACGATCGTTGCGCTCGCCTCCCTGAGACTGACCTTCCCTGCGGCCGAGGCTCCGACACCCGACGGAGCAACCCTGGTAACGCTGACCGCGATGATCGCCTTGGGCGCGTTCGTCAAGACGCGCGTACGTGTCCGATCCACGGTGCACCTGATCAGTTGGAGCGAGGCCGCGATCGTCATTGCGGCTGCCATTGCTCCCCTTCCATGGGTGGTGCTCTGCACCTGCATCGGGATCACCATCGCCTCGGTTCGCCTACCACCGATCAAGCTGACCTTCGGCGTCGGCAAGAACATCCTCGTCGCGGCCGGAGCAGGCATTGCCTTCGCACTGCTCGGTTGGACCTGGCCGGCCATGCATGCCCCGCAGTTGGTGGGGATCCTGTCGGTGGCGTACCTCCTCGCCGCCTTCCTTGACGAGGTGCTGGCGATCCCCGTGATCGCGCTCGCCTCCGGCACCAGAATCTCGACTCAGTTCCGCAGCAACCTGGATCTTCGCCTGGCTGGCTACGCGGTCCGTTTCGTGGTGGCGGCCCTGACCCTGCTCACCCTCCAGATGGACCCCCGGCTACTGCTCGCCGTCCCACCCCTGGTCCTGAGCCTGCACCTGGCCTACTCCGCACGCATCCGAGGCCGCACCGAACAGCAGGCGTGGCAGCGGCTGGCCCGCACCACCGACGCGCTCAACGTGGTCGACCTGGACAACGTCCTCACCACCGCAGTTACCCAGGCCGCCGAGTTGTTCTCCGCCGACGAGGTCGAGATCGAGCTGCGCGAGGGCGGCCGCACCGTACGCGGCGGCACCGGCGGCATCACCTTCGACGGCCCGACCGGCACGCCCACCGACGTGGCAGGCACTGTCGTCCCCGCGCCGCTGGAAGGCCACGACCGGACAGTCGACGTCGGCATGCTCCGACTGCGCTTCCGCGGCCCGGTGCGGCTCTCCGAGCGGGAGCAGTACACCCTGCGCACCTTCGCCTCCGCGCTCTGCACGGCCGTGCGCAACGCCCAGGCGTACGCCGAACTGGCCCGGGTCGCCGACGAGCACGCGTACGCGGCCTCGCACGACGCGCTGACCGGCCTGGCCAACCGCCGGCACCTCCTCGACGAGGGCACCGAGCAGCTGAGCACCCGCCGCGCCGACGGGGTGACGGCGCTGGTGCTGATCGACCTCAACCACTTCAAGGAGGTCAACGACACGCTCGGGCACGCCGCCGGTGACCAGGTGCTGGTGCAGGTGGCAGACCGGTTGCGGGGCGCGGCTCAGGCGACCGACCTGGTGGCCCGCCTCGGGGGCGACGAGTTCGCCGTACTCCTGCGCGGCCTGCCGGCCCCGGCGGTGGCGGCGCACCGGGCCGAGACGCTGCTCGCCGCGCTGCACGAGCCGTTCGACCTGGACGGCATGCGAATCAGCGTCGAGGCCAGCGGCGGCATCTCCGGCGCCCCGTCCAACGGCGGCATGGCCGAGCTGCTACGCCGCGCCGACGTGGCCATGTACCAGGCGAAGCGGGCCGGGCAGCGGATCGCCACGTACGCCCCGACCCGGGACACCGCCGACCTGGGCCGCCTCACCCTCGGCGGTGACCTGCCCCGCGCGGTCGCCGACCACGAGTTCGTCGTCAACTTCCAACCGATAGTCGACCTGGGCACCGGCGAGGTGACCAGCGCGGAGGCGCTGGCCCGCTGGCACCACCCGACCCACGGCATGATCGACCCGCTGCGGTTCCTGGAGGCGGTGGAACGCTCGGGCCTGCTACCGGCCTTCGCCGAGGCGATCCTCGACCAGGCGCTGCTCGCGGCGGTGAGTTGGCGCGACGCCGGCTTCGACGTACCGGTCGCTGTCAACGTGTCCCCACGCAGCCTGCTCGACGCGCGGTTCCCCGGCTCGGTGCTGGCCCGCCTCAGAGCCCACGACCTCCCACCGGACCGGCTGGTCCTGGAGCTGACCGAGACGCTGACCCTCAGCCAACTCGACGTGGTCGACCGGGTGCTCAGCCGGCTACGCGACGAGGGCGTCCGGTTGGCGTTGGACGACTTCGGCACCGGCTACTCCTCGCTCTCGCTGCTCTCCCGGATCCCGGTACACGAGCTGAAGATCGACCGGAGTTTCGTGACGACGATGGAGAGTTCGGCGGAGGCCGCCGCCGTCATCCGTTCCACCCTCGACCTGGGCCGCAGCCTCGACCTGGACGTGGTGGCCGAGGGCGTGGAGAGCGAGCCGCAGCGGCGGGCCCTCTGGGAGTTGGGCTGCGTCGCCGGCCAGGGGCACCTGTTCGCCCGACCGATGCCGTCCGGCACCCTGCTCGCGGCGATGCAGCGCGGCTCGGGCGGCCGACCGGGCACCCTAGCCGCGCCGCTGCACGACACCGGGGCGGTGATCCGGCTGAGCCAGAACCGCCGCCAGGCCGGCCGCTCCAAGCCCGACCGCCTGCCACACCTGCCCGCCTGAGCAGGCATCAGCCCGCTGGGCGGGCAGCCCGGTCTGCCAGACTGTCGCGCGTGATCGTCGACGACCCGACCGCCCACCGCAGTCGCTGGCACTGGCGCACGCTCGACAACGCCGCCGACGGACTCGCCCTCGACCTGGGCCTCTACGCCGTGTCGGCCACCTTCGCCGCGATCACCGCCGTCACGTCCACCCTGCTGCCGCACCGCGCCTGGGGCGCGGTCGCCGCCGTCGGCTACCTGCTCGCAACGCTGACGGTGATCGCCCAACTTCTGCTGCGTCGACGCTCTCCAACCTCCCGGCTGACCGGCCTGCCGGCCCGCTGGACGGTCACCGGTCTCGCCTGGGCCACCACCACACTGCTGCCCCTGGCCTGGCAGAGCATCGACCGGGCCGGCGGGCGCACCGACCGGGCCCAGGAGGAGGTGCTGGTCGTGGAGCAGGCCGGCACCCGCCTCCTGGAACACGGCACGCCCTACCTCGGACCCGACGCCATCGCCGCCCTCCCACCCGGCGAGCAACTGATGGGCTACACCCCGTACCAGCCCGGCATGGCGATGTTCGGCCTGCCCAGAGCACTGCTCGACACCTGGTGGACCGACTCCCGGGTCTGGTTCGCGGTGGGCACCGCGCTGGCGCTCGCAGTGGCAGTGGCCGCCCTGCGCAGAACACCGGCCACCACCGGCCAGGCCACCATTGCCACGACCCGCCGCCGGGACGCCGCAGTGCTGCGCGGCGTGCAGGCCGCCACCGTACTGCCGATCTGCGCCCTCACCCTCGCCACCGGCGGCGACGACCTACCCGTACTCGCGCTCTGCCTGCTGGCCCTTGCGTTCGCCGCCGCCGAGCGACCCGGCCGGGCCGGCCTCGCGGTCGGACTCGCCGGCGCGCTGAAGCTGTTCGCCTGGCCGGTCGCCCTCGTCCTGATCGTCTGGGGCCTGACCCGACGCTCCGGAACCCGAGTCGCCGTCGGCGCGATCGGACTGCCCATCGCCGCACTAGTGCCGGCGCTGCTGGTTGACCGCGACGCCCTCACCGAGAACGTGCTGCGCTTCCCCCTCGGCCACGGGCTGGTCACCAGCCCCGCGCAGTCCCCGTTCCCCGGCTACCTGATCGCCAACGCGCTACCCGCCGGCCGGCTGATCGCCGCCGGGCTGCTGGTCGCCGCTGGAGTGGCCATCGCCGTCCGGCTCGCCCGCCGCCCGCCCCGCACCGCCGTCGCCACCGCGCTGATCTGCGGGTACGGGCTGCTGGCCGCCATCGCCCTGATGCCCTCGACCCGCTTCGGCTACCTGCTGTACCCGCTGGCCCTGCTGACCTGGGCTCCCGCCCTGCACCGCCCGGGCGACACACCGACCGCCGCGATTGCCGATAAGAGGTCCGGTCGGACCACTTCGGCGTAACTTCCGAGCGGAACAGCGCGTCAGGGCGTAAACCTGAACACATGACCACGTACCGCGACCGGGCCGACGCCGGCCGGGTGCTCTCCGAACGGCTCACCGCGCTCATCGGCGAACCGGGCGTCGTCGTCCTGGGCCTCGTCCGTGGCGGCGTGCCGGTCGCCCGGATCGTCGCCGAACGCCTCGGCGCACCACTGGACGTACTGGTCGTCCGCAAGCTCGGCATGCCGTGGGCCCGGGAGGTCGCCTTCGGCGCACTCGGGCCGGGCGGTGTCCAGGTGCTCAACGACGCGGTGGCCAGCAGACTCAGCAGCGACGACATCGCCGAGGTCCGCCATCGGGAGCAGGCCGAACTGGAGCGCCGGGAACGGCTCTACCGGGGCGACCGCCCACAGCTGGACCTCACCGGGCGGACAGCCGTGATCGTCGACGACGGCCTCGCCACCGGCGCAACCGCCCGCGTCGCCGTCGAGGTCGTCCGTCAACTCGGCGCACACCGCGTCGTGGTGGCGGTCCCGGTCGGGGCGCAGGAGGCGTACGAACTGCTCGCCGCCGAGGCCGACCAGGTCATCTGCGCGCAACGCCCGGCGGACTTCGGCGCGGTCAGCGTCTACTACGACGATTTCCACGAGGTGTCCGACGAAGAAGTCACCGAGGCGCTCACAGCAACTGCATAGGTCCACCAGGTACCGTCGGGCGATGAGTAGCCTCACCTGTCCCAAGTGTCACGGAGAAATGCGCCAGTACGAGCGCAGCGGCGTCGTCATCGACCAGTGCGGGGAGTGCCGAGGCATCTTCCTGGACCGCGGCGAGCTGGAGAAGCTGTTCGAGGCGGAGGCCAACTGGAGCCGCCAACAGACCGGCGGCGCGCCAGGGCAGCCCGCGCAGCAGCCGGCCGGCTACCCGCCCCCGCCGCCCCCGCCACACCAGCCCGGTTACGGCGCCGTCCCGCCGCCGCCCCCGCCCGCCCACGGCTACCCGCCGCAGCCGGCCTACGGCCACCAGCAGCAGCACCACGGCTACCACGGTCACTACCGGCAGAAGAAGCGCAAGGGCTTCCTCGACGAGATGTTCGGCTGATCCAGGCCGACCTCCCGCCCGGGTCGATCACGCGTCGGCCCGGGCACACCATCCGGGCCATTGATCGTTGGCGGGCGCGATGCTTCATGCGAGGCTGAATCGCATGACCGCGATCCAACCGGACGAGGCGCTGGCCCAGGCGTACGACGGCATCACCGCGGTGGTCGGTCGCCTGGACGATGCCGGCCTGCAACGAGCCACCCGCTGCCGGGGCTGGCTCATCGCCGACCTGCTCCTGCACGTGCTCGGCGACGCCCAGCGGGCACTCGTCGCACTGGCCAGCCCCGTCGACGGTCCCGCCGACGTCGACGACGTGAGCTACTGGCGTGACTTTCCCGGCAGCGACGACAAGGCCGCCCGGCACGCCTGGTGGGTCCGCCGATCGGCTGCCGCCTTCGACCGCCCGACCGGGATCGTCGCGCTCTGGCTGGACACCGCCCCGGCGGCGGTCCGCGCCGCCGCGTCAGCCAACCCCGAGGGGTACGTGACCACCCAGGGACACGTGCTACGCGTGCCGGACTTCCTCGCCACCCTGACCACCGAGGCCGCGGTCCACCACCTGGACCTGACGCTGGAACTGCCCGACGCGCCGCCGCCCGGCCCACTGGCGGTACGCGTCGCGGTGGCGACAATGGACGGCCTGCTCAGCGACGACACCGTTCGACCCAGCGCCTGGGACGACAACGACTTCCTGCTGAAGGCCACCGGGCGCGTACCGCTGACCGACCGGGACCGGCTGGAACTGGGTGAGTCGGCGGGCTGGTTCCCACTGCTCGGCTGACCGGCGACGGGTTGCCGCGTCGGTCAGCCGATGGCCATGTCGACGAAGCGGGACAGGTGCAGCTGGGCCGCGACGGTCACGGTGTCGGTGGGTCCATTTCGATGCTTGGCAACAATAAAATCCGCCTCCCCGGCCCGCGGCGACTCCTTGTCGTAGTAGTCGTCGCGATGCAGAAGGATGACAACGTCGGCATCTTGCTCAATTGAGCCTGATTCACGCAGATCGGACAGCTGAGGTCTCTTGTCGGTGCGCTGCTCGGGGCCACGGTTCAGCTGGCTGACCGCGATCACCGGGCACTCGACCTCCTTGGCCAACAGCTTGAGGCCACGGGACAGGTCCGCGACCTCCTGCTGACGACTCTCGGTGCGCTTCGGTGAGGTCATCAGCTGGAGATAGTCGACCACGATCATCTTGAGGTCGTGCCGCTGCTTGAGCCGCCGAGCCTTGGCCCGGATCTCCATCAGGTTCATGCTCGGCGTGTCGTCGACGAAGAGCGGCGCCTCGCTGATCTCACCCATGCACCGGGCCAGCTTGGTCCAGTCGTCGTCGGAGAGCTGACCGCTGCGCAGCACGTGCAGTGGCACCCGCGCCTCGGCGGAGAGCAGCCGCATGACGATCTCGACCTTGCTCATTTCCAGCGAGAAGATGGCTGCCGCCTGATTGGCACGAATAGCGGCATTTCTGGCAAAGTCCATGCTAGCCGTGCTGTTGTGGGTAGGGATCATCGCCCGACTGGCCAGGTACAGGTGTTCGTCGTTGTCGACTGTCACGCACCGCACAGGAACGCTGGGGACCGGCCGAACATCGACGATGAACCGCGAGGTGGTTCGAACGTCGGAGGTGGTGCGGCGGCGTTCGGCGTGCGCATCCTGTTTCCGCCTGAGCCGGAAGATGACATCCGGGGTGGAGAAGTTCAGCGTGTACGCGATCGACGACTCGGGGGTGCGGCCCCGCACCGGCTTCGCGTTGACCGTGCAGCGGTAGCCGAGGCTGACGACGAGTTCGCGTACGTCATCAGCCAGCCGCTTCGAAGTCGACGTGTACTGCAGGTTGCCGGAGGGGGCGACGGTCCCATCGGTGTCCATCAGCCCAGCGAGCAACGCCCTGCGCTGAGCCTCCGAGGCGCGCAGATAGACGCCCGGGATGTGCTTGTTCCCCGCTACCCCGATCTGACGCAGCAACCCAAGGAAGGAACCATTCCGGTGACGGCAGTCGGCACACTTCCTCGTCGCTGGATTCTCACGCAATGCCCTGGTGGAACCGCCACAGTCCACGCAGACACCGTTCCCCGGAGCGGCGGAAGTGGGCTGCGGAAGAATGGTGTAGACCATCGGCCCGCTGGGCCGCACGACGAAGCCGTCCGCCTCGACGTGCGCGACCATCTCCGGATCTGCCGTGGTGAAGCGGCTGGCGCCGCTGTGCCCGTCACCGAGCCATGTTCCCAAGGTGTAGGGCGGAACCAGCAGCTCACGGTCCGGGAGTTGGATGGGAGCGCAATTCCGTACGGCATGGTTGAGCCGTCGCTGGGCGGTGCCAGTACGTAGCGTGGCCGCGATCTGGGCGGTGGTGACAACGCCGTCGTGGTCGGCCCGGCTGCCGGCATTGACCTCCCGCTCGGCTCGTTGAAGAAGCGTGCCCAGAAGCGGACCGGCGGGGTAGCCCGGTGCAGTCCAGTTCTGTGGCTTGCCGTTGCGGACAATGGGACGGCTGATCCGGCCAACCGACCCGACCTCACGGGCGACGGTGTGCAGGACATGCCGGAACTCCGGCCCAACCTGCTCAATCGTGTCGAAGAGCGTGATCGGCTGGTTCCCCAGCGAGCTCAGCCGCTGATGTGCCGCACGCACGTTGGCCAGCGACGATTCGGGCCAGTGCCGCCTCTGCCGCGCCGGTTCCTGCCGCCGGGCCGCCCGCGTGGTCGTCTTCCACAGGTGCTCCGCGTCCGCCACGATGACGGTGCCGTCCGAGAACTCGACCTCGTAGCAGGGGCGGTCGCGCATCACGTCGAAGGCGTGTGTGACAAGGGTCGGAGAGCCGTCCGCGGCCAGTAGCCGATCGCCCGCCTTGACCTCGCCCATCGTGGTCCAGCCATCCGGGGTCGGCAGTGGGGTGTCGAGCGCGAGCGCCTTGCCCAAACCCGGCCTGCCGGCCACGATGATCAACTGCCCGGCGTGCAGGCCGTTGAGCAGTCGGTCCAGGTCGCTGAAGCCGGTCGGCACGCCGGTCATCATGCCGCCGGTGGCCCCCACCGCCTCGATCTCGTCCAGGGTCGGCTGCAACATGTCGGCCAGGATCGCGAAGTCCTCGCTGACCCGCCGCTCGGTGACGTCGTACACGGCCTGCTGGGCGAGGTCGACGACGTCGTCCACGTCGCGGCTGCCGCCGCTGGCGGTGCCGTAGCCCAGCTGCACGATCTTCGTGCCGGCCTCGACCAGTCGGCGCAGCACGGCCCGCTCGCTGACGATGCGGGCGTAGTACGCCGCGTTGGCGGCGGTGGGCACGCTGGCGATGAGCGTGTGCAGGTACGGCGCGCCACCGATGCGTACCAGGTCCCCGGAGTCGGCGAGCGCCGCCGCGACAGTGATCGAGTCGGCCGGCTCACCCCGGCCGTAGATGTCGAGGATGATGTCGAAGATGGTGGCGTGCACCGGCCGGTAGAAGTCGTTGGTCTTGAGGATCTCGACGACGTCGGCGATGGCGTCCTTGGAGAGCAGCATGCCGCCGAGGACGCACTGCTCGGCCGCGACGTCCTGGGGCGGGGTCTTGTCGAACTGGCCGTCGCGCTGCGCGGGTGGCTGGCCTCCGCCGGAGCGTGGCTCTGCCCGCATGTCGTCGGTGACCGACACGGGTCCCCCCTCCACTGCACCGGTTCCAACCCCAGCTCTATCGCTGGGGTACGACACTTCTCCTCCGACCGGGCCGGTCGATCGGGGGCCATCGCCGGCGGTCGAGGGCCAACCATACGGACCCCGAGGTCAGACACTCAACAACGCCGGTGGACGAGCCTCGGGACAACCTGTGGATCCCGGTGGACAGCATGTGCGCAGCGTGTGCACAGCCTGTGGATAACCATTGGGGAATTCTCGGCCATAAGTCGTTGACCTGCGAAGACATGCTCCCCAGCCTGTGGAGGAGAATATTTCGGTCGGGCCTGTGACACGATCGTCCCGTACTATCTCCAGCGAACGGCTACACCTGGACAGCGGATTCCGCTTTCGGTTCAGAAGGGTCACACTCCGGCCGTGAATTACCGGGACTGGGGACGCGGCGATGGCAGCCCGCGCGAGCGCCAGCCAACCGCCTCGTGGGGTGACCGCGCGGCGTCTGTTCCGGTTGATCCCTACGACGAGGACGGGCGCTACCGCACCTCGAGCCGGCGGCGTGCCCTGGACCGCGGCCAGGACGAGCCTGTCGACGCCTACCTGCCCCGGTGGGCGCTGGAGTCAGGGGTCCGGCACGCGGACGGCGGTGGCCGGCACGCGGCACCGGACGACGACGAGGACGAGCCCGAGCGGCCGGTCTCGGGGGCAGGCCGACGGTCTGCCGAGTCGTCGAGTGGTCGGCGGCGCGGCAGCGAGCCGCGCCGACGGGAGCAGGCAGCGATCGGCCCGGCGCCAGACTCGGACCACACCCGCGAGTGGACGCTCGACCGGCCGCAGGACCAGGGGTACGCCGGCCGTCGACGCGCCGACGCCGGGGAGGACGAGCCGGTCTCTGGCTCTGTTTCGGACCGGCGGCCCCGCCGCGCGCCCGTTGGCCGTCCGCAGGTGATCTGGTCGGGCGGCGAGCCCGAGTCAACTCCTGGCGAGCAGGTGCCGGAGCAGGAGCCGAGCCGTCCCAGCCGGCGTAGCCGCCGTGCGGCGGAGGAGTCCTGGTCCCGTCCGGCGGCCGACCCGTGGGCCCGCGGATCGGACCAGGCGGTGGAGCCCGAACCGTCGTACCCGCCTGCTGTGGACCCGTGGGACGCCTCTGGCGTGCACGCGTGGCCGCCGACGGCCGGCGCGGACGGCGGGGATCTGAGCGGGCAGTGGTCGGCGGTGGAGAGCGTCGGTGGCTGGGAACGGTCGGACCGCACCGGCCAGTGGGAGCGGTCCGCGATCGAGGACGACCAGTGGGACCGTACGCTGGCGCCGCGCTCCGATCGCTCGGTGGCGGCCGAGGGATGGCCGAGTCGGGAAGACGGGTTCTGGTCCGGCACTCGGTTGGCTGATGACGACCCGCGTTGGATGGATCCGACGACGTCGGCGCCGCGGTCTCCGGTGGTGGGATACACCGCCCCACGGCCGCGCAGCGCTCCTGCGCCGCGTACTGGCGCGCCGCGTGCGGGTACGCCGCGGCGTCGGGCGGAGGGGCCGGCGGTGGGAACGGCGTCGGTACGTCGGCGGGTCGAGTCGGCGGCCACGGGTGCCTGGGCGAGGCGTCTGGAGGACGACCTGCTGGATCCGGATCCGGGTGGGTCCGTCCGGCCTCTGCTGTACACGGCGGCCTGTTACCTGGTGCCGGCGATGCTGATCTTCGTTTGGCTGTTGACGTTGGACAGCCAGGCGCCGGCTGGTTGTGTGACCGACATCAGCGGTGGCGGGTGTGAGTCCGCCCGGTCGCGCGCGCTGGAGTCACTGGTGGCCGGTTCGCCGCGCTTCGGTTTGGCTCTGGTGAGCAGTTTGGTGGTGGCGGCGCTACTGCGGCGGGTGGGTACGACGTGGCGCTCGGCGACCATCGCTGTTGCCGCCGCGGTGGTGGGCGGTGGCCTCTCCACTGTGCTGATCAGCGCGGTGACGGGCCAGCCCATCGGGTGACCGCGGTTTTGTCGCGGTCGGGGGGCAGCTTCACCGAGGGTGTGGACGACGCGTACCCGTCGGCGGGCCCGGGCGGTGCCGGGTCGGACCACGTACGCACGAGGGCCCGCACCGATCGCTCGGTGCGGGCCCTCGTGGTGGTGTTGCGGACGTCAGCCCTGAACGACGTTCAGGTTGAACGACGCTGTCACCTCGGGGTGCAGCTTGATCTTCACCGGGTAGGCGCCGATCGACTTGATGTGACCGGGCACCTCCAGCCGGCGACGATCGAGGACCGGGCCGCTGGCGGCCTTGACGGCGTCGACGATCTCGGCCGGAGTGACCGAGCCGAAGAGCCGTCCGCCGTCGCCGGCGCGGACCTTCAGGTTGACCTTGAGACCCTCGAGCTGAGCCTTGACCTCGTTGGCGTGGTCGAGGTCGCGGATCTCGCGGGCCCCACGGGCCCGCTTGATGACCGTGACCTGCTTTTCCGCGCCCTTGGTCCAGACGATCGCGAAGCCCTGCGGCAGCAGGTAGTTACGGCCGTAGCCGTTCTTGACCTCGACGATGTCGCCCGGGGCACCGAGGCCGGACACTTCCTGAGTCAGGATGATCTTCATATCGGTGCCTCCTCTCAGCGGGTGGTGGCCGTGTACGGCAGGAGCGCCATCTCACGGGCGTTCTTGACCGCACGGGCGATCTGCCGCTGCTGCTGCGAGGTCACGCCGGTCACCCGACGAGCGCGGATCTTGCCGCGATCGGAGATGAACTTGCGCAGCAGCGCGGTGTCCTTGTAATCGATGTAGGCGATCCCGTCCTTGTCGAGCGGGTTCACCTTCTTCTTCGGCTTGCGCAGTGCCGCAGCCTTGGCCGTTGCACGTGCTCCTGGTTTGCGATCGCGAGCGCTAGGCGCCATTAGAACGGTGGCTCCTCGTCAAAATTGGCGCCCGAACCGGCACGCGCGGGAGAGGGTGCAGCTGAAGCCCAGGGGTCGTCGAAGTTTCCTCCGCCGCCACCCTGGTTGCCACCGCCACCGCCGCCACCGAAGCCGCCGCCACCGCCGCCGGAGCGGGACATCTTCTGCACCTTCGCCGTGGCGTAGCGCAGCGACGGGCCGATCTCGTCGACCTCAAGCTCGATGACAGTGCGCTTCTCACCCTCGCGGGTCTCGTACGACCGCTGACGCAGCCGGCCCGACACGATCACCCGGGCGCCACGCTGCAGCGACTCGGCGACGTGCTCGGCGGCCTGCCGCCACACGGTGCATGCGAGGAACAGCGGCTCGCCGTCCTTCCATTCGTTCGACGCCTTGTCCATGAAACGCGGCGTCGAAGCGACTCGGAACTTGGCGACCGCAGCCCCGGAGGGGGTGAACCGCAACTCGGGGTCATCGGTCAGATTGCCGATGACCGTGATGGTGGTGTCTCCTGCCATGACCATCTCCTCGCGCACTCAGCGTCTCGTCGTACAGGCTCGCAGAGCCGTACGACAGAGTCGCGGAGGCTGATCCGGACGAACCGGGGTTGGATGCTCTAGCGCATTTCCGGTCGGATGACCTTGGTGCGCAGCACGGACTCGTTGAGCCGGAGCTGACGGTCCAGCTCGGCCACCGCAGCAGGCGTAGCCTGCAGGTCGATGACGGCGTAGATGCCTTCGGCCTTTTTGTTGATCTCGTACGCGAGGCGCCTGCGGCCCCACACGTCGGTCTTCTCAACCGAGCCACCCGCGGTCCGAATCACGTTCAGGTACGTGTCGAGCGACGGTGCGACGGTGCGCTCCTCGAGGCTGGAGTCGAGGATGACCATTAGTTCGTAGTGACGCAAGACGTGCTCACCTCCTGTGGGCTAAGCGGCCACGGTCCTTCCGTGGCAGGAGGTCTTGTGTCGCTGCCCGCACGCGCCGAGGGAACCCGGCCGGACGCGGACAACCTGACCAGGATACCCGGTCCCAACGATCATGCCCGGGGTGGTCGGGTCCGCGCCCGGACGTGCCGACGGGGGCCCACCGTCCGACCGTCAACTGGTCGGTGGTGGGCCCCCGTCTACGAGGCCGCGGGGCGTCCGGTCCGCATTCCTTGGGTGGGACCTGGGGAGGAACGACCACACCGATGAGGTTGGACCGAAGACGCCCCGCGGAGCTTTATCGTGTTGTTATCTGACGATACAACAGCACTCGTACCTTGTCGGGGGGAAAAGCACAATTTTCCGAGATTCGTGGTCGCTCGGTATCCGTGTGCGATGGGGTCGCCCCCGCTGCGCCGGGCCGCGCCGCGGGGGTGACCTCGCTGTCGGCCGTCGACCGCCGGTCGCCGTGTGCGACGCTCGCGCCGCTGGCGGCACCGGGATGCTGATCGCCGGTTCACACCCATCAACGACCGTCGGTCCCTCCGGTGACGCGACACCGCCCCGGCCGTCGCTCCGCCGGTCGGGGGCTCGACGTAGGCTCGCTCGCATGCGTATCGGAGCCCACGTCGACTCGACCGACCCGCTGGCGGAGGCGGCCGCCCGGTCCGCCGAGACCGTGCAGTTCTTCCTCGCCGACCCACAGGGTTGGAAGGCGCCCAAGCCTCGCGAAGATGCCCAGCGGCTGCGCGAGGCCGAGGTCGACCTCTACGTGCACGCGCCCTACGTCATCAACGTGGCCACGCTCAACAACCGCATCCGGATCCCGAGCCGCAAGCTCCTGCTCGGGCACGCCAACGCCGCCGCCGCCATCGGCGCCAAGGGCCTGATCGTCCACGGTGGGCACGTCAACGCCGGCGACGACCTGGCCGTCGGCTTCGACAACTGGCGCAAGACCTTCGCGTACGCGGCGGACTCCGGCGGCTTCGGCGTACCGGTCCTGATCGAGAACACCGCTGGCGGCGACAACGCCTGTGCCCGACGGCTGGACGCGCTCGCCCGACTCTGGGACGCCATCGGTGACTACGAGGTCGGCTTCTGCCTGGACACCTGCCACGCACACGCGGGCGGCGAGGAACTGCTCGGCGTGGTCGACCGGGTCAAGGCGATCACCGGGCGGATCGACCTGGTGCACGCCAACAACTCCAAGGGCGCCTTCAACTCCGGCCAGGACCGTCACGACAACCTGGACGGCGGGACGATCGACCCGGAACTGGTGGTGGCGGTGATCCGGGCGGCCGGCGCGCCGGTGGTCGTCGAGACACCGGGCGGTGTGACCGGCCAGGCCGCCGACATCGACTTTCTGCGTGAACAGCTCGGAGCGGAGAGCTCGGCGGCATGACGAGCGGACAGCCCGGGACCGGCAACGCCCGGCCCACCTCCACCGGCGCGGCCGCCGAGAGTCAACCCGCCACCACGGCCGCAGCCGGCACCCCCACCCAACCGGCTCGGACCTCCGACAAGGCCCCCGCCGGGACCACGGCTACCCAGCCGCCAACTGGCGACGGCGCAGCGACCGGAACCACCCCGGACGGCGATCCCAAGGCCGACCCCACGACGAGCGGTCCCGCCAGGGACGCGACGCGCCCCGGCGACAGGCAGGACGCCGCGGCCATGCAGAGCACCACGACCAAGCGGAACGCCACGACCAAGCGGAACGCCACGGCCGAGCAGGTTGCCGCCGAGGGCGGCACCGCGGTCAGCGCCAGCACTGCCGAGGGCACCGGCGCATCCAAGGACAGCGACCTGGCCAAGGACAGCGGCACTGTGGATGGCGCGACCAAGGACAGCGGCGCGACCAAGGACAGCGGCGCGACCAAGGACAGCGGCGCGACCAAGGACAGCAAAACGGCCAAGGACAGCAAAGCGGCCGACGACAGCGACCCGGCCAAGGGCGCGAAGGCGGACGGCGCCGACGGTACGGACAAGGCTGACAGCGAGGCGAAGCCGGCCGGCCCGGAGCGTTGGGAGGCGTTCGCCTCCGCCCCGGAGCCACGGCCCTCCATCTTCAGTCGGGCGGGCCGGGCGGTCGGGCGGTTCCTGATCCACGAGTGGACCCTGGCCGCCCTCGGCGCGTTGGCACTGGCCGTGTTGATGACCTGGCCGACGCTGCGCTATCCGCGCTACACCCTTCCGCAGGACTACTGGGACCCGAGCCTGCAAGCCTGGCAGATGGCCTGGTCCGGGCACATCCTGCTGGCGGAGCCGGCGCGGCTGTGGCAGTCGAACACGTTCTTCCCCGAGCTGTGGAGCTTCGCGTTCTCCGACACGCTGCTCGGGTACGCCCCGGCCGGGATGCTCGGCAGCGGTCCCGAGGACGCCGTGCTGCGCTACAACATCATGTTCGTGCTGGCGCACGCGCTCGCCACGCTCGGGGCGTACGCGCTGGCCCGACAGCTCGGGGCCGGCCGGATCGGTGCGGCGGTCGCGGGCGTGAGCTACACCTACGCGCCGTGGCTGCTGGCCCAGGCCGGGCACCTGCACGTGCTCTCCAACGGGGGCATTCCGCTGGCGCTGGCGATGTTGGCGCGCGGGCACGGGTGGTCGCTGCGTCACGGCTACCGGCCGGAGCGCCGGCATGACGGATGGGTCTACGCGGGTTGGCTGGTGGCGGCCTGGCAACTCAGCCTCGGCTTCGGCATCGGGCTGCCATTCGCGTACTTCCTGGCCGGCGCGGTGCTGGTCACTGCCGTCCTGTTCTTCGCACGGCGGCTGCGCACCGGGCAGGCCGTGCCGTTCGGTCGCCGGTTGTTCGCCGCCGACGTGCTCGGCGGGGTGTTGTTCGCCGGTGTCGGTCTGCTGATGGCGTTCCCGTTCTTCAAGGTGACCGAGCTGCACCCGTACGCCGAGCGCACCATCGGCGACATCAGCCTCTTCTCGCCGCCGGCGTCGGGCTTCGTGACGGCGCCCGGGGAGTCGCGGATCTGGGGTGGGCTGCACGAGGGTGCCCGGGAAGCGCTGCCGTGGCACCCGGAGATGACCCTGCTGCCGGGCTTCGTGCTCTACGCGCTCGCCGCGGGCGGGTTGCTCTTCTCGGTGTGGCGGCTGCGGCACCGACTGCTGCTGCTCGCCGGGGTGCTGGTGACCATGGCCTTCGCGATGGGCACCCGCTTCTTCGACGGGACCTTCACCTACGTGCCCCTCTTCGAGCATCTGCCGGGCTGGAGTGCGCTGCGTACCCCCGGACGGTTGATGCTCTGGACCACGTTGTTGCTCGGCCTGCTCGCGGCGGGCGCGGTCACCGCCCTCACCGACCGGGTCCGCGAGCTGACGGCGCAACGAATCCCGTCGTGGCCGGGGCCGTGGCTGCGGACGGCCACCCTGCTGCCGTTGCTGCTGGTCACCGTCGAGGGCCTGAACACCACGCCACATCCGGTGGTGCCGACCCAGCCGGCGGCGATGCGTTCGGCGGAGGGGCCGATGCTGGTGCTGCCCAGCAGTCAGAGCCTGGACCAGCACGTGATGCTCTGGTCGACCAGCGGGTTCCCCGACGTCGTCAACGGCGGTAGCGGCTTCACGCCGCGCCAGCTCGACGACGTCCGTCGGGTGAGCCAGTCGTTCCCGGACCAGACCAGCATCGACTACCTGCGCACGCTCGGCGTCCGCACCGTGGTGCTGCTGCGCGGCCAGGTGACCGGCACGCCCTGGGAGATCACCATCGACGCGCCGGTCGAGTCGCTCGGCATCAGCCGGCAGGAGGTCGGAGACGCCGTGGTGTTCCGCCTCTGAAGCTCTGGCGGCTCGTCGCGACTGCTCGCTGAGGCGGGTTTCGGGGGAGCCCACCCGGCTCCGGCGGTCAGGCTTGATCCCTGCGCCGGGCGGGCTCCCCCGAAAACCCTGCTGGTCCAGGCCGCGGTCGGCCTTGGGTCAGGTGGTTGCGACGGGCTCGGGTTGGGATTCGCTGGTTGTCTCTCTGCGGCGCCAGCGGTCTATCCAGGGGGCGTCCGGGGCGCCGTCGAGGACGCCACCGTCCGGGTCGTCCGGGTAGGTGGCCCGCACCGCGTCCTGCTCGGGGTGCAGGATCTCCTTGACGACGAACACGCAGAGCACCACCACAGTGGCCAGTCGCAGCGTCGAGGCCAGCACGAACACCCCCTCCGGGAAGACCGGCTTGCTGGTTGCCGCGCCGAGCAGTTCCCCGTAGAAGGCGACGAAGTAGCAGACCTCGGCGATCTGCCAGGCCAGGAACGCGCCCCACTTCGGCCGGGCCAGCACGACCAGCGGAAGCAGCCAGAGCACGAACTGCTGCGACCAGACCTTGCTGAAGATGAGGAACGCCGCCACCACCAGGAAGGCGAGCTGACCCAGCCGCGGTCGGCGCGGCGCCCGCAGCGCCAGCACGGCGATACCGAGGCAGGCCAGCCCGAACAGTGCGTACGAGACGGTGTTGAGGGTCGGGATGTTGGCGTTGAGCCACTCGAACGGGCCGAGCTTGGCGGGGTCGTTGCCGACCTTGCCGTCCAGGTAGCGCCCGATGTACCAGAGCGTGCCCCAGTCGATCGGCCGGGTGGTGTTCAGCTCGAAGAAACGGTCCCAGTTCTCCGGGTACGCGCGGGCGGCCGGCAGGTTCACCAGCACCACTGCCGCGATAGCCGTCCCGATGGCGATGAGCGCGGCACGAACCCGGTCGGCCCGTAGCGCCAGGATGAGGATCGGCCCGAGCAGGAAGAGCGGCCAGAGCTTCGCCGCGCCGGCCAACCCGAGCAGTACGCCGGCCACCGCCGGTCGTTTTCGGGCCCAGGCCAGCAGGCCGAAGGCGGCCAGCCCGATGGCGAGCAGGTCCCAGTTGACGGTGGCGGTGAGCACCAACGCCGGGGCGAGTGCGAACATCGCCGCGTCCCAGGGTCGTCGGCGGCGCAACGCCAGGATCACCGCCACAGTGGCCACCGCGAGCGCGCCCAGCACCAGCGCGTTGAGGTTGTAGAACCACTGACCCTGGTTGATGCTCGGGTCGCCGTCGCCGATGGCGTGCACCGGCAGGCCCAGCGCCCCCATGAAGTACCCGGTCAACACCGGGTACTCGACCGGGTGGTCACGGTAGGGCACCTTGCCCTCGTTGAGCCCTTCGGCGTAGTAGAGGGCAAGGACGTCGGTGTAGCAGAACCGGGTGTACTGGACGTTGTTCTGCCAGGCGCCGTCCTGGCAGGGCGATTTCTGCACCCAGTGCAGGGCGAGCGTGAGGCACGCCAACGCCAGCACGATCCGCACGGCAGTCCAGAAGCGACGCTCCCGACCGGCCGGCCGGTCCAGCGCTGTCGCGTGGTCGCCCAGCGGGCCGCCGATGACGCTGGAGATGCCGCGGACGAACCCGTCGGAGCGGGACGGGTGATCAGTGGTTCCGGCGTCGTCGATGCCGGGCGTCGACTGGGTGCTCATGAAGAGGCATCCTGCCGTACGACAGGGGTGCCCGTCCCGTCCCGGCGCGGAGTTCCCGGGCACGAAAACGCCGCCGCCGGCCGGGACAACTCGTCCGGCCGGCGGCGGCGTCGTGCGTTGGTGCGGGTCAGTCCCGGTTCGGTGGCAGGCTGGGTAGCAGCCCGCCACCGCCGCCACCTGTTCCGCCGCCGCCAGGATTGCCCCCAGGATTACCGCCGGGATTGCCCCCAGGGTTGCCGCCGGGGTTGTTGCCCCCGGGGTTGCAGAACAGATCGATCAGCGGGTTACAGGGAGCGCCCTGGCCGGGCTGACCCCCCGGGTTGGGCGGTGGCGATGGCGGTGGCGGGGCTTCACCGTTTCCGGAATCCGGATCACCGATGTTCGCCGCTGGCGGGAAATCGACCTTTTCCTTGCCCTTCAGCGCCTCGTTCATGAACCTCTCCCAGATGTCACCCGGGAGGTTGCCACCGCTGACCTTGGTGCGGCCGTCCTTGAGGATGAGTGGCTTCCGTGCCCCCACGTTGCCCACCCAGACCGCAGTCGCCAACTGCGGCGTGTAGCCGATCATCCAGGCGTCGCCGTTGTCCTCGCTGTCGCCCTTGAGTTCCCAGGTGCCGGTCTTGGAGGCGGCCTTGCGGCCGTCGTCGAGCCGGTGGTTGACAGCCGCCGGGTAGTCCTTCAGCACCGACGTCACGTCGTCGACGACGTTCTTGTCGATTCTCCGCTTCGAGTCGAGCTTCTCGCTGGAAACCTTGTCCCACTTGCCGGTGTTCGGGTTCTGCTTCTCGACCGAGTAGAGGAAGTGCGCCTTGTTGTAGACACCCCCGTTGGCGAAGGTGGCGACGCCGTTGGCGTGGTCCAGCACCGTGATCGGGTACTGGCCGTAGCCGACCACGTTGAAGAACGGCTCCGGGGTGATGTCCTTGGTGTCGGTCTTGGTCAGGTCGTAGGCCTTCGCCGGGACGGTGTCCGTGCGCCACATGGTGGTGACACCGGCCTGCTTGGCCATGTCGAGGACCTTGGCCGCGCCGATCTCCTCGGTGACGTAGTAGAACGGCACGTTCAGGGACTTGAGCGTGGACACCCGCAGCGTGCAGGAGTTGCCACAGGAGGGGTTGTCGGTGCCGGCATTGCTGACCTTGAAGGTGCCTGTCGGCTTGAAGGCCTTGCCCTTCCACCGAGACTCGAGCGACTTCTTCTCCTTGAGCGCGGCCGCGAGGGTGTAGATCTTGAAGCTTGAGCCGGGTGAGTGGCCGCCGCTGATCGCCCCGGTGGAGTCGGTGTTCTTGCCGGCATAGTCGGTGCCGGTGCCGTTGTCACCGCCGTAGTAGGCGACGACCCGGCCGGTCTTGGGGTCGATCGCGACCACCGCAGCCATCAGGTTCGCCTTTTGGCCGGACAACTCGGAGCCCTTGGACTTGCGCTGGGCCGTCTCGACCGCCGCCGCCTGCATCCTGGTGTCGATGGTGGTGCGGATCCGGTAACCGCCGGCCATCAGCGCCTGGGAACACAGCGGCTTGGCGTCAGTCACCTGCTCCTTCTGGTCGACGCAGATGCCCTTGTCCCGCATCTCCTCACGGACGTAGTTGATGACGTTGCCGTATGGCGTGTCGACGCCGAAGTCGACGCCGATGCCGCCCTTCTTCGGGGACTTGATGCTCTTCAGCGGGTACTCAGCAGGCCGCGGCTCCTTGCCGGGCACACCGAGCCAGCCCTCCTTGACCATGCCATCGATCACGTAGGTCCAGCGCTCCTGGGCCGCGGTCGGGTTGATCGCCGGGTCGTATCCCTGGTGGGTGGAGCTGGGTTCGGGCTGCTTGATCAGAGCCGCGAGGACGGCACCCTCGGCCGGATTGAGCTTGGTCACCGACTTGCCGAAGTAGGTCTGCGCCGCCGCTTCGATGCCGTAGGCGCCCCGGCCGAAGTAGATCACGTTGAGGTAGTGCTGCATGATCTCTGGCTTCGTGTACTCGTCGTTCAGCTTGGAGGCGAGGATCGCCTCCTTCACCTTCCGGGCGTACGTGTCGTCCTTCAGGTTGTCGTAGGCGTTGCGCGCGTACTGCTGGGTGATGGTGGAGGCACCCTGCTTGTCACCGCCGGAGAGGTTGTTCCAGCCGGCGCGGGCGATGCCCTTGTAGTCCACACCGGAGTGCCGGTAGAAGTTCCGGTCCTCGGCCGCGGCCACCGCGTTCTGCACGTACTCCGGAATCTGGTCGATGGTGACCAGGGTCCGGTTCTGATCGCCCACCTTGGCGATGATCGTCTTGTTGTCGAAGGCGTACAGGGTCGTCGCCTGCGGCGGAGTGATCTCGTCCGGAAGCACCACGTTCGTCGAGTAGTAGGTGAACCCGACCACGCCGATGCCGGCGAGCATGATGAAGACGGCGAACCCGGCGATCAGCAGGTTCATCCGCTTGCGCTTCTTCGCACGCGCCGCGGCGCCCGAGTCACCCGGACCACGGCCGCCCCGACCGGGACCACCCGGACCGCCCGGCCCACCGGGACCCCCCGGGCCGCCCGGCCCACCGGAGACGGGTGAGACGCTCGCCCGGGCGACCGCCGCACGACCACCGACCGATGCGGAACCGACGCTGGCCCGACCCGCCGACGCGGTGCCGACCGAGGCCGCACCGACGGCGGCGGCACCGACCGCGGCCCGACCTGCCGGCGCGCCCGGCGCCGGAGAGACGGGCACCGAGGCCCGACCGGCGCCAGCGCGGCCAGCGGCCACACCCGGTGCCGGGGACACCGGCACCGAGGCTCGACCGGCCCGGCCGCTCGCTGCCGAACCCACCGAGGCGGATCCGGCGGCCGCGCTGCCACGCGGCGGCACCGAGGCGGAACCGCCGACACTGGCGCGACCACCGGCAGCCCGCGGCGTCACCGAGGCCCGCCCTGGGGTTGCCGTGCCTCGGTCCGAGGCTGACCAACCGCTTCCGCCGGAATCACCGCCGGGTCGGCGGTACGCGTCGTCCGCGCCCGGCCCAGGGTCACCGTCTGGACCCGAGTGCTGGGTCCGTCCGCGCGCAGAACTGGGATCGCCGTACGAGTTCATTCCTCACACCCTGCCGGTCGCGGTGGGGCGCGGCTGCGCCGCCACCGGGTTGCCGTGAGTTGCTTCACCCGGGACGCCGGCACGGGGGTGCCAGCCGACCAGGGTCATTGCCGTATCAATCGGGCTAATCGGACCAACAAGCGGTCGACCGTCCCGGGTTTCGCCTACGGCCCCGGGGCCGGTACAACCAGCTGAGATCACCGTTGCGCCTCTCGCCTCCGCCGGCCGGCACCTTCGGCGCCCGCCGCGTCCTGCTCGTTGGTGCCGTCGCTGTCGCCGGTCAGCCCGTCCCGGCCGAGCAGGTACTGCTCGACGAGATGGTTCCAGTCACAACCGAGGCACACCTCCACCACGAAGACCTGGAACTCACGCAGCGTCATCGCCAGCACCGGCAGTTCGGCCAGTGTCCGGGCCTGCCCGGCGGACTGCTTGAGTTCGTCACCGTAAATGTAGTGGACGAGGGTCAGGTTTTCGCTGCGGCAGATCGGGCAGCGCCGGTCGGTCGGCTCGCCATGGAACCGAGCGGCGTTCTTCAGGTACGGCGACGCGTCGCAGACGTCGTACGTGCCGACTCGGCCGGCCAGGAGCTCACGCAGCACTGCTCGCTTCTGAAGCGAGTAGTCGACGACCTGGCGCTGCGTACGCATGCGGAGAAGGGTACGCGGTCCGGCCCGACCAGGCGACCACGCTCACAATCCGTGACGAGGGCATCTCGGAACGGGGGTTTGCCCTGGCCGGCACGACCCGCTAACGTGCGATGTATCGGTCCGATACATCGCGGCGGTTACCGCTCCACGCCGGAGGGTAAAGAGAGGGTGGCCAGTGCTTGAGTTCGCCATCCTCGGCCTCCTGCAGGAGTCTCCGATGCACGGCTATGAGCTGCGCAAGGAGCTGACCGCCAAACTCGGCGCGATCCGGGCGGCGATCAGCTACGGCTCGCTCTATCCCACGCTACGCAGGCTTCAGGCGGCGGGATGGATCACCGAAGCTGCTGAGACACCCGCCACTGCCGAGGAGGTTCCCGCGCTGACCAGCCGACGAGGTCGGGTGGTCTACAAAATCACCGCGGAAGGCAAGGAACGCTTCGCCCAGCTGATCGCACAGGCCGGGCCCGAGACGTACGACGACACGGGCTTCGGGGTGCACTTCGCGTTCTTCGCCCGGACCGACCAGGCGACCCGACTGCGCATTCTGGAGGGTCGCCGCCGCAAGATCGAGGAGCGTCGCGAAGGGCTTCGTGACGTGCTGGGCCGGGCGGCCGAGCGCCTCGACGCTTACACCCTGGAACTGCAGCGCCACGGCCTTGATGCCTGTGAGCGCGAGGTCCGCTGGCTGGAGGAGCTCATCGCCAACGAGCGCTCCGGCCGAGCCCCGACGGTCCCGAACAACATCGGGACAGCCGGCGGCCGACGAGAAGACAACAGCCCGCCTCCGCCTGGAGAGACCAGGAATGAGCGGCCGTGACAGAAAAGAAGGAGGCAGACGCTATGGGCTCCGTCCGCGTCGCCATCGTCGGTGTGGGTAACTGCGCCTCGTCCCTGGTTCAGGGCGTCGAGTACTACCGGAACGCCAACCCGAACGACCGCGTCCCGGGTCTCATGCACGTCGCCTTCGGCGACTACCACGTCAACGCCGTGGAGTTCGTCGCGGCATTCGACGTGGACGCCAAGAAGGTGGGCATGGACCTCGCGGAGGCGATCGTCGCCAGCGAGAACAACACCATCAAGCTCTGCGACGTGCCGCCGACCGGCGTCAGCGTGCAGCGCGGTCCGACCTTCGACGGTCTGGGCCAGTACTACCGCGAGATCGTCGAGGAGTCGGACGCCACCCCGGTCGACGTGGCGCAGGCGCTGCGCGACGCGCAGGTCGACGTCGTCGTCTGCTACCTGCCGGTCGGCTCCGAGCAGGCCGCCAAGTTCTACGCCCAGGCCGCGATCGACGCCGGCTGCGCGTTCGTCAACGCCCTGCCGGTCTTCATCGCCTCCGACCCGGAGTGGGCCCAGAAGTTCACCGACGCGGGCCTGCCGATCGTCGGTGACGACATCAAGAGCCAGGTCGGCGCCACCATCGTGCACCGTGCCCTCGCGAAGCTCTTCGAGGACCGCGGCGTCGAGCTGCTGCGCACGTACCAGCTCAACTTCGGCGGCAACATGGACTTCATGAACATGCTGGAGCGCAAGCGGCTGGTCTCGAAGAAGATCTCGAAGACCCAGTCGGTCACCTCGCAGATCCCGCACGAGATGAGCAAGAGCGACGTGCACATCGGCCCGTCGGACCACGTGCCGTGGCTGGACGACCGCAAGTGGGCGTACATCCGCCTGGAGGGCCGCTCGTTCGGTGACACCCCCCTCAACGCCGAGCTCAAGCTCGAGGTGTGGGACTCTCCGAACTCGGCAGGCGTCATCATCGACGCGGTCCGGGCCGCGAAGATCGCCCTGGACCGGAAGATCGGCGGCCCGATCCTGTCGGCCTCGTCGTACTTCATGAAGTCCCCGCCGGTGCAGTACGCCGACCACGACGCCCACCAGGCCGTCGAGGAGTTCATCGCCGGTGAGGTCACGCGCTGACGCGCTGAATCGCCAAGCACGTACAAGGGCCGGGTCCGCATGGACCCGGCCCTTGCCCGTGGGTCGGCTTCTGCGGGTACGAGAGCTGCCCGTGATCAGCGCCACCGTTTCCGGGACCACAGGTGACAGTGAGGCTATCGATAATCGAGACATGGCCTCCCGTACCGGCACCACAGTGACACTCCCGCACCCGGTCCGACGTCCTCGGCCGCGCATCGTCACGCTGGCCTGCCTGCTGCTGGCCCTGGCCGCCGTCGCGCAACTGGCCGCACTGCCACTGAACTACTGGCACCAGGACTTCTTCCACACTGCCGCCAGGTCCTTCGAGCCAACGGACGGCGTGGCCTTCGCCGCTCTGGGCAGCACCGCCGATCTGGCGGCTGACCTGTTGACCGCGGTGCTGGCGATCGGGCTCCTCACGCTGGCCGCAGCCAACGTCGTGGGCGTGAACGGCGCACGGATCGCCGCCTGGGCCTCGGCGCCCGTCCTCGCCTGCTGCGCCACCGTCGGGGCCGCCCGGTCGCCGCGGCCGCTCTATTCCATCTACTCGGCCGAGAACATGGACCGGATCACCGCGATGGCACGGGACGGCATGCCGGAGTGGCTGGAGCCGCTGCTGCTCACCCTGGGCCTGGGCGCTCCGGTGGCGATACTCGTCGCGCTGGTCCTGCTTGCCCTGCCACCCGCCAACGAGTTCTTCCGGCCGCAGACCCCGGTCGATCCGTCGTGGCCCGTTCGGACCTCACCGGCCGCCGGACCGGAAGGGTCGCCCAGGGCCGGGTCATAGGGCCCATCAAAGCGGACGTCCGCAGGGGAACGGCTCAGGACCAGGCGTGTCGCAGCGCGACCCCGGCCTCCAACTCCAACAACGTGACCTTGCGCGGCAGGCCCCCACCGAAGCCGACCAGCTTGCCGCCCGCGCCGACGATCCGGTGACAGGGCACGAGCACCGGGACCGGGTTGCGGTTGCAGGCCACGCCCACCGCCCGTGCCGCTCCGGGATCGCCGACCAGGCGCGCCACCTCGCCATACGTCAGCGTCTCCCCGTACGGGATCCGCGTCATCTCCCGCCACACGGCGCGCTCGAAGTCGGAGCCGCGCGGCACCGACACCGGGACGGTGAACGCGGTCAGCTCACCGGCGAAGTACGCCCGCAGCTCGTCGACGGCCTGCCGGGACAGCGCGTCGTCGGGGTCGATGGTGGCAGCCTCGAACCGGCCGAAATGGGCACCGCGGACGCTCGTGCCGTCGGTGGCGACGGAGAACTCACCGATCGGTGAGTCGAGCACAGTCCAGCGCATCCACCTATTCTCCCCGACGCGGGCTCTCTCGCCGGCCCGGCCGCCAACGTCGGGCTGAGCGCCACTCCCGACCCGGCGTCGATAGATCATCTTGGGGCCCTGCCAGGCCGTTCAGCGTTGCGCGGCGTCGATACCGTCAAGGTCGTGGCAACCGGGACGCTCATCTTTCTGATCATCGGCGGGGCGGGCATCGGTGTGCTCGCGCTCGCCCTGCTCGGCACCGAGCTGCTCCAGTTCGGGCACGCCGACGTGGACGGGCCGATCTCGGTCGAGACGGTCGCCGGCTTCGCCGGGGCTTTCGGGTTCGGCGCGGCCATCGTCAACGAGCTGCTCGGTGCGCGTACCCCCGGCATGGTCGTCGGGGCGGCGGCCGGCGGCGTGCTCGCAGCCGTGCCCACCGGCTGGTTGGCGTCCCGGCTGAGCCGGGCGGCGCGGAACATGCGCACCGACCCCACCCCCACCCGCGACGACCTGGTCGGCGCGCTCGGCCTGGTCGTCACCCCGGTGCCGGCCAACGGGTACGGCGAGGTTCGCATCCGCCTCGCCGGCCAACCGGTCAAGCTCAGCGCCCGCGCGGACCAGCCGATCCCGATCGGCGCACAGGTCTTCGTCGTGCAGGCGCTCAGTGAGACCAGCGTGCACGTAGAGACCTACTGACCTCCCCCTCATAGACGGGACTCCTCATATGGCCCTACTCATCGCCATCGGTGGCGCGGTCCTCCTCGCGCTCATCCTGGTGCTCTTCGTGCTCTCCCGGATCAAGGTGGCCGGCCCGAACGAGGCGTTCATCGTCACCGGTCGCAAGGGCCGCACCACCCAGACCGCCGACGGCGGGCGGTCCACCGACAACTCCGGTCAGAAGGTCGTGCTGGGCGCCTCGGTGTTCGTGTTGCCGGTGGTGCAGAAGCTCCAGTCGCTCGACCTGTCCAGCCGGCGGATCGACGTCGGCATCCGAGGCGCCGTGAGCAAGCAGGGCATCCGCGCCGACCTGCACGGGGTGGCGATCGTCAAGGTCGGCGGCACCGAGGACGCGATCCGGGCCGCCGCCCAACGGTTCCTGCACCAGCAGGACGAGATCGACAACTTCACCCGGGAGGTGCTGGCCGGCGCGCTGCGCTCGATCGTCGGCCGGCTCACCGTCGAGGAGGTCATCCGGGACCGGGCGGCGTTCGCCAGCGCGGTCGCCGAGGAAGCCGAGCACTCGATGACCAACCAGGGTCTGGTGTTGGACACCTTCCAACTCCAGGACATCCTCGCCGAAGGCTCCTACCTCCAGGACCTGGGCCGACCCGAGGCCGCCCGGGTGCTCAAGGACGCGGCGATCGCCGAGGCCCGGGCCCGGCAGCAGGCCGAGCAGGAGCGACTGCTGGCCGAGGAGGCCATCGCCGAGGCGAACCGCAACCTGGCCCTCAAGCAGGCCGGCATCCAGGCCGAGATCGACGCGGCGAAGGCGAAGTCCGCAGCGGCCGGACCGCTCGCCCAGGCCGAGCGGGACCAGGCGATCCTCTCCGAACAGCAGAAGGTGGCCGAGCGGAACGCCGAACTCAAGCAGCGCCAGCTCGACACCGAGGTTCGCAAGCCGGCCGACGCGGCCCGGTACAAGGTGGAGCAGGAGGCCGAGGCGTCCCGCAACGCGGCGGTGCTGCACGCCGACGCGCAGCGCCAGTCGGTCATCGCCGCCGCGCAGGCCTCCGCCGAGCAGGCCCGCCTCACCGGTGAGGGTGAGCGGGCCCGACGTGCCGCGCTCGCCGAGGCCAACGCCATCGAAGGCGCCAAGGAGGGTGAGGCCGAGCAGCGGCGGCGTTCCGCCATCGCCGAGGCGGTGGAGCGGGAAGGTCAGGCCGAGGCCGCGGCCATCCTCGCCAAGGGTGAGGCCGAGGCCGACGCGATGGCGCGCAAGGCCGAGGCGTTCGCCGCGTACGGAGAGGCGGCCGTACTGGACCTGCTGGTCAAGGTGCTGCCGCAGGTCGTCGAGGCGGCCAGCGCGCCGATCGGGGCGATCGACAAGATGACGGTCATCTCCACCGACGGCGCGTCGTCGCTCACGAAGTCGGTGGCCGGCAACGTGGCCCAGGGCCTCCAGCTCGGCAGCGACCTCACCGGGATCGACCTGCCCGGCCTGCTGGCACGGCTCGGTGCTGGACGCACCGACGCCACCGCGCCGACCACCGGGGTCGACACTGTGGACGGCAGTACCGTTTCGCGCTGAGCCAGACAAACCGGCCGACAAGTCAGGGATCTGGCCGGCACCGGATGACCCACGAACGGCCGGCGCCCGCCGGCACTGCCTCCCGAAGGAGGGGTGCCGGCGGGCGCCGGTGGTAATTCAGTTGTTGGTTCAGGCGAGGTTCATGACGAAGCGCTCGCCCGCCGAGAGACCGAAGTCCGGAGCAGAGAAGTCGAAGTTCTTGTTCGGGATCAGCTGGCTGGTGCCGGCGCTGCCGGCACTGACCGCCTGCCCGTCGACGTTCGCATAGATCCAGCCCGACCCGTCCGTGTCCCCGAAACCCCGGTGCCAGAAGGTGAAGGCCTCCCAGGCGTCGATACCGGTGGCCGAGGCGACCATCGGCTGCGATCCGGCACCGGTCGCCGAGACCCACTTGCCGTTGGCCAACGACCGCAGGCCGAAGTAGCCGTAGAAGTCCAGATCGAACAGCTCGAACTTCTCCCAGGTGCTGACCGTCGCGGCCACCGGGATCAGCGGCTTGCTCCCGGCACCGTCAGCGGAGACGTACTTGCCGCTCGCGGACGACTTGAAGCTGACGATCAGGTTCGTCTCGAGGTCGAACTTCTCCCAGGTGCTGGCGTTCGCCGCGCTGGCAATCAGCGGGCCACCGTTGCTGGGCGCACTGACGTACTTGTTGTTGACAGTGGCCTTCAGGCTCACGGTGCCGTCGATGTTGTGAACCAGCTGGAACTTCTCCCAGGTGCTCACCGTCGCGGCGGCGGCGATCAGCGGCTTGCTGCCGGCACCGTTGGCGCTGACGTACTTGCCGTTGACGTTCGCCCGCAGTGCGACCAGGCCGCTGCCGGCGTCGACGATGTCGAGCTTCTCCCAGCCGCCCAGCACCGGGCCGACGGAGGCCAGCGGCTTGCTGCCCGCACCGTCAGCCGAGACGAAATAGCCGTTGGAACGCGCCAGCAGACCGTGCGCGGAGCGCGCGGGAGAGAGGGCCGCCGCGACGTTGAGCAGACGGTCCACCCCGCCCTGCGGGTTCAAGACAGCGCCGGCGAGCCCTCGGGTCACTATCGTGTTGCGCACCTGCGTCGGGGACCACGTCGGGTTCGACTGAAGCAGCAGCGCAGCGGCTCCCGCCACGTGCGGCGCCGCCATCGAGGTCCCGCTGAAGGCCACCGACCCGTCGGTGGTCCCACTAGCCGCCGAGACGATGTCAACGCCCGGAGCCCAGACGTCGACACACGGACCGTAGTTCGAATCCCACTTCTCGGTCGAGACCCGACGATCGAACCTGTCGGTGGCTCCGACGGTGATCGCCGCCGACACCCTGGCCGGGGTGTAGTAGCAGGCATCGTCCGCTTCGTTGCCGGCGGCCACCGCGTAGGTGAGACCGGTGGCGATGGAGTTGCTGACCGCGTTGGAGAGCGCCGGGGAGTCCGGGTCCTCCGGCCCGCCGAGGCTCATGTTGACCACGGCAGGCTTCTGCGCGTTGGCGGTCACCCAGTCGATCCCGGCCAGGACCTCCTCGGTGGTGCCGGAACCCTCGCAGTCGAGGACCCGGACGGCGACCAGGTTGACGCCCTTGGCCACGCCGTACTTCGTGCCGCCGACGGTGCCCGCCACGTGCGTGCCGTGACCGTGGCAGTCCTGCGCCACATTGTCCCGATCGATCGCGTCGTAGCCGTACGAGGCACGGCCACCGAAGTCACTGTGATTGATGTCGATGCCAGTGTCGACGATGTACGCCCTCACCCCGGCACCGGTGGTGGGGTAGGTGTAGCTGCCATTCAGCTTGGGCGAGACCTGATCGATCCGGTCCAGGCCCCAGGAGGGAGGCGCGCTCTGCGTTCCACTCTTGTGGAAGCGGACCACCGGCTCCACGGAGGCGACATCCGGGTCGGCGGCCAGCCGGCCGGCCTGCTTCGCGGTCATCGCGGCGGAGTAGCCGTTGACGGCGCTGCTGTACAGCCGGCCGACGCTGCCACCGTTCTCCTTGGCCAGAGCCGAGGCGGCAGCCTTGATCTTGGCGGGGGTGGTCTTCTTGTTCTTGAGCACCACGATGTAGCGACCCGGCACGACCTCGGCGGGCTTGGCCTTGTCCAACCGGCCGTCCGGCTTGGGAGCGGTCAACTTACTTGCGGGCTTCGGTGCCAACGGAGCGGTCGGTTCGGCCATTGCGGCCCCGCCGGTCGCGGCGCTGACGATGATGGTTGCGGAGGCGAGAGCAAGGCTCGCCACCGCCGAGCGGCGTATCACGCCACGGCGTTTCACTAGGTGATCTCCCCGTTGGTCGTCGCCCGTCCAATCCGGACGACCGGACGGGCGGTGGGGTCGGCGGCGGTGTCAGTGCACCGGTAGCCGACGGACGCCCAGCCATCATGGACGACGATGAAAGCGATACACCTCAGCCATTCGGTCGATCCGCTGGCGTTTCGTCGTCGACCGGACAGCCGTGCAGCGTCGCAGCCACGCCCTGAAGCGACGGCTCCCGCCACCTCGCTGCAGACGGCGCTACCTGACCAACACTGACGTTGCGCGCGTCAGCCGAGGATGCCCTCGGCGCGAGCCCAGCGCAGCAGCTCCGCCTCGGCGGCGTCGCGGTCCAGCGGGCCGTGCTCAAGGCGTTGCTCCTTGAGGTGCTTCCAGGCCCGCCCGACCACCGGCCCCGGCGGTACGCCGAGCAGCTCCATGATCGCGTTACCGTCCAGGTCGGGTCGAACCCGCGCCAGGTCTTCCTCGGCCGCGATCCGGGCGATCCGATCCTCCAGCGCGTCGTAGTCGGCCGCGAGCTGGGCGGCCTTGCGCCGGTTGCGGGTCGTGCAGTCGGAGCGGGTCAGCTTGTGCAAGCGGGGCAGCAGGTCACCGGCGTCGGCGACGTAGCGGCGCACCGCCGAGTCGGTCCACTCGCCCCGCCCGTACCCGTAGAAACGCAGGTGCAGCGCGACCAGCGCGGTCACCTGCGCTGTGACGTCCTTGGGGTAGCGCATCGCCTTCATCCGGGCCTTGGTCAGCCGGGCGCCGACCACCTCGTGGTGGTGGAAGCTGACCCGGCCGTCGGACCCGACCGCCTTCGTCGCCGGCTTGCCCACGTCGTGCAGGAGGGCGGCCATCCGCAGGATGAAGTCGCAGCCCTCCTCCTCGTAGGAGACCGCGTTCTCGACGACAGTCAACGTGTGCTCGTAGACGTCCTTGTGCTGGGCGTGCTCGTCGATCTCCAGCTTCAGCCCGGTCAGCTCCGGCAGGAACCGCTCGGCCAGCCCGGTGTCGACCAGCAGCCGCAGCCCGGTGATCGGGTCCGCGCCGCAGAGCAGCTTGGTGAACTCGTCGCGGATCCGCTCGGCGGTGATCCGGTCCAGGTCGGCGGCCATCTCGGTCATCGCCAGGTGCACGTCCGGGTGCACGGCGAAACGCAGCTGGGCGGCGAACCGGGCGGCCCGCAGCATCCGCAGCGGGTCATCGCCGAACGACTCACCAGGCGTGCTCGGGGTACGGATCACCTTGGCCGAGAGATCGTCCAGCCCACCGTGCGGGTCGGTGAACCGGTGGTCCGGCAGGCTCACAGCCATCGCGTTGATCGTGAAGTCGCGCCGCTTCAGGTCCTCGTCGAGGCTGGTGCCGTACACCACCACCGGGTTGCGGCTGACCTGGTCGTACGACTCCGCACGGAAGGTGGTGATCTCCAGTCGGAGGCCGTCGCGCTGAGCGCCGATGGTGCCGAACTCCCGACCGGTCTCCCAGATCGACTCGGCCCAGCCCTTGATGATCCGCAGGGTCTCGTCGGGGTGCGCGTCGGTGCAGAAGTCGAGGTCATCCCCGAGTCGACCGAGCAGGGCATCCCGCACCGAACCGCCCACCAGGTGCAACTCGTGACCGGCGCGGACGAAGCGGCGGCCCAACTCGTCGGCGACCGGGGACACCCGGAGCAGTTCGGCGACGGCGTTGCGCTGCGCGGCGGTGAGTTCGCGGCGGTCGGCGGCGTGAGGAGCGGAGGCTTCGGACATGGGATCACCAGCTTATCGGGCCGGGGTGTGATCCGATCCGCCGGGCGCGGGTAACGGGTGGGGGTTGACTATGGTCTGTGGCGTGCGGGTCGGTGTCCGACTCGACGTACCCCTGGGAGGCTGGAGATGAGCGGCGGGCTCTACCGCAGCGCCAACGCCGCGAACGATGGCGGTGCCAACGCCCGACCCGGGGATGGCGCCACCTTCATCTCCGCCGAGCCGCTGAACCAGCCGGCCATGGAGTCGACCGCACCACCGCAGGAACAGGTGGCCGAGGCGAGCGCGGCTGCCAACAGCGCGGTGATGGCGATCGGCAGCCTGGTCAGCCGGGGCACCGGCTTCCTGCGCAACCTGGTGATCGGCGCGGCGCTCGGCGGCGCGCTGGTCGGTGACGCGTACACCACCGCGCAGATCCTGCCCGGCATGGTCTACGAGTTCCTGCTCGGCGGTGTCCTCACCAGCGTGCTGATCCCGGTGCTGGTGCGGCGACGCAAGATCGACACTGATGGCGGTCAGGCGTACGCACAGCGGCTGCTGACCTTGGCGGTGCTCGCACTCGGCGCGGCGGCCCTGCTCGCTCTCCTGCTGGCAGCGCCGCTGACCTGGCTCTACGGCGGAGAGGAGTCGGCTGACGGCTACTCAGGGCTGGTCACCGGGCTCGCCCGCCTGATGCTGCCGATGATCTTCTTCTCCGGGTTGAGCGCGCTGATCAGTGCGGTGCTCAACACCCGGGGGCACTTCGCCGCCCCGATGTGGGCACCGATCCTGAACAACCTGGTGGTGATCGGCACCGCCGGCCTCTACATCGCGATCTTCGGTGCGGAGATCGTCAAGCCGGACGACATGACCACCGGGCGGGTCCTGCTGATTGGCGGTGGCACCCTGCTCGGCGTCGCCGTCCAGGCGATGGGCCTGCTGCCGGCACTGCGCAAGGTCGGCTTCCGCTGGAAGCTTCGCTTCGACTTCCGCGAGCTGGGCCTACGCGAGCTGGGCCGGCTCGGAGCCTGGATGATCTGCTACGTCGCGGTGAGCCAGGTCGGCCTGATCGTGCTGTTCAACCTGCTGAACCGGGCCGGCAAGGAGAACGCCGCCGGCCCGCTGATCTACAACAACGTGTTCCTGCTGCTGATGACCGCGCACGGCATCATCGCCGTCTCGATCATCACGGCGCTGATGCCCCGGATGAGCGCGGCCGCCGCCGACGGCCGGTACGCCGACCTCGCCGCCGACCTCTCCCGGGGTACCCGCACGGTCACGGCGGTGCTCGCCCCGATCGCGGTCTGCTACGCCGTCCTCGCCACCCCGATCGCGTTCACGCTGTTCCGGTTCGGCGCGTTCAACGAGGACAACGCCACCGCCACGTCCGTCGTGTTGCTCGCCGCCGCGCTCGCGCTCGTCCCGTTCGCGGTCAGTCAGCTCTTCACCTTCGCGTTCTACGCGCTGCCCGACACCCGCACGCCGGCTCTCATCAACATCCCGGTGGTGGCGCTGCGAATCGGGGTGCAGATCGTGCTGTACGTCGCCTTCTCGGCGAGCTTCGCCGGTGCGGGAATGATGATCGGCAACACGGTCTCCTATCTGGCTGCCGCGATCGGCTCGGCCTGGCTGCTTCGGCCGCGCGTCGGTCGAATCGGGCTCGGCGAGATCATGCGGACCGGCGGCAGGGTCGCGGTGGCGGCGTTGGGTTCGGCAGTGGTCGGCCTCCTGGTGGTGAAGCTGCTGCCCGGTGACGACACCCCCAGCCGCCTGGAGGCGATCGTCCAGTTGGTGATCGGTGGCGTGGTGATCGGCGGGAGCTACCTGGGTCTGGCCATGCTGCTGCGGATCGGGGAGATCACCGAGGTGGTCGGGATGGTTCGCCGCCGCCTCGGTCGCTGAACGTCCACACCCGATTACAACAAGTTGGCACTCATACGGACCGTGACTACGGATCACCAGGCTGGGGATGCACCTGTGGATAACTCCGCGATTCGCCGGTCAACCACCGCTTCGGCCTGTGGATAACCAACCGTACGGCTGAGGGTGGCGACCCGATCGGTGGGAACGTACGAGGCAGCGCGAGCGCCACGCCAGCCCAGCCCCGGCGTCGGTCACTTGCGGTGAAGCCGTAGATTAGCTAGTACATGTGCCAGCAACGTGGCTGACAACGGTCGTAACCGGACGAGCTCTTCGACAGCCGGAAACCCCGCCAGGTACGGCGGGAAGATGACATGTCGGAGAGACGGGCAACCCGGGTAAGGTCGCTCTCGACGGGTACGGCAGGGGCCGACGCTGGGCGTCGACACCGGTCGGCCGGTTCCTTCAACGGCAGAGCGGGAAGCCACATGCCCAGCAGTTCGGGTTCATCGATCGACACGATCACCGAGGGAGGACGGGTGACCCAGGTCGGCGAGGGTCAGGAGGCAGACGAAAGCGCTCCTCCGGTCATGACCTTCGGTGCTCCCACGGCCGGTGAAGTCCTCGCCGAGCGGTACGAACTGGTTGAGCACATCAACAACGACAGCGCGGGTCGGCTGGTCTGGCGCGGGGTCGATGTCATCCTGCGCCGTCCCGTTGCCGTGGTGCTGCGTTACCCGGGTGGCGACTCCGCCACCGAGATGCTTCAGGCCGCCGTCGCGGCCAGCCGGGTCATCCACCCCAACCTGGTCGGCGTCTACGACGCGATCGACGAGGCCGACCGGGCGTACGTGGTGCGCGAGTGGGTCGACGGGCAGTCCCTGCGGGACCTGGCGACCGACGGCCCCCTGGACCCGGCCCGGGCCACCGCGATCGGCAACGCCGTCGCGAGCGCGCTCGCCGCGGTGCACGCCACCGGCATGGTGCACGGCAACGTCCACCCTGGCACCGTCATGATCAGCGATGAGGGCCGGGTGGTCCTGGCCGACGCCCGCACCGACGGTGCCGACAGCCAGGAGAACGACATCCGGGCGGTCGGCGGGGTTCTCTACTTCGCGCTGACCGGCTCCTGGCCACACGCCGAGGCACCACTTCACGGCGCCACCGCCGGCCACGGCCGCGCCGCCATCCCGGACGCTGTTCGGGACGCCGGGGGTGCCATCGCGGCACCGCGCCAGGTTCGGGCGGGCGTTCCGGCGTACCTGGACGACCTGACCATGGACCTGCTCGACGCCGAGATCGCGCCGCCGTCCTCCGACGTGCTCGCCGCGGAACTGGCGCGACTGGACGTGCCGGCCGAGGACGAGCACTACCTCGACAACAGCGGGCCGCTGCGGTTCGCCGGCGAAACCGGGGAAGAGCCGTCACCGCTGGCCGCGGCCGGAGGCCGCAAGGTCGCCGTCGGCATCGCCGGTCTGCTGGCCGTTGCCCTGGTCGGTCTGCTGATCGGGATCATCGCCTTGGGTGGCGACGACGAGGACCCGCAGTCCAACCCGGTCGCCGCACCGACCTCCAGTGCCCCGGCCGGCGACGCCACCCCGGCCGCCGCGACCGCCCGCAAGCTGACGGTGAAGGGCGTCCGGATCATCGACCCGGACAGCAAGGACCGCAGTGAGGTCCGTGACGCCGAGAAGGTCATCGACGGTGACGAGGACAAGGGCTGGGAGACCGAGACCTACGTGAACAAGCCCAACTTCGGCAACCTGAAGAAGGGCATGGGCGTCTGGATCGACCTCGGCGAGCCGCACACCGTCAGGTCGGTGCAGGCGGTGCTGTCGGCTACCGGCGCGTCCGCTCAACTGCTCGCCGGCACGATCAAACCGGAGTCCAGCTCCAGCGGTGACAAGCAGTTGGTCGCAAGCTACAAGACCGGCATCGGCCAGCCGTTCGAGGACCACGACGGCACCACCATGACGTTCAACGGCTTCGACGCCGACAAGAAATACCAGTACCTGCTGTTCTGGATCACCGAGCTGCCTCCGTCCGAGGGTGGGTTCAAGCTGGGGGTGCAGGAGATTACGGTCCAGGGGTCGTGAGCCGGGCCCCACGATCCGGGCCTCGCACGCACTGGACGCGGTGATGGACGGGCGCGCCGCCGCAAGCGACCTGGAGCTGCTGCGCGCGCACGTCGCCGGAGACCGGGACGCCTTCACCGAACTGTTCCACCGCCACCGGGACCGGTTGTGGGCGGTGGCCCTGCGGACGCTCGGCGACCGCGAGGAGGCGGCCGACGCGCTCCAGGACGCCCTGCTGTCGGCGCATCGGGCGGCGGCCCGCTTCCGCGGCGACTCCGCCGTCACCACGTGGCTGCACCGCATCGTGGTCAACGCCTGCCTGGACCGGATCCGACGACGGCAGGCGCACCCCACAGTGCCGCTGCCGGACGGCAACCGGGCCGACGACGGATCGGGCACCGGCGGGCTGGAGCCGGCGGCACCGGTAACGGACCACGACACCGTGCTGGTGGTCCGCGAGGCGCTCGCCGCGCTGCCCCTTGAGCAACGCGCCGCGCTGGTGCTTGTCGACGTACAGGGCTATCCGGTCGCCGAGGTCGCCCGCATCCTCGGCGTCGCCGAGGGCACGGTGAAGAGCCGGTGTGCCCGGGGCCGGGCGCGGCTGGCCGTGCTGCTCGGGCATCTCCGCCCCGCCACCGTCGCGACGCCTTCGGCCCGACCGGACCCCACCGCCCCGATCACGGGCGTGCCCGGCGTCACGCCCGGGAACCCCGGCCCGGTGGAGGGCGTCGGATCGAGGTCAGGTCGATACCGGCGGGACGCCAACCAGGAGGACACGTGACGACCGAGGGGTTCCGGGAGGTCGACATCGACCTCCTCGCTGACTACCTCGGCGGGGCGTTGGACGGCACCCCGCAGCAGGACGAGGTCGCCCAACTGGTCTCCGCGGACCCGTCCTGGGCCGAGGCGTACGCGCTGCTGGCCCCCGCCGTGACCGAGGTCCGGACGGACCTGACCCACTGGGCCGAGCCGTCACCGGAGATGCCGGCGGCGATCACCGACCGCCTCCTGGCCGCGTTGGCCTCCGCGGAGCCGACTACCGACACCTCGACCGAGGAGGCACCAGTCGGCGCGCCCAGCGTCGATCGGGCCGGCGACGCGGCGACGCCGTTGGTCGTACCGACGCAGGGCGGGGCTGGTCGCCGGCCTCCCGTCCCCCCGCCCGCCGGGTCGGGGCGCTGGGCGTCCACCGGTCCGGGCCGCCGCCAGCGCGGCTGGGCCCGCCGCGGCGCACCAGTGGCCGCCGCCGCGATCGCCGTCATCGCCGTCGCGCTGGGCCTCAACCAGCTCTCGATGCGGGCGTCGGACGACTCCGGCCGCACAAACGCCATGAACCAGCCGGCCAGCGCGCCGGAGGGCGTCGCGGGGGCCGGGACGGCCCGCACCACCGGGCCGGCACTGCGCAGTGGTACGAACTACACCCCGCAGACCCTCGGCAACGCCTACGACACTGACGCGCCACGCACACCGGCCGCCAGCCGGGCGACCGGCAACACCCCGGGCGAGCAGCCGAAGGTGGATGCCGAGGGCGGTCGCCGTCCCTCTCCCTACGGGTCGGACCAGCTGGCCCGGCTGACCGACGAGGCCGCGCTGACCAGCTGTCTGACCAGTGTGGCGACGGAGCACGGATCGGCCCCACTGGTGGTCGAGGTGATCGATTACGCGCGGTTCCAGGGCGATCAGGCGCTGGTCATCCACTTCACCGACGCGACCGGCGCCCGGTGGGCCTGGGTGAGTGGCCCCGAGTGCGGAGTGCCTGGGTCCGGCTCGGACAGCCGGTATTCGGCGCGGGTAGGGTGAATCCACGGTCAATGGCACGATGACCCCCCACGTGACCTGACCCACCGGATGCCCGGCTCGGGAATCCCCGGTTCGTACGATGACGTTCTGGAAGTCAGCTGCCGGCCCCACCCAGGCGTCGGCGACTCGGATCAGCATCGGTGCTCGCGCCGACGCCGAACACACACAACTCGGGAGACGGCAGTGGACGAGGTCCGCAACCTGATCATCATCGGCTCCGGGCCGGCCGGCTACACAGCGGCGGTCTACGCCGCACGTGCCAACCTGAAGCCGCTGATCATTGAGGGCGTGCAGTCCGGTGGCGCGCTGATGACCACGACCGAGGTGGAAAACTTCCCCGGCTTCGCCGACGGCATCCTCGGCCCCGAGCTGATGGACAACATGCGCAAGCAGGCCGAGCGGTTCGGCGCCGAGTTCCTCACCGACGACGTGACCCGGGTCGAGCTGGTGGACACCGGCGACGCCGGCTCCGGCGCGGTGAGCACCGTCTGGGTTGGCGAGACCGCCTACCGGGCGCGATCCATCATTCTCTCCACCGGTTCGGCCTGGCGTCCGCTGGGCGTGCCCGGTGAGCAGGAATTCCTGGGTCACGGCGTCTCCGCGTGTGCCACCTGTGACGGGTTCTTCTTCCGCAACCAGCAGATCGTGGTCGTCGGTGGCGGCGACTCGGCGATGGAGGAGGCCACCTTCCTCACCCGCTTCGCGGAGTCGGTGACCATCATCCACCGCCGCGATTCGTTCCGGGCCAGCAAGATCATGGCCGACCGGGCGCTGAGCAACGAGAAGATCAAGGTCGAGTGGAACAGCACCGTCGAGGAGATCCTCGGCGAGGACGGCAAGGTCACCGGCGTTCGCGTCCGCAACGTGCACACCGGCGAGACCAAGGTGATGGACGTGACCGGCGTCTTCGTCGCCATCGGTCACGACCCCCGCAGCGAGCTGTTCCAGGGCCAGGTCGAGCTGGACGACGAGGGCTACGTGAAGGTCCACGCCCCGAGCACCCGCACCAACGTGCCCGGTGTCTTCGCCGCTGGCGACGTGGTCGACCACACCTACCGTCAGGCGATCACCGCGGCCGGCACCGGTTGTGCCGCCGCGCTCGACGCCGAGCGGTTCATCGCGACGCTCAGCTGAAACAAGGAACACATCCCGGAGGAGGGGCATAGTGGGAACAACCAAGGCGGTCACCGACAAGAGCTTCGTCGCTGACGTGCTGCAGGCCGACAAGCCGGTGCTGGTGGACTTCTGGGCGGAGTGGTGCGGGCCGTGCCGCAAGGTGTCGCCGCTGCTCGAGGAGATCGCCCGGGAGATGGGTGACCAGGTCACCATCGTCAAGCTCAACATCGACGAGAACCCGGAGACCGCTCGGGCCTACCGGGTGATGTCGGTGCCGACGCTCACCGTCTTCAAGAACGGCCAGCCGGTCCAGTCGATCGCCGGTGCCAAGCCGAAGGGCGAGCTGGTCCGGCTCATCGAATCGGCCCTCTGACCAGCAGAAACATCAACCGAACCCCGTACCCGCTCGCCGGGTGCGGGGTTCGGTGTCTTCTCGGCCGTACCGTCGACGGATTTCTCGGCCCCAGCCACCTCGCCGCCCCGGAACGCATAGCCTCAAGCCTGGGCCGCCCGGCCAGCCAGTGTCGTGCAGAGGGGGTCGTGCGTGCGTCCGATCCGACCCGGTGACCGGGGACCCGCGGTCACGGAGATCCGTACCATTCTGACCGGCCTCGAACTGCTGGCCGCCGCTGGCCCGCACACCGACGAGTTCGACCTCGACACCGAGCGGGCCGTCCGCGCCTTCCAGCAGTCGCGGGGGCTCAGTGTGGACGGCCGGGTCGGCGCGGAGACCTGGCGCGCCCTGGATGCCGCCCGTTGGCGGCTCGGCGCCCGCACCCTCTACCACGCGGTCCCCGAGCCGCTCACCGGCGAGGACGTCCGGTCGCTACAGGAGCGACTGCTGGAGATGGGGTACGACGTGGGCCGCGCGGACGCGATCTACGGTGTCCGGACGTCGCGGGCGGTGGCCCAGTTCCAACGTGAGGTCGGGCTCACCCCGGACGGCTCCTGCGGCCCACACACGATGAACGCGCTCCGCCGCATCGGCCGCAAGGTGGTCGGTGGCCGCCCGCAGTGGCTCCGCGAATCCGACGCGATCCGGCAGTCCGGGCCGGCGTTGGTCGGCAAGACCGTCGTCATCGACCCGGGGCACGGCGGCACCGACCCCGGAATGGTGGTGCCCGACGGCTCGCTGCGCTGGACCGAGGCGGACCTGGTGCACGACCTGGCCAGCCGACTGGAGGGGCGGCTCGCCGCCTCCGGGGTGCGGGTGCAGCTCACCCGGGGCCCGTCGCCCGACAGTTGCCTGCCGGACTCCGACCGGGCCCTGCTCGCCAACTCGCTCGGCGCCGACGTTTTCATCTCGCTGCACCTTGACGGCCACGCCAACCCGGATGCGGAGGGCGTCGCGACCTACCACTACGGCACCGACAACGGGGTCACCTCGGCGACCGGTGAACGCCTGGCCGGGCTGGTGCAGCGGGAAATCGTCGCCCGCACCGGGCTGCGGGACTGCCGTACCCACGCCAAGACGTGGGAGTTGCTGCGACTGACGCGTATGCCCGCCGTCCGGGTCGAGGTCGGCTACCTCACCTCGCCGACGGACCGCGCCCACCTTGTCGACCCCCGGTTCCGGGACCGGGTGGTGGAGGCGATCGTGGCCGCGGTGCAGCGGATGTACTACCCGATCGAACGAGACGTCCCGACCGGATCGCTCGACGTCAGCGAACTGCGTGCCGTGGTGACCGCCGGCACTGTGGTGGACTGATTCACCGCCGGGCGTCAGCCGTTGGTGGAGCGGGTGGCCGGGGCCGGACGGACCGGCCGGAGCAGGGTTTCCGGGCTCATCGACCCGAGCAGCTTCTCCAGCGCGTACTCGACGTCGGACTTCCAGCTCAGCGCCGTGCGCAGCTCAAGACGCAACCGAGGGAAGCGCGGATGCGGACGTACCGTCTTGAAGCCCACGGAGAGGAAGAAGTCGACAGGTGCCACGCAACCGCCGGCCGGGTCGTCCGCGTCACCGAACTTGGCATCGCCGAACGCCTCGATCGCCTTGATCCCACGCTTGGTCAGATCCCGGGCGACACCCTGCACCAGCATCCGGCCCAACCCGCCGCCGGAGAACGCGGCGACCACGTTGGCTGTCATCAACAGTGCCGCGTCCGCGGAGACCGGCGAGGTCGGAAACGCCATCGACCGGGGCACGTAAGCGGGCGGGGCGTACATCACGAAGCCGGCCGGCATGCCGTCGACGTACGCGAGTTTGCCGCAGGAACCCCACTCCAGCAGCGTCTGGGAGACCCATGCCTCCTTCTCCAGGGCCGGGTCGCCAGCAGCGCAGGCGCGGTCCGCGGAGACCGGATCGAGCTCCCAGTAGACGCACTGCCGGCACCGGCGCGGAAGGTCTTCCAACGTGTCGAGGGTCAGGCTGACCAGACGTCGCGACATATGGCGCATCCCCACAATAGGCTCGGTGGTGAGACCGGCATGGAACGACAGCGCCGCCTTCCTGCCCCCGACGAGCGATCGTACGCCGCCGATCGGCGATGCGGGAGGGGACGCGCGAATGCCCACCGCAACGGGGGACGCCGAGGACGGTCCGCCATGTGGTCGATCTGCTGCGGCACGGCGGCAGCACGACTCCGGCGGACTAGGATCGACAATCGGTGTGTCCGCCGCCATGGTCAGCGGTGTGCGGGGTACCCGGGCGGGAGCCACTCGAGCAGTGATCGAGGTGAGGTCATGACCGGCACGACACTCGACGACTACACCGACCGGTACGCCCGGCGGGTACGCGGGATGACCGCCTCCGAGATTCGAGCATTGTTCGCGGTGGCCAGTCGTCCGGAGGTCGTCTCGCTTGCCGGTGGCGCACCGTACATTGCCGCCCTTCCGCTGGACGCGGTCGGCGAGATGCTCGGCCGGCTCGGTTCCGAGCAGGGCGTGACCACCCTTCAGTACGGCATCGGTCAGGGCACCCTCGAGCTGCGCGAGCGGATCTGCGAGGTGATGTCGCTCTCCGGGATCGACGCCGCCTGCGGCGCCTCCCCGGAGGACGTCGTGGTCACGGTGGGCGGGCAGCAGGCGCTGGACCTGGTCGCCCGGCTCTTCCTCGACCCGGGCGACGTGGTGCTCGCCGAGGGACCTACGTACGTCGGTGCGCTCGGCGTGTTTCAGGCCGCCCAGGCGCAGGTCGTCCACGTACCGATGGATGAGGACGGGCTGATCCCGGAGGCGCTGGAGACGGCCATCGCCGACCTGGCCCGCGCGGGCCAGCGGGTCAAATTCCTCTACACGATCCCCACCTACCAGAACCCGACCGGCGTGACGCTCAGCGAGGAGCGCCGGGAACGGGTGCTCGACATCTGCGAGCGCGCCGGCCTGCTCGTCGTCGAGGACGACCCGTACGGCCAACTGGGGTTCGAGGGTGAGGCCCCGGCCCCTCTACGGGCCCGCCGCCGCGACGGCGTCTTCTACCTCAGCACCTTCTCCAAGACCTTCGCCCCCGGGCTGCGGGTCGGCTGGATCCTGGCGCCGCACGCGGTCCGCGACAAACTGGTCATCGCCAGCGAGGCGCAGATCCTCTGCCCCAGCGGCTTCGCCCAGGCCGCAGTGGCCACCTACCTGAGCACGATGCCCTGGCGGCAGCAGCTCAAGGTCTATCGCGAGGTCTACCGGGAACGCCGCGACGCCCTGCTCGACGCGATGGCCGACCTGATGCCCGAGGGCACCAGCTGGACCACCCCGGCCGGCGGTCTGTTCGTGTGGGCGAGCCTGCCCGACGGGCTCGACTCGAAGGCCATGATGCCGCGAGCGGTCGCCGCCCGGGTCGCCTACGTTCCCGGCACCGGCTTCTACGCCGACGGCACCGGCACCGACGCCATGCGGCTCAACTTCAGCTTCCCGCCGCCGGACCGGATCCGCGAGGGCGTCCGCCGGCTGGCCGGGGTGATGGAGCAGGAGATCGCTATGCGCCGGGTCTTCGGTGCCGTGGGTGGTGCCGCCGGCCGACGCGGCCGGGCCGGCTCCGACGTGCCCGGGCCCGACTTGGCATGATGCCGGCATGGGTACGACCGCCGAGCACCTCCTCGTGACCGATTCCGCCATCTCGGCCGACCTGCGCGTCGTGGTGCTCGCGGGTGGGCTCTCCTACGAACGGGACGTGTCGCTGCGCTCCGGTCGTCGGGTGCTCGACGCGCTGCGCGCCGTCGGGGTGGAGGCCGAGCTGCGAGACGCTGACGTAGCGCTGCTGCCGTCGCTCGCCGCCGACCCGCCGGACGCGGTGGTGATCGCGCTGCACGGCGCGACCGGCGAGGACGGCTCGCTGCGCGGGGTGCTGGATCTGTGCGATGTCCCGTACGTCGGCTGCGACGCCCGGGCCTCCCGGGTCGCCTGGGACAAGCCTTCCGCCAAGGCGGTGCTCCGCGAGGCCGGCATCCCCACCCCCGACTGGGTGGCGCTCCCGCACGATCGTTTCTCCGAGCTCGGCGCGGTCGCCGTCCTGGACCGGATCGTCGACCGTCTGGGCGTACCCCTGATGGTGAAGCCGGCGCAGGGCGGGTCCGGGCTGGGCGGGGCGGTGGTCCGGGACGCCGCCGCGCTGCCCGCCGCAATGGTCGGCTGCTTCGCGTACTACTCCACGGCGCTCGTGGAGCGGTACGTGCCGGGCATGGATGTGGCGGTCTCCGTCGTCGACCTCGGCGACGGTCCACAGGCGCTGCCACCGGTGGAGATTGTGCCGCGCAACGGCGTGTACGACTACGCCGCCCGCTACACGGCAGGGCGCACCACCTGGCACGCCCCCGCCCGGCTGGCCCCGGATGTGGCCGCCACGGTCGCTGACGTGGCCCTCGCCGCGCACACCGCGCTCGGTCTACGGGATCTCTCCCGCGTCGACGTGATCGTGGACGCGGCCGGCCAGCCGCACGTGCTGGAGGTCAACGTCTCGCCGGGGATGACGGAGACGTCACTGCTTCCGCTCGCTGTGCAGGCGGCCGGCCTGGACTTCGGCCGACTTCTCGGCACCCTTGTCGCCCGAGCAGCCGCCCGCCTCACCAAGCACTGACCTCCCCGCCAACCCGTACGGCCGAGCGGGCCAACCCGACGGGACGACAGTGAGGTTGGCCTGCCGGGGGTCAACCTCACTGGCGGTTCCAGGTCAGTGGGTCGCGCTTACGTCGGGTGTGTCGGTGCCATCGGTGCGCGCGTCCGGGCCCGGAGTGCCGGCGTCCTTCCCGGGTGCGGTCTTGCTGACGGCCTCTCCGGAGGCGCCCCCGGTGGCCGGGTCGGACACGGCCGGGTTGGCGGAATCAGCCTCCCCGGCGCTTCCACTCGGCGGGCCGAGGTGAGCCCGGCCGGTGGGCTTCTCCGCCGTTCCGACACCGTGAGGGCTGTCGGTAGGCACCTCCGCCAGGCCGACGTGGAGTCCGTCGGTGGCCGTCGTGACGGTGCTGCCCGTGGCGGCCGCAGTCAATGCGGCGCTGCCCGATGCTGCGGCGGTGGAGTCCCGGGTGCCGGAAGCCGGGATGCCGGGCAGGTTGGTGGCGGACGCCGGCCGAGCGGGTTCAACCGCCGGACCGCCGACCGTGGCCGACCGGGCGGGTTCAGCAGCGCGGTCGGTGACGGTGCTCGTCGTCGAGCCGGCATCAGCGTCCGGTTCCACGACCGGTTCGGCCCTGGGCCGGCTGTCGGCGTCGGTCGGATCAGGAGTGGAGTCGAGCGCCGGCTCCGGGATCTCCTCTGCCGCCTCGATGACCGAGACGGCCTCCGTCCCGGCTGCTGCCGCTGAGGCAGCCTCCGCTGCGGCAGCGGCGTCCGCGGCGGCAGACTGGGCCAACAGACTGGACGGCGCCTGCCACTGGATACGGGGCGGCTCGGCGAGCGGGCGGCCACCAAACTCGGCGAGCCAGGCCGCGACGAGCGCCAGATTCTCCCGCCACTGCGCCTCGGAGATCGGCGGCAGGATCGAGTCCCACAGGGACAGGAACGTGCCCCGCAGTTGAAGCCGGCCGTACGGACGGGCGAGGAACCACATGTGCAGATGAGCCGAGCCGTCGCCCCAGCGATTGACGTGCACCCGTGCCACGCCGTCGAGCGACCGGATGGCCCGCTCCAGACGTACTGTCATCACCCCCAGCTCGGCGGCCAGCAGGTTCGGCAGGTCGCCGAGGTCGAGGTGGGTGCGCGATTCCAGGATGAGCACCATGGGCAGGCCGGTGGGCCGGTCCATGGCGCGGACGCGCCACCGCTCACCCACCCAGATGTAGGCGTCGTCGGGTGCGTTGCAGGCGGTGCATTCCCGGAGACCCTCGCCCTTCCGCGGCGGTTCGACCGGGACCGGATCATCGAGTTGCTTCACGTGGAGGTCACCCTCGAAGGGGAATGACGGCCACTGGGTGAAGTCCGGGACTGAGGGAGGGTTGTCGTGCACGACGCTGACCCTAACCGAGTCTGGCACCGCTGTCCCTACCTGTTCGAGCGGTCCCGGGCCACCGGATCGGCACCCGTCATCGACCGGGTGCGCGTGGTCGCGCGGGCCACCGAGAGGCGATATCCACAGGCTGCCGAGATCCTGAACACAGGCCGTCATCCACAGGCTCACACCCGCTCCCACGCGCTGTTTCACGTGAAACGGGGGGTGCCTGTGGACAACCGGTGTGGATAACTTTTCGGCCGGTCGGTCGTTGTCCGCGAACCGCCAAATCGGCCTAGTCGACGGCCACCGGAGACGAAATCGGAGGGGTGCGCTCCGACCGGCGTCGCGCGCCACCGTCGGCGCGGTTCCCCAGCCACCGACGACCTCCCGCTGGCTCATCTGGCACGCGTCGACGGCGACGGGTTGGCTTGCGTTCGCGGACCGTGTCAGCAGAACACCCACCCGCGCGGCGTGGATCCCCTGATGTCTCCGGAAAGCCCGGGACGGGTCGATCGGACCCGTAGCACCAACGTCGATCGCTGGGATAGGGAGGCCACTCCGCTTGACCAGTCACTCCGTCCCCAGGGTTCGACCGGTGCCAGCGAGCCGCTATCTCGGTTTCACGTGAAACCGCCGCGCCGGGTGGCGGAGACGATCCGGAGCCAGGGCCGATATCGCGCTGGGGTCTACCGCCCGTGCATCCAGTTCGGGTCTGGCCGTGGTGCGGTCTAGCCGTCTGGCGGTCTAGCCGTCGTGCGGTCCGGTGGTCCGGCGGTCCGGTGGTCCGGTGGTCTGGCCGCCGTGCGGTCTGGCGGTCTGACCCGTCTGGCGGTCTCCCGGACCGGCGGACTCCCGCCGGGTTGCTGTGCGGCGGCTCCAGCGGGCTAACCACGATCGAGGTCCTCGACCCACCTACGGATGACCACGGAGACGTCGTTTCGCGCCACTCAGCGGTCCGCTGGCGCTTTGATCGGCGCAGCGGGTGGTTGCGGTCGAGTGGACCATCCCGGAGCCTTCTGCGACGCGTGTAGAGGATCCGTTCCTCTCAAGGCCCGCACTCACCTCAGCGGCCGCCGCCGGTCGCCAGCCACCGCGTCCGCCGCCCGCCGCTGCGCCCGCTCCTCCACCAGCCGCTCGCGACGCGGGCTTGTCGCCCACCGCTGCGCACCGCCGCGCCCACGGCGACCCGATCGCCACGCCCCGCTGCCCGCCGCGCCCGTCATCGCGCCCCCGTCATTTCCCCCCGTCATCGCGAGCCGCGAGCCGCGAGCCGCGAGCGGATTGTGCTGTCGACGTGCGGCCAACGCGACCGACCGAACTTCCGCTCCACCGCCCCGCCCACTTCTCCTGCTGCCAGAGCGGGACCTCGGGTCGGCTGACTGGTTGGGCGAGCCGAGGATGACGACATCCGCGGGTCATACCCGATCTTGGAGTCAGGTCCGCCGTCTGTTTCACGTGAAACCGCGACGACCCCGGGATGCAGAACGGCCGCGCCCCCGGTGGGGTAGCGCGGCCGTAGGCGAGCGGGCGGAATCAGTCCTCCCCGCTCTCCTCCTGTTGCACTCCGATGATCCCGACGATCCGCTCAAGGTCGTCCACCGTCGCGAACTCAATCGTGATTTTGCCCTTGCTCCGGCCGATGTCCACCTTCACGCGGGTGTCGAACCGGTCGGACAGCCGATCGGCGAGATCGGTCAGGGCCGGCGCGTGCGCCTTGGGTCGCCGCTTCGCGGCCTGGCCCTTCGTCGGTCCGTCGTTGAGCGTCAGGGCGACGATCTCCTCGGTCGCCCGAACCGACAGTCCCTCGGCCACGATCCGCAGGGCCAGCTGTTCCTGCGCCTCCGCCTCGTCGAGGCTCAGCAGGGCGCGGGCGTGCCCCGCCGACAGGATGCCGGCGGCAACCCGGCGCTGCACCTGTGCGGGCAGGTTCAGCAGTCGGATCGTGTTGGAGATCTGCGGGCGACTCCGGCCGATCCGGCGGGCCAACTCCTCGTGGGTGGCCCCGAACTCCTCCAGCAGTTGCTGGTAGGCGGCGGCCTCTTCCAGAGGGTTCAGGTTCGCCCGGTGGATGTTCTCCAGCAGGGCGTCGCGGAGCATCGCGTCGTCACGGGTGTCCCGGACGATCGCCGGGATGCTCTCCCGCCCCACCGCCTGGGCGGCCCGCCAGCGCCGCTCGCCCATCACCAGTTCGTACTTCTCGTCGTCGAGCTGTCGGACGACGATGGGCTGGAGGAAGCCGACCTCCTGGATCGAGGTCTTCAGCTCCTCCAGCGCCTCCTCGTCGAAGACCTGGCGGGGCTGCTTCGGGTTGGGCATGATCGCGTCGACCGGGATCTCGGCGAATCGAGCACCGGGCACCGGGCTCAGCACGGGCTCCGGCTCGTGGACAGGCGCTCCGGCCGGCACCGCGGCGACGGCGACGGCGACGGTGCCCGTGTCGTCCAGGTGCTCGTTCTCCGGCTCGGCCGTCGCGGTGCCAGCGGCATCCGGCGCCGGCCCGGTTGGGATCAGCGCCCCGAGGCCCCTACCCAGACCGCCCCGAGGACGGTTCTTCATGCCACGCCTCCCAGCGACTCTTCCGCATTACGCATTCCGGCCCACCGGCTCCTTGACGCCGCGCTCGGCGATCTCCTGGGCGGCCTCGAAGTAACTCGTGGCACCCCGCGAACCGGGATCGTAGGTCATCACCGACTGGCCGTAACTCGGTGCCTCGGAGACCCGGACGTTGCGGGGGATGACCGCCTGGAGAACCTTGTCGCCGAAGTGGTTCCGGACGTCCTGCTCGACGGCGTCGGCCAACCGGGTACGACGGTCGTACATGGTCAGCAGGATGGTGGAGACATCGAGCTTCGGGTTGAGGTGCTGGCGTACCAGGTTGATGTTGTTGATCAGCTGGTTGAGCCCTTCCAGCGCGTAGTACTCGCACTGAATCGGGATCAGCACCTCCTGCGCGGCAACCAGAGCGTTGACGGTGAGCAGGCCGAGCGAGGGCGGGCAGTCGATGAAGACGTAGTCGAACTCGCCCGGGTAGGCGGCGATCGCCCGGTCCAGGCGCGACTCCCGGGCCACCACCGACACCAGCTCGATCTCCGCGCCGGCCAGGTCGATGGTCGCGGGTACGCACCAGAGGTTGGGGATGCCGTCGACCGCCTGTGCCACCTCGGCCAGCGGCACGCTGTTGATCAGGCAGTCGTACACGTCGGGGATTCCCGTGTGGTGCGGGACGTTGAGCCCGGTCGAGGCGTTGCCCTGGGGGTCGAGGTCGACCACGAGCACCCGGTTGCCGTGCAGGGCGAGCGCCACCGCAAGGTTGACGGTGGTGGTGGTCTTACCCACGCCGCCCTTCTGGTTGGCGACGCACATGACCCGGGTCCGGTCCGGCCGAGGCATTGTCACCTCGCCACTGGGATTCAGGATCTGCACGGCGCGCATCGCCTCCATAGCCAACGGTGGGTCATCCTCTTCGCGCGTCGGGGTTTCACGTGAAACGTACGTGGGATCGGCCGCCACGGCGGCCAACGAATCGGTCGAAGCGACCGGCGCGGCGTCCCGAACAACCGCCGCAGTGGGTTGGTGTGGGACGGCCGGCTCGAAGCGAACCGACGCGGCGGTGTTGCGGCGACCCGAGGTCGACCGCACCTCGGCGGCGTTCACCGGTCGACTCGACGCCTCCGGCGTCCGACGACCACCCGCCGGCTCCGGAATGGCCGAGCTTTCCGGATGCCCGGCACCCAATGGTGGGTCGAGCGCTGCCGGCGGATCGCCGTCGGTAGGTCGGGTCGATGGCCCGGTCGCGCCGGGCGACCAGCTCGGGTAGTCGGTTTCACGTGAAACGGGATCGCTGGTCGACCCGGTCACGGGTGGATCGTCGTACCTGCCGTCGTCATGCACCTGTCATCCCTGCCCGCTTCGGATGGTCGGTCCGCGCCCCGGTCAACTTGGCCGCCTCCTCGCCCGCATCCCGGAGCGTACGGCCCGCGGGAGCGGTCGGAGACCCGCGACGTCCGTCACCCGCTCCACACTATCGACGCGCGGTCAGCCTACGGCGGACGGGCGCGGCCGGTCCACGTCGGGTTCTCATCCCCTCGTCCATCCGTACCGGTACAACGAGGCAACCCACCGGCCGGAAGCCCGATGGCGCGAAGTGTCAGCTTCGGCGGGAGCGTCCACCCCGGGCGCGCTTCTTGGCCGCCGGGCGGGCCGGGCCGATCATCCGCTCGCGCACGATCTCCACGACAGTGGTCGGCGGATCGATCACCCCGACGCCGCAGAGCTGCACGGCCGGCTCCCCGCCGCCGAGTCGCGCCACCACGTCGGCGTGTTCCTCGATCTCGGCTGCGGCGGATGAGCCCTTGAGTGCCAGCAGCCGACCACCGCGAACGGCCAGTGGAAGGCTCCAGCCCGCGAGCCGATCCAGGGGCGCCACCGCGCGCGCGGTCACCACGTCTCCGCTGATCGGCTCACGGCCGCTCGAACCGCTGGCCGCCTCGTCGGCCCGGCCGCGGAACACCCGCACCGATCTAGCCAGACCGAGTCGCTCGACGACCTCGATCAGGAACGACGTCCTCCGGGCCAGCGGCTCGATCAGTGTGACAGTGAGGTCGGGGCGGGCGATGGCCAGGACGAGGCCCGGCAGACCAGCGCCGGAGCCGACGTCGAGCACCGTCGCTCCGGACGGGATCCGCTCCGCGACAGCAGCACAGTTGAGTAGGTGCCGGTCCCAGATGCGGGGTGCCTCCCGGGGGCCGATCAGGCCGCGGACCACCCCGTCGGTGGCGAGCAGTTCGGCGTACGCGGCGGCCAGGTCGAGACGGTCACCGAAGAGGGTCAGCGCGGCCGGGGCCAGCTCGGGCGGCAACGCCGCGTCAGCCGGTGACGGTGCGGTGTCACGCCCGGCCGATTCGGCATCAGCGTCGACGGTTGCGGGGCGGACAGCGGACGGCCCGGGCGGCGTGCCGCCCGGGCCGGACACGGCATCGGCCGTGATGTCGTCGTGGGTCACCCGGTCAGTCCGCCGGCCGTACGACGATGCGCCGGTTCGGCTCCACACCCTCGGACTCGCTCGCCACACCGGACATGGCGTTGACGACGTCGTGCACGCACTTGCGCTCGAACGCGGACATCGCCTCCAGGCGGACCGGCTCGCCGTACTCCTTGACCTTCTCGACGGCGTTCTTGGCGACCGCGGCGAGTTCCTTGCGGCGGTTCGCCCGGTAGCCACCGACGTCGAGCAGCAGACGGCTCGGCGTACCGGTCTGCCGGAAGACGGCAAGGCGGGTCAGTTCCTGAAGTGCCTCCAGGGTGGCCCCGCGCTGACCGACCAGATTCTGCAGCCGCTCGCCGACCACCTCGACCATCGGACGGCCAGCGGCGACGAGTTCGTCGATGTCGCCGTCGTAGTCGAGGATGTCGAGCAGGCCCTCGACGTAGTCGGCGGCGATCTCGCTCTGCCGGAACAGGTCGCCCTCGCCCACAGCCTTCTTCACCCGGGTGCCAGCGGCGGTGTCGGTGTCGTCGTCCGCCTCGGTGTCATCGGCTTCGGTGTCGTCGCCGTCCACCGCGAGCGTGGCGGTCTCCTCCTCGTCCAGGGACTGCTCGGCGCGGGGGATGCTGGTCTCGGTCACGGTCTCATCTCCGTACTCGCTCGGCCGGACCGTCGGGTCCGACTGGTTTCCCGGGGCCGGCTGGAGGTTGCCGGTGCCCACGGGCACGTCTGTACGGGCAGTGTCGCCCGTGGCCGCGCGGTGCGCGGTCGGTTCCGCCCGGCGCCGGCCGTACGGCGGCTGCGCGGTGCGGAACGGGCCGCCGCCGGTGATCCGGCGGCGGCCCTCGTAGGTCAGCCCTGCCGCTTGGCGGGGCGGCTCTTCTTCGGGTTGTTCGCCGGCTTGGCGCCCGGCTTCGGCCCCGCCACCTTGGGCGCGGCCGCCTTGACCGGCGCCGCCGGGGCGGCCTTGCCGCGACCGAACAGGCCACCGGACTTGGCGGGCTGCACCGGGTTGCGGCTGGCAGCGGGCGCGACGGCCTTCTTGGCGGTCACCGGCGGCGGGAACTTCCGCAGCACCCACTGCTGCTGGCCGAGGGTGAAGAGGTTGTTGGTGACCCAGTAGATGATGACGCCGATCGGGAAGATCGCGCCGGAGATCAGCAGCGACGCGGGGATGCCGTAGAGCATCAGTCGCTGGATCATCCGCTGCTGCGGGTCCTCGGCCCAGCCGGTCTTCAGGATCATCTGACGGCTGGTCAGGTAGGTGGTGGCGATCATGACCAGGACCAGGACACCAGCAATGATCTTCACGGTGCTGCCGTTGGCGCCGAGGCTGGCCAGCTCGTCGGCGGTGGAGCCGAACTTGCCGGCGATCGGGGCGGTGAAGAGCTTCGCCTGCGAGGCGCTCTGGAACTGGTCGACGGTCCAGCCGTAGAGGGTCTTGTTCTGCTTGTCCGGGTCGAGCCGGCGCAGCACGTGGAAGAGGCCCAGGAAGACCGGGATCTGAAGGAACATCGGAAGGCAACCCATCAGCGGGTTGGCCTTCTCCTTCTTGTAGAGCTCCATCATTTCTTTCTGGAGCGTCTCCCGGTCACCCTTGTGCTTCTCCTGAAGCTCCTTGACCTTGGGCTGGAGCGCCTGCATCGCCCGCTGCGACTTGATCTGCTTGACGAAGACCGGGAACAGGATCACCCGGACGGTGACCACCAGGAAGATGATGGACAGGATCCAGGCGAAGTTGGTGCCGATCACCGCACCGACGGGCACCCCGATGGCGTCCCAGGCAGAGTGCCAGGTCAGCAGGATCCACGAAATCGCGTAGTAGATCCAGTCGAGACTCAGACTCAATTCGGGGCTCCAGTCACATCAGCACGGCGGCGGTCGCCCGGCTCCGGCACCGGGTCATATCCACCAGGGTGAAAGGGGTGGCAGCGCAACAACCGTCGGGCCGCCAGCACGGCTCCCCGGAGCGCGCCGTGCCGAACGACAGCCTCCTGGGCGTACGCACTGCACGACGGGTAGAACCGACAGCGAGCCGGCAGTGCCGGACTTATCCACCGACGGTACGCGATGATGGGCGCGATCAGCACCTTGGCACCGGTTGTCGACGGCCGAGGGCTGCTCTGCTCGGCACCGCTCATCGGGACCGCCGTTCGCGTGGCGACCGGGCGACAGCGATGGCGGCGTCCAGGTCGGTGGCGAGCCGAGGGTACGACGCCTGCGCCGCGGCGGGGAGCGCCCGGACGACCAGGGTGCTGCCGGCGGGCAGGTCGGTCAACCGTTCGCGGACCAGCGCCCGCAGTCGGCGCCGGACCCGGTTACGGGTCACCGCGTTGCCGACCGCCTTGGACACGACGAAGCCGGCACGGGACGGCACGGACGACTGCTCCGCACTGTTGTCCCGTACCGGCTCCGGCAAGGTCGGTGTGCTGGGGTCGACGGTCACCGGCATGGTCAGGTGGACCACGACGGCGCCACGTCCGGCGCGTCGGCCACCGCGAACCGCTGCGGCGAAGTCAGTACTGCGCCGCAGTCGCTGTGCGGCGGCCAGCACGACTGCCCACGTCCCCTGGACCGGCCCGGTCGGCTCAGGCCGACAGGGTGGTGCGACCCTTGGCGCGACGGCTCGACAGGATGGCACGGCCGGCACGGGTGCGCATGCGCAGCCGGAAGCCGTGGGTCTTCGCGCGCCGGCGGTTGTTCGGCTGGTAGGTGCGCTTGCTCACGTCAGGCTCTCCGTTTTCGTACGCGCCCCGCGCGACGGGATCGCCGGGGTCGTGTGGTGGTCCAGGCCACCTCGACGGTGGCCCACGATCGGTGCTGCCCGGCGGAGCGGGACCTCGGTGTTGCGGGGATGCGACCGCGGACAGCAAGCACCCATCACCCTAGCAGAGGGCGAGAAAGCAGCCGTTCCAGCCTACGCAGGGGGGCAATGACCGTCAAACACCCCGAGCAGGGGACAACGGGACGCGCCCGAGGCCGAAGGGTGGTTTTCGCTGATGCCGACAAGGGCGCCGCCGCGTCGCCGGTTGATGGCGCAGGGACAACGCTGTTACCGTGCCCGATTGCGGTGAGCGTCGGAAGCTCCGGTCGTCGCGCAGGCAAGACCGGACATGGCAGTGAATCGTTCGGCACGGTGTACCCGCTTCAGCGCCCGTTCAGGCAGGGGCAGGTCCCACCCGCGTCCGGCGGCGGCCACAATCGGTCGGTACACAGGCTGTGGATAACTTGTGGATGACCACCGGTCGACCGTCCGGGTGGGTGTTGTTCCACCCGCGAACGCAGCGGGCCCGGGACGGCCGGCTGGCAGACAGCGGCGGCCGGGAGCAGAAGCGAGGGGGTGGCACGACGGTGGCCGGTACGACCGACCTTGCCGCAGTGTGGTTAGCGGCGACCGACGAGCTCGCCGACGAGATCATCTCCGCCCAGCAGCGTGCCTATCTCCGACTGACCCGGCTGCGAGCGATCGTCGAGGACACCGCGCTGCTCTCCGTTCCGGACGCGTTCACCCGCGACGTGATCGAGTCACGGCTGCGCCCGGCGATCACCGAGGCGCTCACCCGCCGGCTCGGCCGACCGATCCAGGTCGCGGTCACCGTTCGGGTGGCCGAGGACGCCACCGGCCGGCCGGCCGGCACCGTCTACCGCAGCGCCCCGGAGACCGGGCAGCTCGACATCGACGGCCCGGGCCACGCGCCGTTCGACGACGACCAGGGTGCTCGACCGTCGGCCGACGCGATGATCGGGGAACAGTCACCCGCGCCGCGTACCCCCGATCCTTCTCCGCTGCCCGCGCCGGCGGGTCCGCCGCTCGCGCCGCCTGTGGAGGGGCATCGCGCGGGGTTGATTCCCGCCAGCAGGGACGGGCAGGAGGCGCTGTTCAGCGCTGCCTTCGCGGAGCCCCTGCGGCCCTCCCGGCCGGGTCCGGACCGGCGCGGTTACGACGAGCAGGCCGCCCGCCTGGACCCGCCCGGCCCAGACACGCGGCCCTACGAGCCCCGCTACCGGGACGACTCGGCGTCACCACGCGACCAGCACGTGATCCGTTCGCTCCCCCGGGACAGCGGAACGGACAGCGGCCCGGGTCGCAGCGCCGTGGACCATCGGACCGGTGGCCGCGACGACCGTCGGTTGCCCGGTGCCGACACCGGCGGCAACCGGCTCAACCCGAAGTACATGTTTGAGACGTTCGTCATCGGCTCGTCCAACCGCTTCGCCCACGCGGCCAGCGTGGCGGTGGCGGAGTCGCCGGCCAAGGCGTACAACCCGCTGTTCATCTACGGGCACTCCGGGTTGGGCAAGACGCACCTGTTGCACGCCATCGGGCACTACGCCACCACACTCGGCAACGCCCGCTCGGTCCGGTACGTCTCGACCGAGGAATTCACGAACGACTTCATCAACTCGCTCCGGGACGACAAGACCAGCGCGTTCCAGCGGCGCTACCGCGACGTCGACATCCTGTTGATCGACGACATCCAGTTCCTGGAGAACCGCGAGCGCACCCAGGAGGAGTTCTTCCACACCTTCAACACGCTGCACAACGCCAACAAGCAGATCGTGATCACCTCTGACCGGTCGCCGCGCCAGCTCGCGACCCTTGAGGACCGGATGCGAACCCGGTTCGAGTGGGGGCTGCTGGCCGACATCCAGCCGCCGGATCTGGAGACCCGGATCGCGATCCTGCAGAAGAAGGCGGCGCAGGAGCGGATGTACGCCCCGCCGGACGTGTTGGAGTTCATCGCCTCCCGGGTGTCGAACTCGATCCGGGAGCTGGAGGGCGCGCTGATCCGGGTGACCGCGTTCGCCAGCCTGACCCGGTCGACAGTCGAGCTGTCGCTTGCCGAGGAGGTGCTTCGGGACTTCATGCCCGACGGCGCCGGTCCGGAGATCAACGCGGACCAGATCATGGCCTCGACCGCTGACTACTTCGGGGTGAGCCTGGAGGATCTGCGCGGCCAGTCCAGGTCCCGGGTGCTGGTCAACGCCCGCCAGGTGGCCATGTACCTGTGTCGGGAGTTGACCGAGCTGTCGTTGCCCCGGATCGGGCAGGCGTTCGGTGGCCGCGACCACACCACTGTGATGCACGCCGACCGCAAGATTCGTCAGCAGATGGCGGAGCGCCGCTCGCTGTACAACCAGATCGCCGAGCTGACCAACCGCATCAAGCAGAACAGCTGAGGCGTACGACAGCCCTCGCGGCGCCGCACAGCCGCAGGACACGCCCGACCGGATCTCCGGTCGGGCGTTCTTTTTGGGTCAGTAGCTGGACTCTCGACATGGTGCAGACCACAGCATTGAGGCCGTGACCGCCTCGATCCCCACTCGTTGTCCACAGCTCGTTATCCACCGTCGGTGGATAACTACGGTCCGTCCTCCGCCAGTTACCCACAGGCTGTGGAGAAACCCTGTGTACGAGGCTGTGGACGCCTGGGGACGACCGTCAGGTTATCCACCGATCATCATCAACCTGTGCACGAGCTGTTGAAGGTTCTGGGGATGACGGCAATGGTGATCTTCCCCGCGATCCACAGGCTTGGGGAGAAAGTCGGTGGATTACCGGTGGACAACCGGTGGACAACGGTGGACAACCGGCCGTCGTCGCCGGGCTGTGGACACACGAGCCGGTTGTACCCCCGGTTCTCCACAGCTAAATCACCGGTGGATAACCTGTCTGACCTGCGCAGACCTCGGTTTTCCACAGTTTGCACAGGTGCGATGAAGACGATGAGTTATCTCTTCTAAGAGAACAAAAACCAATCATCACCGTTGGGCTTTCTGTGGATCGGGCCGAACGCTGTCGGATCAGCCGGTCAGCATCGACACGATCCATGGGGTCGGGCGCACAGCCGATGTCCCCGCGCCCTAAGGTGCGATGGGTACCCGCACGGTCGGGCGGGACGGTAGGCAGCGGTCGGCATGAGAGAGTTGTCGCTGACGTCGACGCGGAGGCATTGATGAAGTTCCGAGTAGAGCGCGACGCGCTCGCCGAGGCTGTGGCGTGGACCGCGAAAAGCCTGCCCAACCGGCCATCCGTACCGGTGCTCGCCGGGGTGATGCTCCGCGTCACCGACGGCAACCTGCGGGTCTCCGGGTTCGACTACGAGGTCTCCAGCCAGGTGACCGTCGAGGTGCAGGGCGACGCCGACGGCGCCGCGCTCGTCTCCGGCCGCCTGCTCGCCGAGATCACCAAGGCGTTGCCGGCCAAGCCTGTCGACATCGCCGCGGTCGGCGCGCATCTCGAACTGGTCTGCGGCAGCGCCCGGTTCACGCTGCCCACCATGCCGGTGGAGGATTACCCAGCGCTGCCCGAGATGCCGCAGAGCGCCGGCACAGTCGACGCCGCAGCGTTCGCCACCGCCGTGGCCCAGGTGGCCATCGCCGCCGGTCGCGACGAGACGCTGCCGATGATGACCGGTGTCCGCGTCGAGCTGTCGGGCAACACCCTGTCGATGCTCGCCACCGACCGGTACCGGTTGGCGCTGCGCGAGATCCAGTGGCGGCCGGACGACCCCGAGGTGAGCATCAACGCCCTGGTGCCCGCCCGCACCCTGAACGACACCGCCAAGGCCCTCGGCCCGCTGGGCGGCGAGGTCACGCTCGCCCTCGCCCAGGGCGCTGCCGGCGAGGGCATGGTCGGCCTCGCCGGCGGCACCCGACGTACCACCAGCCGGCTGCTCGACGGCGCCAACTACCCGCCGGTGCGGTCGCTCTTCCCGGCCACGCACAACGCCGCGGCCCGGGTGCCGGTCAGCACGCTGATCGAGGTGGTCAAGCGGGTCGCGCTGGTCGCCGAACGGACCACCCCGGTGCTGCTCAGCTTCAGCGCCGACGGCCTGGTGGTCGAGGCCGGCGGTTCCGAGGAGGCACGGGCCAGCGAGGCGATGGAGGCCACCTTCACCGGTGAGCCACTGACCATCGGCTTCAACCCGCAGTACCTCATCGACGGTCTGGCAAACCTGGGCGCTCAGACGGCCGTGCTCTCGTTCGTCGACGCCTTCAAGCCCGCGGTGATCTCACCCGCTGGCGAGGATGGCGAGGTCATTCCGGGGTACCGGTACCTCATCATGCCGATCCGCGTCTCGCGCTGATCGCGCCCAGCAACACCAGATCCACGGAGGTAGAAACACATGCAGCTCGGCCTGGTAGGACTCGGCCGTATGGGCGGCAACATGCGGGAGCGGTTGCGTTCGGCCGGGCACGAGGTGGTCGGCTTCGACCACAACGCGCAGATCAGCGACGTCACGACCATCGCGGGCCTGGCAGAGAAGCTTGAGTCGCCGCGCGCGGTCTGGGTCATGGTGCCCGCCGGTGTCACCGACGCCACCATCGACGAGCTCGCCGAGGTGCTCGGCGAGGGCGACATCATCATCGACGGCGGCAACTCGCGCTTCAGCGACGACGCGCCCCGTGCGGAGCGGCTCCACCAGCGGGGCATCGGCTACCTGGACGTCGGGGTCTCCGGCGGCGTCTGGGGCCGGCAGAACGGCTACGGGCTGATGGTCGGTGGCGCCCAGGAGCACGTGGACCGCCTGATGCCGATCTTCAACGCGCTCAAGCCCGAGGGTGAGTTCGGCTTCGTGCACGCCGGCCCTGTCGGTGCGGGCCACTACTCGAAGATGGTGCACAACGGCATCGAGTACGGCCTGATGCACGCCTACGCCGAGGGCTACGAGCTGATGGCCGCCTCGGAGCTGGTGACCAACGTGCCGGGCGTCATCAAGTCCTGGCGGGAGGGCACTGTCGTCCGTTCCTGGCTGCTCGACCTGCTGGACCGGGCGCTCGACGAGGACCCGGAGCTGGCCGATCTGAGCGGCTACACGGAGGACACCGGCGAGGGCCGGTGGACGGTGGACGAGGCGGTCCGGCTTGCGGTGCCGCTGAACGTCATCACCGCTTCGTTGTTCGCCCGGTTCGCCTCGCGGCAGGACGACTCGCCCGCCATGAAGGCTGTCTCCGCGCTGCGTCAGCAGTTCGGTGGCCACGCCGTCCACAAGCGCTGAGCGGTATCCACAACCTGTGTACGTTCACCGGCTGGAACTGGTCGACTTCCGCTCGTACGAGCGGGTGGCCGTCGACCTCCAGCCGGGGGCGAACGTCCTGATCGGCGCCAACGGCGTCGGCAAGACCAACCTCGTCGAGGCGCTGGGCTATGTGGCGACCCTGGACTCGCACCGGGTCGCCACCGATGCGCCTCTGGTTCGGATGGGCGCCACGTCCGCAGTGATCCGCTGCGCTGTGGTGCACGACGGCCGTGAACTCCTCGTCGAGCTGGAGATCGTGCCCGGCAAGGCCAACAGGGCCCGACTGGGCCGCTCACCGGCGCGGCGGGCCCGGGACGTGCTCGGGGCGCTCCGGCTGGTGCTGTTCGCCCCGGAGGATCTTGAGCTGGTCCGGGGTGATCCGTCGGAGCGCCGCCGCTACCTGGACGACCTGCTGGTCAACAGGCAGCCCCGGTTCGCGGGTGTGCGGGCCGACTACGAGCGGGTCGTGAAGCAGCGCAACGCCCTGCTGCGCACCGCGTACCTGGCTCGCAAGACCGGTGGCTCCAGGGGTGGCGACCTCGGCACCCTCGCGGTCTGGGACACCCACCTGGCCCAGCACGGGGCGGAGCTGCTCGCCGGCCGCCTGGAGCTGGTGGCCGCGCTCACCCCGCACGTGGCCAAGGCGTACGACGCGGTGGCCGCCGGTCGGGGTGCGGCGAGCATCACCTACCGGCCCTCGATCGAGCTGGTCGAGCCGACCACCGATCGGGCCGCGCTGGCCGAGGCGCTGACGGCGGCCCTGGCCGCGTCCCGCTCCGCCGAGATCGAGCGGGGCACCACCCTGGTTGGCCCACACCGCGACGAGTTGGCGCTGAGCCTCGGCCCACTGCCCGCCAAGGGGTACGCCAGCCACGGCGAGTCGTGGTCGTTCGCCCTCGCGTTGCGGCTGGCCGGGTACGACCTGTTGCGGGCCGACGGCATCGAGCCGGTGCTGGTCCTCGACGATGTCTTCGCGGAGTTGGACACCGGCCGCCGGGAGCGGTTGGCGGAGCTGGTCGGCGGGGCGAGTCAGCTGCTGGTCACCTGCGCGGTGGACGATGACGTGCCGGCCGCCCTGCGCGGCACCCGCTACCAGGTCGGCGAAGGGACGGTACGCCGTGTCGGATGAGCCAGGCAGCAAACGACCAGCGGCCGGCGACGGTCCTGCTGCGCGTACCCCGAAGGCGGCGGAGGGATCGGCGGGCGGTGAGCCGGCGGCGGCCGCCAGCGGGCCGGAGCTGGCCCGGGCGGTGCTCGACGCGGCGCTGTCCCGACGGCAGGCGGCGGCCCGCGCCCGGCGTACTCCCGGGGGCGGTGACGCTGCCGGCGGCGGCTCGGGGCGGCGGTTGCGCGGTTACTCCGGCCCCGGCCCCGACCCGCGCGATCCACAGCCGCTCAGTGCCGTGCTGAACCGGCTGGTGAAGGCGCGCGGCTGGCAGCAGCCGGCCGCCGAGGCCACGGTGTTCGGCGCCTGGGAGCGGGTCGTCGGCGCGGAGGTCGCGCAGAACAGTCGCCCGGTGAAGTTGGAGAACGGCGAGCTGACAGTGGAGGCGCGCTCGACCGCCTGGGCCACCCAGCTGCGGCTGCTCGCCGGCTCGCTGCTCAAGCAGATCGCCAGCGAGGTCGGGCACAACGTGGTGCGCAAGCTGCACATCCACGGCCCCGCCGCGCCCTCCTGGGGGAAGGGCCCGCGGCGGGTACGCGGCCGGGGTCCGCGCGACACGTACGGCTGAGCGGGCCGTTCAGCCGCGCCGGTCGGCCTCACGGGCTGCCCGCTTGCGTTCCCGCTGCTCCCGGGTGAAGCGTTTGCGTTCGGCCAGGTCGCGTTTCCACGCCTCGCGGGCCTCGGCCGAGCCGCCCTGCACAGCGCCCTGGACACCCTCGGCCGGGCCGGCGAGGTGCCGGAAGGCCCAACGCATCAATCGGCCGCCCTCGCCCGGGCCCCTGGTGATCGCGCCGTCCTCGCTCATCTGCCGCCCTCTTCCCCGCGTCGCCTCGCCGGTTCTCGTCCATCGCACGAGCAGACCTTTGGGGCACCAATGGTTGGTGTACAAATGATCGGTACGATAGTCACCGTGCGGAGAGAGGGCAACCGATGAGCGAACGACCTGACGGCGTCGACCCGCTGGCCCTGGAGCAGCAGGTCTGCTTCGCCCTCTCGGTGGCCGCGCGCAGCGTGGTGGCCGTCTACCGGCCGCTGCTGGAGCCGATGGGGCTGACCCATCCGCAGTACCTGGTGATGTTGGCGCTCTGGCAGCACGCGCCGTTGTCCGGTCGCGACCTCAGTCGCCTGCTCCAGCTCGACCCGGGCACGCTGTCACCCCTGCTCAAGCGGCTGGAGACGGCCGGCTACCTGCGCCGGGAACGCGACCCGAGCGACGAGCGCAGCCTCGCCGTCACCCTCACCGCCAGCGGTGCGGAGCTGCGGAGTCAGGCCGAGCTGATCCCGGCCGCGATCGTGCAGCGGCTCGGGCTGCCCGTCGAGGACCTGCAACACCTGCACGCGGTGCTCACGCAGCTGATCGCGGCCGCCAACCGACCAGGCGCGTCGGAGAATGACGCGGCGGCTCAGACGTCGGCGTAGACGGCGAACCCGCGCTCGGCGCAGCGCCTGTAGAACGCGGCCAGCACGCCCAGCTCCGCGCAGGTGAAGTTCCACTGCGGCGGAGCACCGCTCTCGTCGCGCAGCGCGTCGAGCCGGCTTTCCAGCCAGCGCAGCTGCTGCTCGGCCAACCGACCGTCGCCGAGCAGGGAGCGCAGCACGATGCTCACCGACTCGAAGGTGACCGCCTCGCCTGTCGCGCGGTGCGCGGCCACGAACCGTTCGATGCCGCTCGCGATCCAGGAGCAGCCGTCCGGATCGATCACCGGGTCCTCGTCCTCGGCTGCGGCGTCTGTGGCGTACAACACACCTTCGAGGCCGAGAAGCAGATCCACCAACTCGGTGTAGGCGGTCGCCCGGATGGTGCCGGTCTTCGCGATCAGCTCGGCCAACGCCGCTGTCGGCGCGGAGATGCGCGGCAGGTCGACGATCTCGCCGAAGTCGACGAACTCGGCCGGCGCGACCGGATCGTAGAAGCGGCCGGTCCGCGGCCAGTGCACCGCGACGTTGTCCAGCCCCATCTGTCACCTCTTAAAGAGCACGTGTCGGGTCGATCGGGTCGATCGTCCCGGTTCCGGCCGGTAAAGATCAAGCCTGGTTCCGGAGCGCCGCAAACGTACGGCACTGACGCTTCGGCCGCGACCCCCGACCCGCCCGAGCGCGGGTCAACCCGTTCGGGGACGGCGCGTGCGATCGGACCGTGGCGTGTGGGGGGAGTCGCGGGCAATGGGGTTCTGCCGGCTACGGACTTCTCAGCCGCCTCGCTGAGGGTGCCGAGTGGTGGTTCTGTCCCCCGCGCACAGTAGGATTGACAGCGAGACGAAGACCCGGTGCGGGAGTGGGACGGGGCCGGTGGCCCAGATTCATTCTCCACGTCGGGTCGAGCCGATCGCGATCCGCGGGCAACCGCGGCGACCGGCGCGTTCGACCCGCTGTCCGGAGTTCTCCGGCGCCGGTCCGCGCGCGCCGACGTCGCGTCCTGTCCGCCGAACCCGCGCCCGACGCGCCCTACCGGCGCGGCTGACGCGAGAAAGTGGCCGAGGGTGGCAGCGCAGGACAAGCAGGAGTACGGCGCAGAGTCGATCACCGTTCTCGAGGGGCTGGAGGCCGTTCGCAAGCGGCCCGGTATGTACATCGGGTCCACCGGCGAGCGCGGTCTGCACCACCTCGTCTGGGAGGTCGTCGACAACGCGGTCGACGAGGCGCTGGCCGGATACTGCGACACCATCGACGTGGTGCTGCTTGCCGACGGCGGCGTCCGGGTCACCGACAACGGCCGTGGTTTCCCCGTCGACCTCCACCCGAAGCTCAAGAAGCCGGGTGTCGAGGTCGCGTTGACCATCCTGCACGCGGGTGGCAAGTTCGACGGCAAGGCGTACGCGGTCTCCGGTGGTCTGCACGGCGTCGGTGTCTCCGTGGTGAACGCGCTCTCCACCAAGATGTTCGTCGAGATCCACAAGTCCGGCTCCGTGTGGCGGCAGCACTACACCAACTCCAAGCCGAGCCCGCTGGAGAAGGGCGAGGCCACCGACCGCACCGGCTCGGCGGTCTCCTTCTGGCCCGACCCCGACGTCTTCGAGACCGTCGACTTCGACTTCCAGACCATCTACCGGCGCCTGCAGGAGATGGCCTTCCTCAACCGCGCCCTGCGCATCCACCTGCTCGACGAGCGGGTGGCCGAGGAGGAGGACGGCCGGCAGCGCGAGGTCACCTTCTACTACGAGGGCGGCATCGCGGACTTCGTCCGGCACCTCAACGCCTCGAAGAGCCCGATCCACAAGACAGTGGTCGAGTTCGAGGCCGAAGAGGAGGGCATGTCCCTCGAGATCGCCATGCAGTGGAACGAGTCGTACGGCGAGTCGGTCTACACCTTCGCCAACACGATCAACACCCACGAGGGCGGCACCCACGAGGAGGGCTTCCGGTCCGCGCTGACCAGCGTGGTCAACCGGTACGGCACCGACAAGAAGCTGCTCAAGGGCGACGAGAAGCTCTCCGGCGAGGACATCCGCGAAGGGCTCGCGGCGATCATCTCGGTCAAGCTGGCCAACCCGCAGTTCGAGGGTCAGACCAAGACCAAGCTGGGCAACACCCCGGTGAAGAGCTTCGTGCAGCGGGTCTGCAACGACCGGCTGGTCGACTGGTTCGACCGCAACCCGGCCGAGGCCAAGATGATCATCACGAAGGCGTCCCAGGCGGCCCGCGCCCGGATCGCCGCCCAGCAGGCGCGCAAGCTGGCCCGGCGTAAGTCGCTGCTGGAGTCCGGCTCGATGCCGGGCAAGCTGGCCGACTGCCAGTCGACCGACCCCCGCGAGTCCGAGGTGTTCATCGTCGAGGGCGACTCGGCCGGCGGCTCGGCCAAGCAGGGTCGCGACCCACGGACCCAGGCGATCCTGCCGATCCGCGGCAAGATCCTCAATGTGGAGAAGGCCCGGATCGACCGGGTGCTGAAGAACAACGAGGTCCAGGCGCTGATCACCGCGCTGGGCACCGGCATCCACGACGACTTCGACATGGAGAAGCTGCGGTACCACAAGGTGGTGCTGATGGCCGACGCGGACGTCGACGGCCAGCACATCCAGACGCTGCTGCTCACCCTGCTGTTCCGCTTCATGCGTCCGCTGGTCGAGATGGGGAACGTCTACCTGGCCGCCCCGCCGCTCTACAAGATCAAGTGGAACAAGAAGGGCGACGACGCCCAGTACGCGTACTCCGACCGTGAGCGGGACGGCCTGATCGCGCTGCGCCAGCAGAAGAAGCCGAACGCCAAGCCGGACGACATTCAGCGCTTCAAGGGCCTCGGCGAGATGAACTATCCCGAGCTGTGGGAAACCACTATGAACCCGGCGACGCGTACCCTGCGTCAGGTCACTCTCGACGACGCGGCGACCGCCGACGAGTTGTTCAGTGTGCTGATGGGTGAGGACGTCGAGGCGCGCCGGTCGTTCATCCAGCGCAACGCCAAGGACGTGCGGTTCCTGGACATCTGACGGACTGCGCCGGATCGGTCGGGCACTGCCCGGCCGATCCGGCGGTCCACAGAGTTATCCACAGCTTGGCCGGTATCCACAGCCGTTATCCACAGCACGAAAACGACTCTGAGTCTGATAAGGGTATACAGTGACCGATTCTCCCGAGTCCACACCGAACGAGCCCGAGGTTCCCGCCGAGGCCATCGCCGCGGTGGTCGCGCACGACCGGATCGAACCGGTCGGGCTCGAGGTGGAGATGCAGCGCTCCTACCTCGACTACGCGATGAGCGTCATCGTCGGTCGCGCGCTGCCGGACGTCCGGGACGGCCTCAAGCCGGTCCACCGCAAGATCCTCTACGCGATGTTCGACTCCGGCTACCGTCCGGACCGCGGCTACGTGAAGTGCTCCCGTGTCGTCGGTGACGTGATGGGTCAGTTCCACCCGCACGGCGACTCGGCGATCTACGACGCGCTGGTCCGGATGGCGCAGCCCTGGTCGCTGCGCTACCCGCTGGTCGACGGCAACGGCAACTTCGGCTCGCCGGGTAACGACCCGGCCGCCGCCATGCGATACACCGAGTGCAAGCTCGACCCCCTCGCCATGGAGATGCTGCGGGACATCGACGAGGACACCGTCGACCTGCAGGACAACTACGACGGCCGGGCCAAGGAGCCCACCATCCTGCCGTCGCGGATCCCCAACCTCCTGGTGAACGGCTCCGAGGGCATCGCGGTCGGCATGGCCACCAAGATCCCGCCGCACAACCTGCGGGAGATCGGCGCGGCGGTGCAGTGGTGCCTGGAGCACCCGGAGGAGGACGAGGAGACCACCCTCGAAGCCCTGCTCGGCATCGTCAAGGGCCCGGACTTCCCGACCCACGGCCTGATCGTCGGCACCACAGCGATCCAGGACGCGTACCGCACGGGCCGCGGCTCGATCCGGATGCGCGCCGTGGTGGAGGTCGAGGAGGACAAGCGGGGCCGCCCCTGCCTGGTCGTCAGCGAGCTGCCCTACCAGGTCAACCCGGACAACCTCGCCGAGCGGATCGCCGAGCTGATCAAGGAGGGCAAGCTCGCCGGGATCGCCGACATCCGCGACGAGTCCTCCGGTCGTACCGGCATGCGGATCGTGCTGGTGCTCAAGCGCGACGCGGTCGCGAAGGTCGTGCTGAACAACCTCTACAAGCACACCCAGCTCCAGGAGACCTTCGGCGCCAACATGCTGGCCCTGGTCGACGGCGTGCCGCGCACGCTCAACCTGGCCCAGTTCATCCGCTACTACGTCGAGCACCAGATCGACGTGATCCGCCGGCGGACCGCGTTCCGGCTGCGCAAGGCCGAGGAGCGGGCGCACATCCTGCGCGGCCTCGGTAAGGCGCTGGACGCGCTGGACGAGGTGATCGCCCTGATCCGGCGCTCTCCGACAGTGGACGACGCCCGGCAGGGCCTGATCCGGCTGCTGGAGATCGACGAGATCCAGGCGACCGCGATCCTGGACATGCAGCTGCGCCGGCTCGCCGCCCTGGAGCGTCAGCGGATCGTCGACGACCTGGCGAAGCTCGAGATCGAGATCGCCGACCTCAAGGACATCCTCGCCAAGCCCGAGCGGCAGCGGAAGATCGTCTCGGAGGAGCTGGGCGAGATCGTCACCAAGTGGGGCGACGACCGCCGGACGCAGATCATCCCGTTCGACGGCGAGGTCTCCATGGAGGACCTCATCGCCCGCGAGGACGTGGTCGTCACGATCACCCGCACCGGGTACGCCAAGCGGACCAAGGTCGATCTGTACCGCTCGCAGCGGCGCGGCGGCAAGGGTGTCAGTGGCGCCACGCTGCGGCAGGACGACATCGTCAGCCACTTCTTCGTCTGCTCGACCCACGACTGGATCCTGTTCTTCACGAACAAGGGCCGCGTCTACCGGGCCAAGGCGTACGAGTTGCCGGAGGCCAGTAGGGTAGCCAAGGGCCAACACGTGGCCAATCTGCTTGCCTTCCTACCCGACGAGCAGATAGCGCAGATCATTGAGATCCCGAACTACCAGGTAGCCCCCTATCTGGTACTGGCCACGAAGAACGGCCTGGTGAAGAAGACGCGGCTCGAGGAGTTCGACTCCAACCGTTCCGGCGGCATCATCGCGATCAACCTGCGCGATGAGGACGAGCTGGTCGGTGCTGCGCTGGTTGCGCCGGAGAACGACCTGCTGCTGGTCTCGAAGAAGGCGCAGGCGATCCGGTTCAACGCCTCGGACGAGGCGTTGCGGCCGATGGGCCGGGCCACCTCGGGTGTGATCGGCATGCGCTTCACGGACGACGACGTCCTGCTCGCCATGGAAGTCGTGCGGGAAGGTTTGGACGTGCTGGTGGCCACGAACGGGGGATACGCGAAGCGAACCCCGATCGAGGAATACCCGGTGCAGGGCCGGGGAGGTAAGGGCGTGTTGACTGCAAAGATCACCGAACGGCGCGGCGGTCTGGTTGGCGCGGTGGTGATCGATCCGGACGACGAGCTGTTCGCGATCACCAGCAACGGTGGTGTCATTCGGACTCCGGTGAAGCCTGTACGCCGTACGCGTGACCGGAACACAATGGGGGTCAAGCTGATGGACCTCCCGGACGGCGTGACTATCGTGGCGATTGCTCGCAATGCCGACGAGCCTGACGAACAGGACTAGTTGAATGACGGAGACACAGGCGAAGTCGGGGAACACGGGGACCTCGGCCAAACCGGTCGACGAGGAGGCCGCCAAGGGCGGCACACCAGCGACCGGCCGCGCGGCCGTGGGCCGGGCGACGGTCCCCGCCGACGCGCCTGCCCCGAAGTTCACCAGGGCTCCAGGCATGACACCCCCGCCGGAGCAGCCGGGCGAAGATGGCGAGTCCGGCGACAAGACCGAGGCGTCCAGCGCCGAGGCGCCGACGTCGGCCGCCGCCAGCCCTCCGGGTCCGGCGGCGGCACCCCCGGCACGTCCGGCGACCACCCAACCGATCGGTCTCCGGCCCGGTCAGGCGGCGTCAACCGGGTCCACCGGCACCCAGCCGCGGATCACACCCGGGATGACCCAGCCGCAGCCTGACGCGGCGCGGGCGACCGCCACTGCCGGCCGCCCGGCCAGCGGCGGTGGCCTCCCACCGGGGATCGGCAACGCGTCCGCCGTCGGCGCAGCCCGCGTCGGTGACGCGGTGCGTGCGGCGCGTACGTCGGTCAGTTCGGCCGCCTCCCGCGGGCCGCGTCGGGCCCGGCTGAACCTCAAGCGGATCGATCCGTGGTCCGTGATGAAGTTCGCATTCGCGGTGTCGGTGGTGCTCTTCATCGTCGTGGTGGTGGCCACCTCGGTGCTCTACCTGGCGCTGGACGCGATGGGCGTGTTCCAGAGCGTCAACGAGAGCCTGAGCGATCTGGTCAACGCCGGCGGTGGGCAGAGCACCAGCGGCTTCCAGATCACCGCCAAGGGCGTGATTCTCAGCTCGGCGCTGATCGGCCTGGTCAACGTGGTGCTGTTCACCGCGCTGGCCACCCTTGGCGCGTTCGTCTACAACGTCTGCGCCGACCTGGTCGGCGGGATCGAGCTGACCCTCGCCGAGCGGGACTGAGTGACCGGGACGCCGGGGCACCGCGGAATGCGGTCGCTCCGGCGTCCCGTACTCGGGTAGGTTTTGCAGGCGACGACGGGCCTGGCTCGCAAGCTCGGACCCCGATTTGGGGCCGGCGGAGCGGATGGGTTAATCTTGCTCGTCGCAACGCGGGGCTATAGCTCAGTCGGTTAGAGCGCAGAGCTGATAACTCTGAGGTCGATGGTTCGATTCCATCTAGCCCCACCGCATGTCGTCCGACGGTAGTCGAGCGCGAGGGGTCGCCCCATGTTCAAGAAGCTGCTGATTCTGGCTGGCGTCGTCGGTGTGGCCGCCGTCGTGTTCAACAAGATCAAGGCGTCGAACGACGAGCGTGCCCTGTGGCACGAGGCGACGACCGCGCCCGACCTGCGCTGACGCTCGGCCTGGCGACGAGCGATCGTCGCCAGGGCCACCCACGGGGCCCTAGCTCAACTGGCAGAGCACTGCCTTTGCAAGGCAGGGGTTAGGGGTTCGAGTCCCCTGGGCTCCACCAGCACTTTCTCTGGTTGATCTCGGTCCGAGTACAGCCAAGGCGGTCACACCGTCCCCTCCTCGCCCAGTACACGGTCGATGGCTGAGGCAAGCTCCGCGCGGCAGCCGGGCTGGACTGGCTGCATCTGCACGACCTGCGGCACGCCTTCGCCACGTTCCTCCTGGACCAGGACGAGGAGCTGCGGACCGCGGGCTCGTCATGCTTGCTAAAAGCGCCGGTTGACATTCCGCGGCTCCATAGCCGTGCCGATGGTGCTGGCGAAGACCAGGCCCAGATCCGACCACACCTCCCGGGCGCGAGCCGTTCCTTGGCTTGGCGCACGTGCTGTACCTCCAACGCCCGGACGGCCAGAGCCGGCAGCGGACGGGCCGACCGGTGCATCTTCGGTGGCACGAACGCCAACCCGTGATCCGTTCGCTGGAGCGTCTGCCGAACGAACAGCGCCCTGCCCTGCAGGTCGACATCCGACCACCGCAGGCCCAGCAGTTCAGCTCGCCGCAGCCCGGTCGCCAGCGCCAGGACGAACAGCGACTCCAACCGGTCCCCGGTCAACACCGACAGCAGCGTCTTGGCTTCCTCGGGCGTCAGGGCACGTCGCTCGGTCCTGCAGAGGGTCGGCGGGCTGGCGGCGCAAGCGCCAGCATCGGCCGGCGCGCCGGCCGATAGTTGCAGGCTGCGCCAGGACCCAAGACCGATTCCTCCGGCGGGGATCTTCGACAGAGATGGGCTTCAGGCAGAGGAGCGGTTCACCCTTCCCCGTGCGCTACGGTGCTCGCTGTGATCCGGCAAACCATGGCGGCCTCCGTAGATAAGCCGAGCGAGGTCGAGGCGGCTGAGGCTTGGCTGAACGCCAACCGAGACTCACTGGCCTACGCCGAAGAGGAAGGCGGCTGCGGCTGCTGCGTCCGGGCCTGGAACTTGGAGGGGCCTGCCGAGATATTGGCGACAATTCCCTACGAGGTCTCGGCTTCCTCCGACTGGGATACGCCCTAGCCGCTCCCTGGGACCAGACGGACGGGTATGCGGCGGGTCGAAGGTCGAGAGCGGGCCGGGCCGCGCCGCGACAGCAATGTGATCTGCTCTCACCACAGCATCACGAACGCGCTCTACTCCAGAGTCCCCCTTGAGACCAACCGGTCATCATGCTCGGGGAGGCCCCAGATCGCCGTCGCGTCGTTGTAACTCAGGTCGGTCTCCGCCCACAACGGCGTTGCGGACACGATGAACCAGTCATGGCTGCGGGAAAGCATGTAGAGGCTCCATCGCGGATCATGCTCCAGCTGGTGCAGCTCGCTCAGTCGAGCCCAGTCATCCTGCGGGGCGCGGCGTAGCGAGAGGCCACGCAACACGAACGGCATGCAGACGTACTGAACCGACTGGAACAGCACCTCCAGGCGGTTTTGGCCCGTCATCTGGGATCGGTCTGACTGGAGCCACACCTGCGTGTGCGTCCTCGCAACACGGGTGATCTGAAAGAGCCGATCTGGCGCTTCTAGCGATAAGGCGGTGTAAATGTCGGCCATCTTGGCACTCTCACCCGCCTCTCCCTCGGTGACGTTGATCGACTGTACAGCCATCCGTACACCCGATCGATGGCTGAGGCAGCCTTACGAGCCCGACGGCAAGACGTGGCCGTAGGTGTCGGCCGGCATCCGGATCGTGGAGTGCCCAAGCAGTTCCATCACTGTTCGCATTTTTTTGCCCTGGTCGAGCAGGAACGTGGCGAAGGCGTGCCGCAGGTAGTGCAGGTGCAGCCAGTCCAGCCCGGCCGCAGCGCGGAGCTGCTCGAAGCGCCGGTTGACGTTTAGCGGTTCCATCGCGGTGCCGATGGTGCTGGCGAAGACCGGGCCCAGATCCGACCACACATCCGCGGCGGCGAGCCGGTCAGACGACCTGTAGATCGAGCCCGCTCTCGGGCCGTAGGAACGTCGCCGTGAACGTCATCGAACGTTCCGCTATGGCTGCTTCCACAGCAATCGTCTCCGTGCCGGCGAGGTGCACCTCAACCGGCGCGCTGCTCTGCCAGTCCAGATGAGCCCGTACCACATGCCGGCCGGGCGCTACGTCGACGCTCTGGACGGCTCCACGCTTCAGGCGTGCCACGACTTGCCCATCAATCTCGACCTTGATGCGGCGCAGAAGGCCACCAGCGTCCAAGGCGCGACGAACGGCGATCCTCGGCATGGTGGTTCCACCCCTTCACTCAGAACTTCAGTGTTCCTAGTGCCCGCTATTTCATGGTCTGTCTTCGGCCGTCCGGCACCAGCGGAGGCAGCGGAATCCTCTACGACATCTACTTCATCGGTAGCTGATCAGCCACTCGGCGTTGTGCGCGATTCAACGGGTCAGCAGAGCGCACTGCGGTGCCTGCCTTGGGTGGTGAATGCGTTGGCAGATCATCAGCGCGACACGGACAGCTGTCGGTATTCGCCGTCGGTTGGCAGTCCAATCAAATGGCAGATAGAAGTAGTGCAAGGCGCCGAGGTGTCGGCGCCAGCGCTATGGCTCTGGGGTATGAATATGACTCTGAGGTATACCGCTCTTTGGCATCTGCCCCCGAAGCCGCCGGAGCCGGGCCGGAGCACCCGGAGCCGACAGCGCGGTCAGGCCGGCGGAGTGAGCGGGACGGTCTCGCCACGGGCGATGGTGCGTACTTGCTTTGCCCAGCCACGACGGCGGGCCTCGTCGACGAAGTGCGCCAGCGGGGAGCGGAAGACCGGGTAGTCGTCGTAGTGGATCGGCACGGTCAGCTGCGGACTGATCAGCTCCACCAGGTCCGCACCCTGGCGGGCGTCCATGGTGAGCAGGATCCCGGCGATCTTCGTGCCGCCAAGATGGATCAGCATCGCGTCGATGTCCGGGTAGCGTTCGGGGATGGCGGTGAGTTGTGGCCGGTTGAGGGTGTCGCCGGTGACGTAGAGCCGGAACTCCCGCCGCCCGGAGCGTTCCACGTCGATCATCGTGCCCATCACGTCGGGCATCAGCAGGTCCAGTGCGCCCGGGCCGTGCTGCCCGGGCATCGAGGTCAGCCGCACTGTCGTACCGTCGCGGTGCAGCTCTCGCGACGACCAGGTCGGCAGGCCCTGGGCGGCCTGGAAGCCCCAGCGGCGCAGCTTGCGTTCCGCCGCGGGGGTGGTGACGATGGGCAGCTCACGGTCCAGTTCCCGACGGGCCACCCGGTCGAAGTGGTCACCGTGCAGGTGGGAGAGGACCACCGCGTCCAGTTCTGGGAGTTGGGCGATCCGCAGCGCCGGGTCCGTGCGTCGGCGCGACCACAACCCCTTGCCCAGGTACGCCCGCTGACCCCGATGCAGGAAGTTCGGGTCGGTCAACAGGGTGAAGCCGCCGATCCGCAGCACCGTCGTCGCGGTACCGATGAACGTCACCTGCGGTTGCTCCGCCATCGTGCCCACCTCCTGCGGCTCCGGTACCCCGGTGAGCCGCCGGCATGCGGTTCACCTCCCGGCGCCGCTGACGGGCCGACCAGAGCATGCGGGTGGGTCAGGGGTCGGAGCGCGCGATCCGGACGGCGATGCCGTCGAGGATCAACTCCAGCCCGAGCGAGAAGTCCGCGTCGGCGATCGCCTCGTCGGGGGTGTCGGACGGTGGTGCCTCGAACAGCGTCGAGGAGAACAGCCGGGCTGCCTCGGGGAAGCGGTCGGGGTTGACGAGTCGCGCCAGCGCCCGGCCGTAGTCGCGTTCGGCGTCGGCCTGGCCCTGGCCGTCGGCCCTGCCCTCGGCGAGTTCGCTGTACTGCCGTACCGACTGGACCACGTAGCCGCTGATCAGCGACATCGCACCGATCCGGTGCGCCCAGTCGAGGAGGGTGCCGGACATGACCGCCAGCGCGGCCTCCATCCAGGCGATCTGGTGCGGCCCGGAGGGTGGACCGGCGGCGGGCACGCGCGTCAGCCACGGCCGACGCTGGAACACCGCGCGCTGCGCGAAGGCCCAACGGCGTAGCCCTTCCCGCCAGTCGGGGGCGGCGATGTCCGGCGGTGGGCCCAGTGCGGCGTCGGCCATGAGAGTGAGCAGCTCGTCCTTGGAGCCGACGTGCCGGTAGAGCGACATGCTCGTGAAGCCGAGGCTCTTGGCGACCTTGGGAAGCGTCACCCCGTCGAGCCCGTCCCGGTCGGCGATCTTCACCGCGGCGGCGACGACCACGTTGACGTCGAGGGACGCGGGCCGTCCGAGACGCGCCGGCTCTGACATTCCCCACAGCCGGCGCAGCGGCGCCGGAATGAAATCGTCGCTGGTCATGGGCTCCCACGTTCGCCCCGGAAGGTTACGTCCACATCATGACAGACAGCATTGGTGTACGTCTGATACTTTCTCTCTGAAACTAAAGCCGAGTCACGGGGAGACGACCATGGGCATCGACACCGCACCGCAAACTTCGAGAGGGCCGGTGCTGCGCACCGAGCGTGCCCTCGCGCCGGACCTGGCCCGGGGAGCGATGCTGCTGATCATCGCGCTGGCCAACGTCGCCGGAGTCGTCTTCGCCGGCGAGCCGGGCCTCGACGCCACCCCGGAAGGCGTCGATCGCGGCCTCAACTTCCTGCTCTTCGAACTCGTCCATGCCCGCGGCTATCCGGTCTTCGCCGTGATGTTCGGCTACGGCCTCGTCCAACTCGCCCGCCGCCAGGACGCCTCCGGTGCCACCCCGAAGCAGGTCCGCGCCGTGCTGTTGCGTCGTAACGTTTGGCTGGTCGTGTTCGGGTTCGCGCACGCCGCGTTGCTGTACTACGGCGACTTCCTCGGCGCGTACGGGATCGTCGGGATCGCGATGACCCTGTTGCTGCTGCGCCGCGGCGACAGGTTCCACCGCGTCGTGCTGGTGCTCTGGGCGCTGTCGGCGGTCGAGATGCTGGTCATCGGTGCGATGGTGGTGAGCGGCATCCTCGGGGGGTCGGGCGGAGCGGCACCGCTGCCGTCGGGCCACGTCGACTCTCTCGCCGCACCCGGTTACGTCGCGTCCATGCTGGATCGCATCGGCGAATGGCCGGTGCACACGCTGACCGTCCTGCCCTTCATCATGATTGCCTGGCTGGGCATGTGGGCCGCTCGTCGCCGCGTCCTCGAAGAGTTGCCCCGGCACCGGACCCTGCTCACGTGGACCGCCGTCCTCGGCCTCGGCGCCGCAGTTGCCGGTGGCCTTCCGGCTGCCCTGGTCAGTGCCGGATGGCTGCACGTCGACGAGTCGGCCGCCGGTCTGATGCTGCTGCTCCACGGGGTCAGCGGCATGTTCGCCGGACCGGGCTACGTGGCCGTCTTCGGCCTGATCGCCATGCGAGCCAGCCGATCCGGTCCCGTCGTCGGCGCTCTCTCAGCCCTGGGTCAGCGTTCCCTGTCGGGATACCTGTTCCAGTCCGTGGCCTGGCTCGTCCTCCTGGCGCCCTTCACGCTCGCCCTCGGCGACAGGTTCGGCAGCCCCACGGTGACCGGTCTGATCGTCGCGGTGGCCGTCTGGCTCACCACCGTCCTGATCGCCCGTCAGCTCGACAAGCGCCGGCAACCCGGTCCGGCCGAGATCGTCCTGCGTCGGCTGACCTACGGACCACGAACGGAAGCCCAGTGACGGTTTGATGATGGTTTGGGTCACTCGAGGACGGGGATCTTCGAATGTGCAGATCAATATCGACGAGCCGGATGCAACCGAACAGTTCTGGGTCGGGATGCGGGATGCGGCCGCCGCAGCGGCACGGCACCGGGACTACAGCCTGTACGAGGCGATCATCAAGATCGGCAAGTCGGCTCTGGCTCAGGGTGTCGAGCTGGTGCCATCTGGCGGCCTCTTCCTCTGGTGTCCGGTCTGTAGTGCCCAGAGCGGCCAACAATGCATCAACACGCCTCGTCACCCGTTGAACGAGAGCAGGCTCCACCCGGAGCGAACGGAATTGGCGGAGAAGGCGATGAGCGGGGAGGTTCCACTCCCCAAGCCCTTTGCCTGACGACCCGGGCGGCGGGTCTTTCCGCCGGACGGCTGGAGTGTGGTCCTGCGTGGAGCGTCATGACTCTGAGTTACGCATATGACTCTGAGGAATAACGCTCCACGCAGCATGCCGGCCGGCCCACAGTCACCGACCGCACGCCCACCGGCCCGCACCCTTCAGTGCCGGGTACCGCTCCGGTGACACTCAACAGCTCCAGTCACCCCAGCGCCAGACCTTCCACGTGGCCCTCGGGCGGCCGTGATATTCGCAGCCAGCACTGCCACTGCCTGCGCTGCCGGTGCCTTTGCCACCCGGCTCGTCCTTGTACGGCTGCTGGACGTAGCAGAGGCCGGTCTTGCCCGATCCGGGCTTCCCGTTCGGCGGCTCGCCGATAGCGTCAACGAGCGTGTTCGATGCGTAGCTGCGGGCCTCGCCGGCGTCATCCGGCCCCAACAGGGAGCTGTTCCACTCTTCCACGTAGTAATCTCGCGCCCGCCCGACCTTGTCATAGGCGTGCCACATATCGACGTTGACCGGGTTGTTGTTCGCGCCGTCCGGGGCAGCCAGCGCCGCCTCTTCGTAGCTGGCGTGCGGAAGCGACAAGAGCGCGTCAGCGATCGCCTGCCCGGGGTCGAACGCCTCCACCTCAGCCCAGATTGCGTCAGCCTGCGCCTCGCGCCCGGTGTTATCGAGCGCAACGCCGTTCTTGTATTGGTTCCTGCGTAGGCCGGTGATCTTGTCCCGCTTCGCGTCAAGCTGAAGGAAGACCTGGGCGTAGCTTGTGCACCACCTGGCCGGCGTCATTTTGTGCCCGGTCGGCAGGGCTAACGCCCTCGGTGGCGGCGACGGCTTGGCCCAGGGCGTCGCGGGAGGTGCCGACGTCCGCACTGGCGTGGGCGTCGGGGCAGGTGCAGCCTGCTCGGATTGGGAGAAGACCCGGCCGCAACAGAGAATGAGACCGAGTGCTGCGATACCGCCCACCCATGCCTTCGCCTTACTCAAGGAATCTCCTCGCGCTCTCTCCGGCCATGATCATCAGGCGGGCTGGAGGATGCTAGCGCAGACCAGCTGGTATCCGATCGTCCTTTCGTACCGAGCCGAGCGGCCCGGCAGAGAGACTCCGGATCAGCACTGTTGCGCCGAGCACGGTTCGGCCCGGGACCCGTTCCATCCGGAAGAGCGGTGACAGCTATGTGGTGACCGCCCGGTGCTCAGTCCTTGGAGCCGGTCGCGCCGTCGCTGCCCGCAGTGGTGGTGTGGGGGCGGGCCTGCGGCACGTGCTCCATCAGCTTCGTGAGCGCCCCGTTGGCGAAGGTCGCGCCGAGCGCCGACCCGGCCCCGATGGTCCAGCCCACCGGCCCGAGCGGGGTGCAGCCGAAGAACTGGCTCACCCCCGGGGTCTGCACCACCACTACAAGGACGCCCAGTGACGCCGCGGTGGACGCCAGCACGGTCGGGCTGGTGCCGCCGGCCAGGATGGTCTGCCCGAGTTGGGTGCCGACCAGGGAGACCAGGGCGACAGTGCCGGCCCGCTGCCGGCGTCCGGTGTAGCGGGCCAACGTCCAGCCTGCTGTCGCGCCCAGCGTGGTGGCTGCCGCCCGCAGCCCGATCTCCCTGGTGAGGCTCTCGCCGAGCGCGGTGTCCGGGCCCTCCCGCAGCAGCGCGTCGGTGCGGTCCGACGCGGGTGGCCGGACTGCGATGGCCAGCGCCGGCGCCAGGTCGGTGAGCAGGTTGACCAGCAGCAGTTGTCGTCCGGTGAGCGCGGAACGGCCGGTCGCCGCTGCGGTGAGCACACTGAACGCGATCTCGCCGAGGTTGCCGCCGACCAGGATGCTGAGCGCGTGCCGCACCGACGACCACATGGCCCGCCCTTCGATCAGGGTGGCAATGATGGTTTCCAGCCGGTCGTCGGTGACCACCAGGTCGGCTGCGGCGCGGGCAGCCGGGGTGCCCCGTTGACCGAGGGCGATGCCGACGTCGGCCAGCCGGATCGCCGGGGCGTCGTTGGCGCCGTCGCCGGTCATCGCCACGGTCCGCCCGCACTTCTGCAACGCCTGGATGATCCGCACCTTGTGGGCGGGGGTGCAGCGGGCCACCACGTCGGTGTTTGCCAACCGCTCGGCGAGCGCGTCGTCGTCCAGTTGGTCGAGTTCAGCGGCGGTGACCACCCGCTGCTCGTCGTGTTCACTGATGGTGGCGGCGATCGCCTCCGCGGTGGCCGGGTGATCACCGGTGATCATGATGGTGTGCACGCCGGCCTGCCGGATCCGGCGTACCGCCGGGGCTGCGCTCTCCCGGACACCGTCCGAGAGGGCCAGGAAACCCACGAACGTCAGCCCTCGAACGTCGGAATCGGTCACCTTCGGGTCGTTCACCGGGCACTCCGCGACGGCCAGGATCCGATTTCCCGCACCGGCCCGGTCGGCGAGCATCCGCTCCAGCTCCGCACGGCCGGCGTCGTCCAGTGGCTCCCGACGACCATCCACGCGTCGGGACGAACAGCGCGGCAGCACCGTCTCCGGAGCACCCTTGACGCTCAACAACAGGTGACCGTCGGTCTGTCCGATGCTCGCGTGGTAGCCGCGGGACGGCTCGAACGGCAGGCCCCCGGCAGCGTGCCAACCGGCGGCGCCGGTCTGCTCCACCACCCCGGCCTCACCCGCACCCCGCCGGACCGCCCGGTCGGTCTGCAACGCCAACTCCTCCGGATTCTTCGCGGCGGGGGTGGCCCGCAGCGCCGCGGCCAACGTCATCCGCAGTCGGTCGTCCAACCGGTCCAGCGGGGCGTACCGGTCACCGACGCTGTCGCCGACCCCGGCAAGCAGCAACTGGCCCTCGGTGAGGGTGCCGGTCTTGTCGAAGCAGAGCACGTCCACCCGGCCCAGCGCCTCGATCGTGCGCGGGTTGCGGACCAACGCGCCGTGCTCGGCCAGCCGCCGGGCCGCGGCCAGCTGCGCCGCGCTGACCAGAAACGGCAGCCCCTCCGGCACCGACGCCACGGCGAGGTTCGCGGCGGTCGCCGCCGTTTCGGCCAGGGGTACGCCTCGAAGCAGGCCGGCGCCGGCCACCGCCACAGCGGAACCGGCCGCCAACGGGATGGCGGCGCTGGTCAACGAGCCGAGCCGGGCCTCCACCCCACTGGCTGGTGGGTCCTGCTTGACCAGGGCGAGGCTGCGACCGGATTCGGTGTCCGACCCGGTCGCCACCACCACGGCGGTGCCGTGCCCGGCGGCGACCGTGGTGCCCTCGTACAACATGGAGTGCCGGTCGGCGAGTGCGGCAGCGACCACCGGTCGGTTGGACTTGGCGACCGGCAGCGACTCGCCGGTCAGCGACGACTCGTCGGCCTCCAGGCCCACCGCCTCGAGCACGCGGCAGTCCGCCGGCACCGAGTCACCGGGCTCAAGGGCGATGACGTCCCCGAGGACCAGGTCTTCGGCGGCGAGAACCTGCTCGGCACCGTCCCGGCGGACCCGTGCGGTCACCGCCGAACGGGACAGGAGTTCGGCCAGCGACCGCTCGGTGTTGCGCTCGTGCACCGCCCCGATCAGGGCGGACCCACCGACGACGCTGCCCACCAGCGCGGCATCGACAAGCGAACCGAATGACGCGGAGAGCACCGCCCCGGCGGCCAGCACCGGGGTGAGCGGGTTGGACAACTCGTCCACGAAGGCACGCAGCAGCCCCCCGCTCCCCGGTGCGGCATTGCCGTTCCCGCCAGCGCCCTGGTGCCGGCGCTGCGCCTCCGCGCTGGTCAGACCGTCCGGCGTGGAGCGCACGTGGTCGAGCACGGTGCCGACGGGCATCAGGTGCCAGGCGGTCGTGACCGGTGCCGGGGTGTCCGACTGGTCGTGCAACCGGCGGGCCTGCCAGACCCCGTTGGCGAAGGCCAACCCCGCCGCGCCGTTCACCGCGACGAGCGAGCGGCCGGGCAGCTCGGTCGGCGGGGCCGTGAACGCGCCCAGCGCCCCGAGGCCGGTGCCGGCCATGGCCAGCCGGATGTTCTGCTGGGCCGTACGCCGAGCCACCCCGGTCGCCTCGATCACCAGCGCCACCACCCGTAGGTCGGCGCCGACCAGCAGGTGCGCACCCCACGGCGGCAGTTCCTCCGGCGCGGCGAACCCGAGGCCGCAGTCGGACGCGCCGAGCGCCTTCCGGTCCGCGGAAACCAGCATCACCACCGCCCCGTCGCGCTGCAACGCGCGTACCGACTCGGCCAGCCGGTCCCCGCCGGGCAGTATCGCGTCGGCGAAGCCGTACCGCTGCTCGTCACCGCCGGCGACGACCAGCCGCAGGCCGGCCCGCCGCGCGGCGGCCGGCAGCCCGTCGACGCCGGGTGCGGGTTCCGGCTCGACCCGCAATACTGCCGCAAGTCGGTCACCATGGGCGAGGCCGAGCAGATGACCGCCGGCCGAGCGCAGCCGGGCCGCGTCCGGAATGGCGTCCGGGTCGTTCGCGGGCATCTGGTCCAACGGTCCGAGCCGCCAGCCGTCGGACGCACGGGAGGCGGCCGGGTCGTCCGGGTCGAACAAAGCGAAGGCTCGCTCGACCACCTGGTCGACGTCCGTGTCCGGTGCGGGCGCCAGATCGGCAAGTACGCCCCGGTCCGAGCCGAGCACCGCAGCGTCCAGCACGAGCGTGTCGACCCGGTCCAACTCCCGCAGCACACTGCGGTCCATCGCGATCACCCCGCGCCGCGCCAGCATCCGGCCGAGCTGGGCGCCGTACCCTTCGCGTCCGCTGCCGGGTGCCTTCGGCAGCGCGGACAGGCCCAGCGCGGCGGCCCGCTTGCGCCCGGCGAAGGGCACCGCCGCAACGCCGGCCGCCGTACCGGCGGCGAGCGCCCGGTTGATGTACCGCTCGACCGGGCCGTGCGGCTTGGGGCGGGGACGGTCGGCGATCGGCCACCGGGCGACGGCACGCTCGGGGTCGCCGGTCAACCGCGGTTCGGCGCTCACCCAGGCGGAGAACTGGGCCCGGTCCTCGCCCCACTCCACGAGCCGTTGGGCGCCGTCGAGGACGATGCCCGTCCAGCGGCCGGTCAGGCCCTGCACCACGGCTTCGGCCAGCGGAAAGAGAACCTCCGCGCGCGGGTCGGAGCGCAACGTCCTGCCAAGGAACGCGTGCAGCTTCGGCTGAAGATCCACCGCGGCGAGCAGACCGGCCACCTCACCGGGCAACGGCGCGAACGGCAGGATCCGGGTGGCCGCCCAGAGGGTCAGACCCAGCGCGTCCGAGGCGAGCGCGCCGAGGGTGCGCGGGTTGTGTGGGCCCTCCTCGGGCGGGTGCGGGGGCGGGATCTCCGGGTCGGGCTCGTGGTCGCAGGTCCGCTCGACGCGGCCGATGGTGGCGATGAGGTCATCGAGATCTGGTTCGGGGGCCCGCACGGCCACCACCACCCGCCCGGATGGAGCGTTCACCCGGGCCCAGGCCACTCCGGGCATCCGCTCCAGCGCGCCCTCCACCTGGCGGGCGAGCTGGTCGCCGCCCTCCTGGCAGACACCGTGCACCTCGATGTGGTGCCGGCCCGGCCGGGACCAGACCCGACGCCGGGTGAGCCCGACCGTCCGGGCCAGCCGGACCGCGGCCGAGCTGACCGACCGGGACGCCTCGCCGACCAGGTGCGGCACGCCGAAGGACGGCAGGATGCGGCCGGCAGCGCGACCCGCCGCCGTCATCGAGGCGTACGGCTGGACGGGCGCCGGCCCGGCTCCCTGTTGCCGCTCGTCCTGACCTTGGCCATGTCGTCCTCCCACCGCACTCACGTCCGGCGGCCTGGCTTCCCGACCTGCCATCCGTTATGCCCCCTGGGTGGCGGAATTTTCCGCCGTCGCTGGCGCATGGACGGGATGGGCCGTGGAACCCGACCATCATCACCGGACATGGGGAGGCCGGCATGAGCACGCTGACGCGACATCTCAACGGTGCGCGGGAGAACGTCAACATGTACAACCGGCGGGTGCATCTGCCGATGCTGGGTGAGATGGCGGTGCCGCCACCGGACAAGGTCATCTACTACGCCGGGCTCGGGGCGCTCGCCGCGCTACAGGTCATCGAGTGGCCGATCGCTGTGGTGATCACCGCTGGCCACCTGCTGGCAGACCAGCATTTTTCCGGGCTGGCGCGCGGAGTCGGGGAGGTGCTGCAGGACGCCTGACGAGAGCCGGATCACCCGACTGTTGACATGAATCTGGGTTCAGGTCGCATGCTCGGTCGATGCCGAGCGCCGCCGTCACCGATGCACCCGCCGTACCCGGACTCTTCGCCCCCCGGCTGCGCGCGATGACGGTGGGCAGCGTCGCGCTGATCTCACTCCTCGCGTTCGAGGCGTTGGCGGTCGGCACGGCGATGCCGACCGTCGCGCGCAGCCTGGACGGGCTGGCGCTCTACGGGATCGCCTTCGGTGGCCCGTTCGCCAGCGGTGTGCTGGCCATGGTGGTCTCTGGGATCTGGTGCGACGCGCGGGGTCCTCGGGGGCCGATGTGGCACGGCGTCGCCTGGTTCGTGGTCGGGTTGCTGATCGCCGGGACCGCGCCCGTGATGAGCGCGCTGGTCGTCGGGCGGGTCGTGCAGGGTTTCGGCTCCGGGCTGCTATCGGTGGCGCTCTACGTGATCGTCGGGCACGCGTACCCGCAGGAGCTGCACCGGCGGATCTTCGCGGCGTTCGCGGCGGCGTGGGTCGTGCCGTCGCTGGTCGGGCCGGCGGTTGCCGGCCTGATCGTGCAGCACCTGGGCTGGCGGTGGGTCTTCCTGGCGGTGCCGGCCGTGGCGGTGCCGGCGGGGCTGCTGATCCACCCCGGCCTGCTGTCGCTGGGCCGGAGTGCGGCGACGAGCCCGCCGACGGGTGCGGCGGCACGGATCGGTTGGGCGTGCGGGGCCGCTGTGAGTGCCGCACTGCTGCACATCGGGGGACAGCAGCGCGGCGCCACGGCCCTGGTGCTTGTCGCGTTCGCCGTGGCCGGCCTGTTGATCTGTGCCCCGCGCCTGCTGCCGGCCGGGTTCCTTCGGGCCGCACGAGGGTTGCCCACGGTCGTGGGCCTGCGTGGCCTGGCGTCGGCGGCCTTCGTCGGCAGCGAGGTGGTCATCCCGTTGATGCTCTCCCGGGAACGGGGCCTGTCGCCGACCGCGGCCGGGTTGGTCCTCACCGTCGGCGCGCTGGCCTGGTCGGCGGGTTCCTGGTTGCAGGGCCGGATTCCGGTGCCGGCGTCGCGGGCCAGCCTGCCGCGCGCCGGGTTGACCTGCATCACCGTCGGCACCGCCACTGTGGCGCTGGCCGTCCGGCCCGAGGTGCCGGTGGCCGTCGCCGTGGCTGGTTGGGCGATCGCCGGCCTGGGCATGGGGTTGCTCTATCCGCCGTTGTCGGTGCTCACATTGGAGTTGTCCGCGCCGGGTGAGCAGGGCCGCAACAGCTCGTCACTGCAACTGAGCGACTCCCTCTTCGCGGCGACAGTGCTCGCGCTGACCGGGGCCGTGTTGGCGGCAGGAAACGCGCCGGGCCCGGCCAGCTACACGACGACGCTCGTGGTGACCGCGGGGTTGGCGCTGCTCGGGGCGCTGCTGGCCGGCCGGGTGGTGGTGGGCGGGGGTGTGCGACAGACCGGGTGATCAGCGGATTCCGCCGCGTCCCACCTGCTCGTGCCGGAAGGATGGCGGGCGATGAACCTCCTGACCATTCTGCCGCTCGCCGTGGTCATGGTCGCCGGGACGCAGTTGGTGGTGGCGGTCTTCCTGGCCTCGTCGGATCGGCCCCGGGCGGCGTCGCTGGGCTTCCTCACCGGCGCGGGGCTGGTGGTCGCCGCCGGGGTGACGGTGGCCTGGTTGTTGACCAAGCTGGTGGGTGGGGTGGCCGCCGACGCCAGCGCCGTCGCCGGGAAGGTCGATCGCGGCCCCGCCATCGACCTGGTGGTGCTGGCCCTGCTGGTGTGCCTGGCCGTGCTGATCTGGATCCGCCGGGGCCGCTCCGGACCACCGCGCTGGCTGGGGAGCATCGAGCATGCCGGTCCGCCGCAGACGCTGCGGCTGGGTGCGCTGCTCTTCGTGGCGACGCCGACCGACGACCTGACCATGGCCACCGTCGGGGCGAGCGTGGCCCGACATGATCTGCCGTGGTGGCACCTGGTGCCGTTCGTGCTGCTCACCGTGCTCCTGCTCGCGTTGCCTCTGCTCGCGTTGCTGCTGCTGGGGAACAGGGCCTCGCGGGTGCTGACCCGGATGCGGGAGTGGGCACAGGGGCACGCCTGGATCGTCAACGAGATCGTGATCGCGTTCTTCGCGCTGCTCACAGTGCTGGACCTGATCCGATCGGGGTGAGTGGCCGCTCGCCGTCACGGGTTGTCGCGTTGTTTCGTCAACGCCAGGTCGGCCGAGTCGGTGGACTGTGGTTCGTGACGAGTGGGGAGGACGAAATGAAGGTTCTGGTCACCGGGGCGTCCGGCAATCTGGGCAGTTCGGTGCTGAGCCGGTTGCGCGACGACGGGATCAGCGTCCGGGCCACCAGCCGCCGGCCGTCCGCCGACTCGGACGTGGAGTGGGTGGTGACCGACCTGGCCACCGGGGATGGGCTGACCGAGGCGGTGACCGGGGTGGACGCCGTGCTGCACCTGGCGTCCGCGCCTCGGGGTCGGCAGACCTACCAGGTGGACGTGTTGGGCACCCGCCGACTGGTGGTGGCCGCCGGGACGGCCGGTGTGCGGCACATCGTCTACATCTCGATCGTCGGGGTTGATCGGGTGCCGTTCCCGTACTACCGCCACAAGCTCGCCGCCGAGCAGGTGATCGCGGCCGGTCCGGTGCCGTGGTCGGTGCTGCGGGCCACCCAGTTTCCCCAGTTCCTGGACGACATGCTGACCGCCAGCGCGCGGCTGGGCCCGGTGGTCGGGGACCGGGCGGTGCTCGCCCAACCGGTCCACCCGGACGAGGTGGCGGCGCGGCTGGCGGCTCGACTGGTCGCCGGCCCGTTGGGCGGCATCGAGGACCTGGGCGGGCCGCAGGTGCTCCGCTTCGACGAGGCCGCCAGGGCGTGGCGAGCGGCCCGAGGCTCGCGTCGACCGTTGCTGCCGGTGCGGATTCCCGGCCGACTCGGTAGCGAGCTGCGGGCCGGTGGTCTGACCACCGAGGCGCTGCCCCGGGGTGTGCGTACCTGGGCCGAGCACCTGGCCGACACGTACGGGGGAACCGGCCGGAAATGAGAGCAACACCGGTTCACGTTCGCCTTACCGTGACGCCATGTTCGCTGTCGTCACCACTGTGATCCTCTACGTCTTCGGCTTCGTCTTCCTCTACGGCGTGATCCGGCTGGGTGTCCGGCACGCGTTCGAGGATCTGGAGCTGCAACGGGCCAAGGCCCAGCGCGAGGAGGAGTTGGCGGCTGCCCGCGACAGCTCCTTCATGCGCGACAACGCCTTCCTCGCGGGCAGTTGAGCGCCGGGTCGATCCGGCCCGGGCCGGTGGCGTCGCCGGGGGGCCGGGGAGCCGCTGGGCGGTTCAGTGTCGCGGATGCGAGGATCGCATCCGTGATGGGAACGCTGAAGACCGAACCGGCCCGCGCCCGCCTGGATCTGCTCGCCCCGCCGGTTGCGGAGGCCATCGCGCAGTGGCCGGTCGACGCGCCGGTGGACGTCAACGACGTGCTGGTCGCGCCGATCGACGCCGATCTCGCCGACACTGCGGCGTTCTGCGCGGCGTACGAGGTGGGGCTGGACGTGTCGGCCAACTGTGTCGTGGTGGCCGGCAAGCGCGAGGGCGTGGTGCGTTACGCGGCCTGCATCATCCTGGCCACCACGCGGGCGGACGTGAACGGGGTGGCTCGCCGGGCGCTGGACGTCCGCAAGGCGAGCTTCGCCCCGATGGACGACGCTGTCGAGTTGACCGGCATGGAGTACGGCGGCATCACCCCGATCGGGCTGCCGGCGCAGTGGCCGATCCTGGTGGACGCGCGGGTCATCGCCACACCGCACGTGATCGTCGGGTCCGGCGTACGGCACAGCAAGATCGCGCTGCCGGGGCCGGCGTTGGGCGCGCTGCCCGGAGCCCAGGTGATGGAAGGGCTGGCCAGGCCGGCCTGACCAGGCATCGGCATCGATGTTGTTGCACGTGAAACATCGTGATCATCGATGCCGGACGCCCGGTCGCCGGTGACTCAGTGTGAGTGCGCTGCGGACTCGCGCTGCTCGACCTCGGCGAACGCGGCGAGCAACGTCTGCACCTCCTGCGCACCGGAGACCGCGTACTTCCCGGCCAGCACGAAGGTCGGCACGCTGGTGATGCCCAGATCCCGGGCGGCGGCCAGCCCGGCGGCGACGTCGGCGACGCGCTCGTCGGAGTCGAGGAACCGGCGCGCGTCGGCCGCGTCGAGGCCGATCTCACCGGCCACTGTGGCCAGCGCCTCCCGCGAGCCGACGTCGACCCCGTGGTTGAAGTGCGCCTGGTAGAGCGCCTCCACCATCTCGGCCGCCCTGCCCTGATCGGTCGCCCAGGCGACCAACCGGTGCGCCTCGAAGGTGTTGGCGATCACCGCACGGTCGTAGTCGAGCCGCAGCCCGTCGGCCGCCGCGACCTGGGTCACGTGGTCGACCATCTGCCGGGCACGCTCCGGGCCGCCGAACTTGCCGGCCAGCGCCTCCACCAGCGGGAGCGGCTCGGACACCGGTGACGGGTCGAGCTGGAACGGTCGGTAACGGACCGTCACCTCGCCCTCGTAACGGGCGAGGGCCTCATCCAGGCGGCGCTTGCCGATGTAGCACCACGGGCAGATGACGTCCGCGTAGATCTCGATCTCCATGATCGGTGGCAACCTCGCGGTCAGCCCAGTTGTTCCCGCACCTGACGCTTGAGCCGGCCCAGGATCGCGGTGCCGCCGCGTATCCGCAGCGGGCTGATCGCCTGCGCCAGACCCATCCGCTGGTAGAGGTCGTCCGGCACGTCCAGCACCTGCTGAGGGCTTGCGCCCGCCAGCCCTTCGGCGAGGATCCCGGCGAACGCCCGCGTGGTCGGCGCCTCCGGTGGGCAGTCGAAGATCGTCGCCACGGTGCCCGCCGGGGTCACCTTGGCGCGCAGGAAGAACGACGTCTGACACTCCGGCACCTGCTCCATGCCTTCGCGCTCAACGGCCCCCTCGGGCAGCACCGGGATGACATCGGCGTACTCCAGGAGCATCTCCAGAACCAGGTCGCGCGGCGCGGCGGCGAACTCGTCGACGATCTCGGCCAGTCGGGCCGGCATGTCAGCCATGTGTCGAGGTTACCGCCGTCGTGCCGGGGCCCCTGTCACACGGTGGGCGACTGCTCGCTGATCTCGCTGAGAGCGCTGGTGGGGTCGAGCTGCATGGCCAGGTCGCCGAGCGAGACGATCCCCACCAGCTTGCGGTCACTGTCACAGACCAGCACCCGTCGGATGCCTCGATCCCGCATGAGCGCCGCCGCCTCACCCGCAGTGCAGTGCTGCTCGATCATGACGACCTCGCGGGTGACGATCGAGCCGATGGTGGTGGCCGCAGGGGAGCTGTTCTCCGCCACGGCCCGCACCACGATGTCCCGGTCGGTGAGCATGCCGGCGAGGCTGGCGCCGTCGGTGACCACCACATCACCGATGTCGGCCTCCTTCATCACCCTGGCCGCCTCGTCCAGGGTGGTCTCGGCCGGCAGGTACACGACCTGCTTGGTCATCACGTCACTGACCCGGTAACCGGTCATGAGAGCCTCCGAAGACGTTTCCACCCGATCCGACAGCACTACCCCGTGACGCGGCAGCTACACCAGGCTCGCACGTTCCTGGCGTACCTGGTGGACGAGTCGATCCACCAGACCGTCCAGCGGCAGCTCGGTGCGCCCGTCGCCGGCCCGCTCGCGCAGCTCGACGTACCCCTCGGCGAGCCGGCGGCCGACCACGACGGCCCTGGGGATGCCGATCAGCTCGGCGTCGGTGAACTTGACCCCGGCGGAGACGTGCGTGCGGTCGTCGACAAGCACCCGCAGGCCGGCGGCGGCGAGACGCCCGCCGAGCTCCAGCGCCGCGTCGAGCTGCGGGCCCTTGCCCGCAACCACCAGGTGTACGTCACACGGCGCGACCGCCGCCGGCCAGACCAGTCCCCGGTCGTCGTGGTGCTGCTCGGCCACTGCCGCCACCGCCCGGGACACCCCGATGCCGTAGCAGCCCATCGTCGGCCGGACCGGCTTGCCGGCCGGCCCGAGCACGTCGACGGCGAAGGCGTCGGTGAAGCGGCGGCCGAGCTGGAAGATGTGCCCGATCTCGATGCCCCGCCGGATGGTCAGCTCACCCGCCTCGCACTCCGGGCAGGGGTCGCCGGCGCGGACGTCGGCCGCCTCGATGGTGCCGTCGGGGGTGAAGTCCCGTCCGCACACCACGTCGGTCGCGTGTCGGCCCGGCTCGTTCGCCCCGGTCAGCCAGGCAGACCCGGTCACCACCCGAGGGTCGACCAGGTAGCGGATGCCCAGCTTGTCGAGCAGTTGCGGTCCGATGTAGCCGCGAACCAGCTCCAGATGCTCTGCCCACTCCTCGAAGACGGTCACCTGTGCCGGGTGCAGTGCGGCACCGACCCGCTTCAGGTCGACCTCCCGGTCACCGGGCAGCCCGATCACCAGGAGCTCGGCCCGGTCGGCACCCGGCTGACGAACTGACAGCACGACGTTCTTCAGGGTGTCGGCGGCGGTCCAGCCGCCCCGACCGCCCAACCGGCGCGCGTTGGCCAACTCCACCAGACTCGCGATCGTCGGAGTCTCCGGAGTGTCGTGCACCTCGACGGCCGGCTGCGCGCCCGGGTCACCAGCGCTCGGCACCCGGGTGGCCACCGCCTCGGTGTTCGCCGCGAAGTCGCAGGAGGTGCAGCCGACGAAGGTGTCCTCGCCGACCGGTGTCGCCGCCAGGAACTCCTCCGACGCGGAGCCGCCCATCGCGCCGGACATCGCCCGCACCACCGTGAAGTCCAGCCCCAACCGGTCGAAGATCCGCTGGTACGCGGCGCGATGCCGCCCGTACGCCTCCCGCAGCCCCGCCTCGTCCAGGTCGAAGGAGTACGCGTCCTTCATCAGGAACTCCCGGCCGCGTAGCAACCCGGCGCGCGGCCGCGCCTCGTCGCGGAACTTCGTCTGCACCTGAAACAGCGTCACCGGGAAGTCCCGGTACGAGGTGAACAGGTCCTTGACCAGCAGCGCCGCCATCTCCTCGTGGGTGGGCGCCAACAGGTGCTCGGCACCGCGCCGGTCGGTGAGGGTGAAGATGTCGTCGCCGTACTCCGTCCACCGGCCGCTGGTGCGGTACGGCTCGGCGGGCAGCAGCGCCGGGAAGTGCACCTCCTGGTCGCCGATCGCCAGCAGTTCGGCGCGTACCACCTCGGTGATCCGATCGAGCACCAGCTTGCCCAGCGGCAGCCAGGTGTAGCCGCCCGGTGCGGCACGACGGATGTAGCCGGCGCGCAGCAGCAGCCGATGGCTCGGCACCTCCGCGTCGGCCGGATCCTCGCGCAGGGTCCGCAGCAACAGGGTCGACATGCGTAGCAGCATCCGCGCAGCCTACGGCCGGTGCGGCAGAATGAGCGATCCATTTCGATCCGAGCCGCACTCGTCGCCGGCAACCATCGATGCCGTTCCCGACGTCTGCAATGACACCAGGCCCTCGCACCCCGACCTGAAGGATTGGCCCGTGTGGACCCTCTGCTGAGTGAGTTCGACTCGTTCGTCCGTTCCCGCACGCCGGCGTTACTGCGCTCGGCCTACCTGCTCACCGGCGACCAGCACCTGGCCGAGGACCTCGTCCAGTCGGCCCTGGCCCGGACCCACCGCTCCTGGAACCGCCTGCACCACAGCGGCAACGCCGAGGCGTACACCCGCAAGACCATGTACCACCTACAGGTGTCCTGGTGGCGACGGCGCCGGGTACCCGAGTCGATGCCGGGCGACCTGCCCGAGCCACGCGGAGGCGACTCGGCCCCGGACCACGCCCACCAGACCAGTCTGCGGCTCACCCTGCGGGCGGCACTGGCGAAGCTCTCCCCGAAGCAACGCGCCGTGCTGGTGCTGCGGTTCTTCGAGGACCGCACCGAGGCGGAGGCGGCGGACCTGCTCGGCGTCACGATCGGCACCGTGAAGAGCCAGACGGCCAAATCACTGGCCAGGCTGCGCACCGTCGCGCCCGAACTCGCCGAGCTGTACGTCCTGGAAGGGAGTACCCGATGAACGACCAGCGCCTCCGGCTCGACCTGACCGCCCTGGCCGACGAGGTCACCTCCGTCGACCTGCGGGACCGTACGCTGCGCACGTCCCGGCGGCTCGGTATCCAACGGGCGGTGGCCACATCGGCCGCCGCGCTGGTGCTGATCGCGGCGGCGGCCGGCACCGCCTTCGCCATCCGGCCGAACGAGTCTCCGCCCCCGCTGCCTGCCGACACCCCGTCGGTCACCGCGAGCCCGACGCCGTCGGCGTCGCCCACCCCGACGCCCTCCAGCAGCGCCGGTGACACGCCAGGCGCCCCACCCAGCAACGGTTCCAGCACGAACACGCCGTCCGTGCAGTTCGGCAAGCTCTTCTACGGCCCCGCCAGTGTGACCTTCGTGAAGACCGCGAACCTGCGATCCTGGACCCCCGGCGGCAGTACGACGCGGCTTCTCGCACTGCCCGATATCGCGTTCAAGGGCAGGATGAGCGTCTCGTCGGACGGCCACCGGGTTGCTTGGGTGGACAGCAACAACGACCTCATCGTCTCCGACGCCGACGGCTCCGACAGGCAAGCAATCCGCTCGAATGTCGATGCGTATTGCGTCGGCGCGGCATGGTCGCCGGACCGGCGGCAGTTGCTGTTCCGCGAGATAGGAGATCTGGGTCCCGGTCGGTACGGCATGTTGGACATGCACTCGGCGAAAAAGACCGTGCGTTGGTGGACCATCGAAACCAGGGCCTGCAGCGCCTTCTGGTCGGCGGACGGCCAGACCATCGCCATGGCCACTGACTACGGGGTAACGCTCTACGGTCCGGATGGCACGAAGAAGCGAGTCGTCCCCGGCTTCTCCCGGGACGGATGGCAAACCGACGACGTCGTCAGTCTCGCCCCGGATGGCTCGCTGGTCGCGCTGCTGCGGCACAAGCCGGCTGGGGACGCCGGCGACGTCGCTCGCGACCTGCGGGTCAACGTGGTGCTGGACACCCGTACGGGCAAGCAGATTTCGTTGCCGTTGGGCGGGCGCACCCTGCACCAGGTCTACTTCCAGTCGGACGGGTCGATGGTCGTGCGGGTCAAGACCAACAACGGGTATGCGGTCCTGCTGGTGGACGAGGACGGGAAGAAGGTTTCCGAGACCGCCGAGCCGGCGAGTCTGAAGGACATGCAGATCCTGGCCGTCGTCGACTGACCGATCGGCGCGAGATGGGCGGGTCACCCTCGGTGGCCCGCCCGTTCTGCGTCTACGCACAGCCCGCGGGTCGGTGTTGATCACGGTCGGTGAACTGTGGAAAAGGTTGCCGGTGTGAGCGGATCCGACTGTCAGGTAGTAGCGCGTCGCGGCGGCAACTCGCCAGGGCCAGGGGCTCGTCTTGGGTGGTGTCAGGCACTGTGAGCCTCCACAAGGGATGAAGATGATGAATCTCGGCCCGTTCACCCACACCACCCGCTCCGCCTCGTCCCGCCGTTCCGGCGCGCTCGCCGGTACCGCCGCCCTGCTGCTCCTGGCGTTCGGCGCCGCGGCCTGCGGCACCGCCGACCCGAAGGCCGCGCCCGCTCCGGCCGAAACGGCCACCGCCACCCCCGGTCCGGCGACCGACGACACCTCGGCCGCCGGCACTGGCGGCTCCGTGGATGCCGCTCCGGCTGTCGCGCTGGCCCGCCCGGCCGCCGGCTCGACGCAGTGGCCGCAGCTGACCTGGTACACCGCTGAGGAGCACGGCCAGAAGCAGAACGACCCGGCCCGGATCTGGCGGCGTACCACTGCTGGGGCCTGGCAGGTGGTGCGTTCGGGTCGTCTCGGGAACAGCATGGACGCCGGCCCGCTCGCCGTCTCGCCGGACGGGCGACGGGTGGCCTGGATGGAAGGGTCCGCCCGCCGCCTGGTGATCAGCGGGTTCGACGGCACGAAGCGGCACGTCATTCCGACCCAGGGTCAGCAGACGTGCGCGCCGAGTTGGCTCGACTCCGGGCGGGTGCTGTACGGCCTGGGGCGGGAGAAGGAGCTGACGCTCATCGCGGTCAACGCCGACGGGACCGGGCAGAAGGTGCTCGCCACCCACCACCCGAAGTGCCCGACGGTGTCCGGTGGATGGATCGCCCAGGTCGGCCAGCAGACCGTGGCGATCTCTGACGAGCGAGGCGTCCGACGGGCGGTCAGCCCGCGCCTCCCGGCCGGCCTCGTCATCGGCGGAGTGGCGGCGATCTCCGGTGACAGCCGGACGCTGGTGATCAGCGCCCACACGACCAGCCCTGGCGGATGTGGGTGCAGCGAGCGGTTCCGCAACTACCGGCTCGACGCCGCCAGCGGGGCCGTCACCGAGCTGGCGCCGTTGGACCCGGCATGGAAGCAGCCGACCGGGCACGGCGAAGCCATCGACGGGCTCGTCCTGGCCGACGGCGGTCTGGTGGTGCAGGTCAACGCGGCGACGCCGGCCGACGGCGCGCCGGCGTACCGGCTGGTCCGGTACGCGGCCAGTGGCCGGGTGCTGGCCACCGCGTCGGTGCCCGCCGGCCAGCCGTGGGGTGGCCTGCTGGGCTGAGCTCCCGGTGCAGCGGGCACCGGGTACGAGGGACCGGCCACTCACGGGGGTGGCCGGTCCCGCCTGTTGTGCGCGCCATGACGTCCGACACGTCTGCGGATCGGGGCACCACGCGTCGCGACTCCGGTGCCAGACTGGTCGCCGCAGGCAACGAAGGCGTGAGGGGGCGCGGGTGCGCTGGCGCAGTTTTGTCGCGGTCGGGGACAGCTTCACCGAGGGTATGGACGACGCGTACCCGGACGGCACCTTCCGGGGTTGGGCGGACCTGGTGGCGACCCGGCTCGCCGCCGACGCGGGGCCCGACTTCCGGTACGCGAACCTGGCCATCAGGGGCCGGCTCTTCCCCAGCGTGGTCGCCGAGCAGGTGCCCTCCGCAGTGGCGATGAAGCCGGATCTGATCAGTTTCGCGGCCGGTGGCAACGATGTGCTGCGGCGCACCTTCGATCCGGACACGCTGGTCGCCCGCTTCGACGAGGTGGTCCGGCAACTGCGCTCGGGCGGCGCGGACGTGCTCCTCTTCCGGTTCGCTGACGTGATGGCCCGACTGCCCGGCCAACGCCTCGTCGCCCCCCGGGTGCAGCTGCTCAACCAGGCGGTCGGCGAGACCGCCGAGCGGCACGGCGCCATCATGGTCGACCTGTACGCCGACGACACGTTCCTCAATCCCATGCTCTGGAGCACCGACCGGCTGCACCTCTCCCCGGCCGGGCATCGCCGGGTCGCCGGGCAGGTGTTGAACGCCCTCGGGGTTGGTTGCGATGAGGAGTGGCTGATGGTTCCGCCGCACCCGGCGCCGTCGCCGTGGCTGGCGGCCCGCGCCTCCGACCTGCGGTGGGCCGGCCAGTACCTCGCTCCCTGGGTGAAGCGGCGGTTGACCGGTCGGTCGTCCGGCGACACGGTGACGGCGAAGCGCCCGCAACTCGGCCCGCTCGTCGACTGAGCATGATCACCCTGCACGCGGCGGCCCTGCTGCGCCGCGACCGGGACGGCGAGTCGTTGCCCGACCACGCCGTACTCGTCAGTGGCGACCGGATCGAGGCCGTCGGCCCACTTGCCGAGCTGAGTTCGGCGTACGCCAACGCCCGGGTTCGCCGCTGGCCCGGCACTCTGGGGCCGGGTCTGCTGCACGACGGTCCGCTGCCGCCCGCGCCGACCCCGCGCGAGCGGGTGCACGCGCTGCTGCGTACCGGGGTGACGGCGGTGCTGGCGGAACATCTGGCCGACCCCGCCCTGCGGGCCGCCACCGAGCGCAGCGACCTGCTGGTGCTGGCCACCGCCGTGGCGCCGACGCTGCGGTCGGCCGGGCGGGCCGACCTCGCGGTGCACGGCGTCGACGGGGCCTGTCTGGTGACAGTGGTCGCTGGTCGGATCGCCCACCGTCGCGCCTGAACGGCGTACCTTGGGGATCATGTCTGTGCCGAACGATCCCGATCCCCGCCTCCAGTCGTACGCGGACCCGCAGCGCCTGGTCACCACCGAGTGGCTGGCTGCGCATCTGGGCGACGAGGGCCTCGTCGTCGTCGAGTCCGACGAGGACGTGCTGCTCTACGAATCCGGTCACATTCCCGGTGCGGTCAAGGTCGACTGGCACCTGGAGCTGAACGATCAGGTGACCCGGGACTACCTGGACGCCAAGAGCTTCGCCGAGATGTGTGCCGCGAAGGGCATCGGCCGGGGCGACACCGTCGTCTTCTACGGCGACAACTTCAACTGGTGGGCGACGTACGCCCTCTGGGTGTTCTCGCTCTTCGGCCACGCCGACGTGCGGATGCTCGACGGCGGCCGGCAGAAGTGGATCGCCGAGGGACGCGAGGTGACCCGCGACAAGTCGGCCCGCCCGCGCGCCGACTACCCGGTGCCGATGCGCGACGACGCGCCGCTGCGGGCCTTCCGTGAGCAGGTCATGGCGCACGTAGCCTCCGGCCGGCCACTTGTCGACGTCCGGTCGCCGGGTGAGTACACGGGTGAGATGCTGCACATGCCGGACTACCCGCAGGAGGGTGCGCTGCGCGGCGGACACATCCCGGGCGCGGTCAGCAAGCCGTGGAAGTCCGCCGCCAACGAGGACGGCACGTTCAAGTCGGCCGACGAGCTGAAGGCGATCTACGCCGACCAGCTCGGGCTGAGCCCGGACGACGACGTGATCGCGTACTGCCGCATCGGCGAGCGGTCCAGCCACACCTGGTTCGTGCTGCGGCACCTGTTGGGCTACCCGCAGGTGCGCAACTATGACGGCTCGTGGACCGAGTGGGGCAACCTGGTCCGGGCACCCGTCGTCAAGGGCGACCAGCCCGGCGGCTTGGCCGTCTGACCAGGTCATCATGTGATCGACTCGGGTTTCCTGATGCCGGGCTGTCCCGCTCGTTCGGACACCGCGATATCAATGAACCCGAGTCGATCACGTCGGGACGACGCGACAGTTGTCAGCTGGCGAGTGCTAACACGCCACGCAGGTCGCGGACGATGCCGGTGATCTCGCCGGTCTCCGGGTGCCAGCGCGCCAGGGCGGCCGGTTCCAGTCGGAGCAGCACCGCGCCCCTGCTGTCCCAACCCAGCACCTCGCAGCAGCCCTTGCCGCGTTCCCGGCCCAGGTCGAGCAGGTGGAGCACTGCGCCGGTCCGCGCGTCCAGCACGGCCGCCGCCTCGGCACCGTCGATCTCGCTGTTGATGATCCAGGCTGCCCGCGCCAGGCGCTCGCCGTGCAGCCAGCCCCGGCCGTAGAACTCGTTGACCTGGTACGGCGAGGGCAGCGCCGAGGCGTTGACCGGCTGTTCGGAGCGGAGTTCGCCCTCCCGGGCGGTCCGGCTGCGTAGCGCCAGGCTGGTCCGCTCGCCGTACACGTCGATCAACGGGGCCTCCCGGCCGGCGGCCGGGTCGGGTGCGATCAACTCCCAGGTCGACACGTCGATCGTGCTGGCCGCCCCGGTGACAAAGTCCACCGCGTACGTCCGGTCGTCGCCCCCGACCAGCACCCGGTCGTGCGCCCACACCACCAACTCCAGGTAGCCGTCGAGCGGTATCCGGCGGACGGCCGCCGTGGTGAGGTCGATCAGGATCAGCTCTTTGGTCTGCGCGAACGCTGCCGACCGGCCGTCCGGCGACAGCATCCCCGGCTTCAGCGCGGGCGCCTCGTTGCCGCTCGCGTCCCGGGTCGGCGCCAGCGTCACCACGTCCAGGCTGCGTGTCACGCCGTCGTTGCCGAGCACCCGGACCGGGCCGTTCGCGTGGTACTCCTCGTCCAGCGGCTGGAACAGTGCCAGTGCCCGCTTGACCGGTCGCTCGGAAAGCGGCACTGTCGCCGGGTCGCCGAGCTTGGCCAACGGATCGGGCGGGTAGGTCAGCTCGGCGGGTGGTCGCTGCACCGGACCCGCGTGGGTGGGGTCGACGGTCGGGGTGACAGTGGGGCCGACCGGAGGGACCGGTGCCGGGTCGGTGGGTGGTCGCAGCGCCGCCACCGTGCCGCCACCAACCAGCACCACGGCCAGGGCGACCACTCCGACGGCCCGCCGGGTCCGCCGGGTACGGCGAGCCCGCTCCCATCCGGCGGCGGCCGGCTGGCTGGGGAGCACGTCCTCGACGCTGACGGTCAGCAGTCGGCGCAGTTCCTGCTCGTTCACGGGTTCACCTCCAGGCCGCTGGCCAGATCGGCCGAGCCTCGGCTCGGCCGGGCATCGCGGGCGAGGTCCGGGGCGACCTCGCGGAGTCGGCGCAGCGCCGCATGGCACTGGCTCTTCACGGTGCCGACTGTCACCCCGAGCGCCTCGGCGGTGGCGACCTCGGTCAGGTCCTCGTAGTAGCGCAACACCAGCACGGCCCGTTGCCGCGGTGGCAGCAGGCCCAGCGCGTCGTGCATCGTCAGCCGTAACGCGCCGTCACGGTCGTGGGCGACCTGGTCCGGCGGCGCGGCGCTGAGCCATTCCCGCCGTCGGCGACGCCACCACGACACCGAGTCCCGGTAGAGGATGGCGCGCACGTACGCGGACGGGTCGCCGTTGCGGACCGAGGACCAGCGCAGCGCCAGCTTCAGCAGCGCGTCCTGGAGGAGGTCTTCGGCCTGATGCTGGTTGCCGCAGATCAGGTAGGCCGCGCGGAGCAGCCGGTGCTGGTGGTTCTCCACGAAGGCGAGGTAGCCGTCGCGTCCGTCGTCAGTCGTCGGCGCCATCCGCCCCCCTCCCGGCCGTCGCGCAGTACGCGTCATCTGGCAGACGCACGGGAGGTGGGAAAAGGTTGGGTCAGCCTGGTGGTGTTCCGGTCAGGTAGCGCTGGAGGGTCGGCGCGATCCAGGCGACCAGCTCGTCCGGCGTGGTGTCCACAATGGGTGACAGGCGGACGATGTATCGGGTGAAGGCGAGGCCGAGGATCTGGCTGGCCACCAGGCCGGCCCGCCGGGCGGTCAGCGCCGGGTCGCTGCCGAACGTGGCGACGGCGGCGGTGAGCTGGTCGGCGAAGATGCCGCGCATGCGTTCGGCGGCGCCGGGGTTGGTGCTGGCGGCCCGCAGCAGCGCCACCAGTGTCTCGTCGCCTTCCCAGCGGGCGAGGAAGTGCCGGACCAGCACCTCACCGAGGTGGGCGGGTGGCACCGAGGTCAGGTCGGGCAGGCGTAGGTCGAACTCGGCCGCCGCCGCGAAGAGCCCTTCCTTGCTGCCGTAGTAGCGCATCACCATCGACGGGTCGATCTGGGCGTCGGCGGCGATGGCCCGGATCGTGGCGCGTTCGTAGCCGTCCGCCGCGAACCGTTCCCGGGCCGCTCGCAGGATCGCCGCCCGGGTGGCGTCGGAGCGGCGGGAGCGCGTCGGGCTGGTCATGCCAACGACCGTATGCCAACACCTGTTGACACGCAATTGGGAGGGCCCTAGCGTTGCCAACACGCGTTTGCCAACGGCCGTTGGCCCAGTCGACCTGGAGGTGGCCATGCTGCCCACGAGCACCGACGTCCTGGTGGTGGGCGCCGGCCCCACCGGTCTCGCGACCGCGTTGACGCTGGCCCGGCGCGGGGTCGAGGTGACAGTGCTGGACCGGTTGACCGCACCGCCCACGACCTCCCGCGCGGCCGTCGTGCACGCGTACACACTTGAGGTGCTGGACCGGATCGACGCGGCAGAGCCGCTGATCGCCCAGGCGGTGCGGACGCCGCGCTTCACAGTGCGCGACCGGGACCGGGTGCTGCTGTCGGTGCCGTTCCACGAGTTGCCGTCCCGCTTCCCCTACGCGCTGCTGGTCTCCCAGGCGGTCACCGAGGCCGTGCTCACCGAGAAGCTGGCTGAACGTGGCGTCCAGGTGCGACGGCCGTGCCAGCTCACCGGGCTGAGCCGAGCCGGTGACGGCATGCTCGCGCAGGTCGACGGCGAGGCACTGCGGGCCCGGTTCGTGGTTGGTGCGGACGGCCTGCACAGCACTGTCCGACAGTTGGCTGGCATCGGCTTCACCGGCAGCAGCGACGAGGAGTCCTTCGTGCTCGCCGACGTGCGGGTGCGCAGCGTGCTGCCGCGCGACGAGGCGGCGCTCTTCCTTGCCCGCCCCGGGCCGCTGGTGTGGGCGCCACTGCCCGGCGGGGTGGTCCGGCTGGTCGCAGCCGTGGCCAGCGCCCCGGCCGAACCGGATGCGGCCTACCTCCAGGCGTTGCTCGACGAGCGCGGCCCGGCGCGACGACCCGACCGGGTGACCGAGGTGCTCTGGGGCTCCCGGTTCCGGGTGCACCACCGGATCGCCGACACCTTCCGAGCCGGGCCGGTGCTGCTGGCCGGCGACGCCGGGCACGTGCACAGCCCGGCCGGTGGGCAGGGCATGAACCTCGGCATCTGCGACGCTGTCGCGCTCGGCACCGCAGTGGCGGACGTGCTCGACGGTGGCCCGGAGACGCTGCTCGACGACTACACCGCCCGGCAGCGGCCGATGGCCGAGGACGTGTTGAGCTTCGCCGCCGGGCTGACCAGGATGGCCGGTGTCTCCCCGGCTCGTCGGCCCGCCCGCGACGTGCTGCTCCGGCTGCTCGGTGCCGTTCCACCGGCCCGCCGACGCATCGCGCTGCGCCTGTCCGGGCTGTCGCACCGGGAGCGGACGCCGGGCTAGCCCGCGCGGCTCAACACAGCGGGTGCGGCCGGCCGCAGCGTCCGCCACGCGGCGACGGTGACCAGAGCGAACGTCGCCGCCGCCGCGCCCGTCACCGGCGCCGTGCCGTACGCCGCGGCGGCCAACCCGGCGAGCGCCGCCCCGAGCGGCGCGCTGAGCAGACCGACCATCCGCTGGGCCGCGCCGACCCGACCCAGCAACTCGCTCGGCACGTTCCGCTGCCCGTACGACGCCCACAGGCTGTTCCACACCACTGTGCCGGCGGCGAAGACGGCAAGCGCGATCCCGCCGGACACCGGACGCCGAGCCAGCGCGAAACCGGTCAGCGCCACGGTCTCCACGGCCAGCACCGCACGCAGCGCCGGCACCGTGCCGAGCCCTGCGGCGAGCCGCCCCGCCCCGAGCGCCCCCGCCACGCCCCCGACGATGGCGGCGGCGGCGAACAGCCCGTAGCCGGCCGGCGGCACCCGCAGCACGTCCAGCGCGTAGAGCACCAGCACCGCCATGATTCCGCTGATCGCCAGGTTGCTCGCGGCGGTGAGCAGCGTGACCCGCCACAGGGTCCGGTGCGCCCGCAGCCAACGCAGCCCCTCGACGATCTCGCCCCACACCGAGCCACGCCGCCGTGTCGTCCCCGGGGTGCCGGCGGGAGGCGGACTGAGGGCCAGCACGAGCAGGGCGGCCGCCGCGAAGGTGACGGCGTCGAGGGCGAACGGGAGGGCCGGGGCGACGGCGAACAGGACACCGGCGGCGGGCGCTCCGAGGAAGCCACCGGCCACGGCGGACCCCGCCTGGAGCCGGCCGTTCGCCCGGGGCAGCGCGTCCGGCGGCACCAACGCGGGGAGCAACGCGAACGAGGCGGAGTCGAAGAGAGTGCCCAACGTGGCGAGCAGAAACGCCGCCACCAGCAGCACCAGGACGCTGACCCGGTTGAGCGCCACCACGACTGCCAGCGCCGCGACCACGCCAGCGCGTACCCCGTCGACGAGGGCCATCGTCCGACGGCGGTCCCAGCGGTCCGCGTACACGCCGCCGAGCAGGCCGAACAGCAGCGGCGGCAACTGCCCGGCCACTGTGACCGCCGCGATGACCCGCGGATCACGGGTCGCGGTCGCGGCCAGCAGGGCCAGCGCCGGGGTACGCAGCGCGTCCCCGAACCGGGACGAGACGGCCGCGGACCACAGGAGCCGGAAGTCCCGGCCCAGAGCGGAGGAAGTCATGCCGGCGACCGTGCCGGTTCGACCGGGTCGAGGGTCAAGCCGCCGGGCAGAAGGGGACCGCGCCTGTCGGTGATCATGGGTACGGTGAGCGCCGGCACCGGGACCGGGGAGACAACAGGCGTGGACCACACTTTCCAGGTCGACCTACGTGGCGTGGTTGACCTGCTCAGTCATCATCTCTACGGCAGCCCGCGGGTCTACGTCCGCGAGCTGCTCCAGAACGCGGTGGACGCGATCACCGCCCGACGCAGGACCGAGCCGGACGCGCCGGCGCTGGTACGCATCGAACCCCCGGACAGCACCGGCGACGGCACGCTACGGGTGCACGACACCGGCATCGGCCTGACCGAGGCGCAGGTGCACGAGCTGCTGGCCACCATCGGCCGCAGCTCGAAGCGCGACGAGCTGGGCTTCTCCCGGCACGAGTTCCTCGGCCAGTTCGGCATCGGTCTGCTCTCCTGCTTCCTGGTGGCCGACGAGATCCAGGTGCTCACCCGGCACGGCGACAACCCCACTGTTCGCTGGACCGGGTACGCCGACGGCCGCTACGCGGTGACGGTGGCCCCGCCGGAGGCGGCTCGCACCGAGCCGGGCACCACTGTCACGCTGGTGCCCCGCCGCGACGCGGACCAGTGGTTCACCACTGCGACAGTCACCGACCTGGCCCGGCTCTTCGGCGCGCTGCTGCCGGTCACCGTCCGCGTCGGCGACGTCGTCACCACCGCCGGGGAACCGCCCTGGCCGACCACGCCGGGTGCGCCACTGGACCGCGCGGCGCTGATCCGGTACGCCCGGGAGACACTCGGCGTGGACCCGTTCGACGTCCTGCCGCTGGCCGTGCCGGAGGCCGGGCTGACCGGTGTCGCCGTCATCCTCCCGACCCCGGTGAACCCGGCGGCCCGGGCCGGGCACCGCGTCTACCTCAAGCGGATGCTGCTCACCGAGAACGCCGACGGGCTGCTGCCGGAGTGGGCGTTCTTCGCGCACTGCGTGGTGGACGCGACCGAACTGCGCCCGACCGCCAGCCGGGAGGCCCTCTACGAGGACACCCTGCTGACGGCGACCCGGGAGGCGCTCGGCGACCAGGTGCGCGGCTGGCTGGTCCGATTGGCCCGGCACGACCCGCACCGGTTGGCCGAGTTCCTCCAGGTGCACCACCTCGGCGTGAAGGCCCTGGCGCTGCACGACGACGAGATGCTCCGGCTGGTCGACAGGTGGTGGCCGATGGACACCAACGTCGGCACGCTCACCCTCGCCGAGTTCCGGGAGCGCTACGGCGTGGTCCGCTACGCGGCCAGCCTGGACGAGTTCCGTCAACTGGCCGCTGTCGCCGCCGCGCAGGACCTGGCGGTGGTCAACGCCGGCTACACGTACGACACCGAGCTGATCGAGCGGCTGCCGGTGGTGGACCGCTCGGTGCTCATCGAGCGGCTGGAGCCGAGCGACCTCACCACCCGGTTCGACGCGCTCGACCCGCAGGTGGAGTTGGCGCTGCGACAGTTCCTCGCGGCGGCGCAGCGGGCCGTCGAGCGTTCCGGCTGCGAGGTGGTCATCCGGGCGTACGACCCGGTCTCGCTGCCCGCGCTCTACCTGGTCAGCCGGTCGGCGGCGTTCAACGACCAGCTCGCGGCCAGCCGGGACCGGGCCGACGAGCTGTGGGGTGGAGTGCTCGACGCGCTCGCCGCCACCGCCCCGCCGGACCGTCCGCAGTTGGTGCTCAACCACCGCAACCCGCTGGTACGACGGGTGACCATGTTGAGCGATCCGGAGCTGGTCGGTCTGGCCATCGAGGCGCTGTACGGGCAGGCGCTGCTGCTCGGCCACCATCCGATCCGCGCCGCCGACGCCGCGCTGCTGAACGATTCCTTCCTCGGCCTGCTCGGCCGGGCTGTTCCGGGACGGGAGTGAGCATGAGCGACGAGGATCTGTGGCGGGTGCTGCGTGGCATCTCCGACATGCCGTACGGGGCGGGGCAGATCGCGGCCCTGGAGCAGTTGCTGCGCCGGGTGGACGCCGCCGACGACAGGCACCTTGCGTTCGTGACCCGGATGCAGGCCACCACCGGCTACATCTACGGCGGTGAGCCGGCCAAGTCCTTCGTGACCTTCTCCTGGTGTCTGTCCGAGTTCGACAGTGACCCCCAGCCGTACCACCAGCGTCACCTGCACAACCTGCTCTGGCACTTCAAGTACATGATCAACGGGTTGCTGAACTTCCCGGAGGTGCCGCTCGACCGCACGTACGCCCTGCTGGACGACATGGAACGCCGTTACCGGGCCGGCGGGCACAGCCTGCAGGCAGTGCACAAGCACCGGTTCCGGGTCGCTGACCACGTGGGCGACGTCGAGGCCGCAGCGCACTGGTACCGGCTCTGGCAGACCACCCCGCGCGACGGCCTGTCCGACTGCGCCGGTTGTGACCCCACGAGCCAGGTGGGCTACCTCGCCGACACCGGGCGGGACGTGGAGGCGGTGGAGCTGGCCGAGCCGGTGCTCGCCGGTCGGCTCAACTGCAACGAGCAGCCGCAGTCGATCCTCACCGCGTTGCTCCTGCCGTACCTGCGGACCGGGCGGGCCGAGGAGGCGCGGGACGCGCACCGGGAGGCCTACCGCCGGCTGCGCGGCAACCTCGCCAACCTGTGGGACATCGCGGACCACGTCGAGTTCTGCACGCTGACCGGCAACGAGGCGCGGGCGGTCGAGCTGGTCGAGCGGCACCTGGACTGGCTGGACCGACCGCCGTCGCCGGCCGCCGCCATGCACTTCGCGGCGGCGGCCGCCGCCGCGCTGCGTCAGGCCGGCTCGTCTGCCGTTTACCGCCGGGCCGCCGAGGGCCGGCCGGCCGCCGCGGTGTCGGCGGCGTCGTTGGCGGACGAGCTGGCCGAGACCGCTGCCGGTCTGGCCGCCCGCTTCGACGCCCGTAACGGCACGGGCCACCAGTCGGAGTGGATCGCCAGGCGGCTGGCCGTGCAGGCGAGCGGGGAGCATGTGCCGCTGTCGGCGAGCGTCCGCCGTCGCCCGGCCCAACCGGTCGGGGACGAGCCGGCCGCCAGGCCGGGCACGCCGGCGTCGTCCACCGAGCGCGTGCGACCGCCCGCCAAGGGTGAACGACCCGCCGCGACAGTGCCCGCCGACGCCGGCCCGGACGAGCTGCTGGACCTCGCGGAGCAGAGCTGGGGCCGGCACGACCGGGGCACCTTCCGGGCGGCGCTTGTTGCCTTCGACGACCGGTTCGGCGCCGCCGAGCTGCCCGCCCGCACGTCCGCGCACCGGCTGGCGCTGCGGGCGTCGGAGCGTGGCGACGAGGACGACATCGAGGGTGCGATCAAGCTGAATCGGGCGGCGTTGGAGCTGTACCGGGAGGCGGACGAAGAGGTGGCGGCCCAGACGGTCGCCGGGCGGCTCGGCGTGCTGTTGACCCGGTCCGACGAGGAGACCGAGGAGGGTCTGCTGCTGGTCCGGGAGGCGGCCGAGGTCCTGGACCGGCTCGGCGACGTCCAGCAGCGGGCGGCCGGACACGACCGGGTGGCGTTGGCGCTGCTGCACCGCGAGCGTTGGGCGGACGCGCTCGCCGCGCTCGACCGGGTACCGGCCGATGCGGGCGGCGATCGGCACCTGGCGGCCCGGATCGCACTGCACCGGGGGCACCTGCTGGAGCAGACCGACCGCGTCGACGAGGCCCGCGCCGCCGTCGACGAGGCACGCCGGATCGGCCGGGAGTTGGGTGTCGGCGAGGTGGTCACGGGTGCCTGCCTGGCGTACGCGCGGCTGGTCGACGACCCGGCGGATGCCGTGGCCGCCTGCGACGAGGCGTTGGAGGCGGCACCGGCGGACGCGGAGCTGCCCGTCCGGGTCGCCCGCGCCCGGGCGTTGCTGGCGGCCGGCCGGGCCCCGGACGCGGTCGACGACTTCGTCGAGGCGGTGACGTTGTGCGTGGAGCGGGGCGCCGAGGGGGACGCGTTCCTGCGGTGGGAGCTGGCGAACGCGTACCGGATGGTGGGCCGGCTCGCCGAGGCCGCCGAGGTCGCCGAGGAGGCAGTGCTCGGTCTGGATCGGCTGGGCGCCCAGGCGGAGGCGGACCGCTGCCGGCACCTGCTGGCCGGCGTCTACGCCGGACTTGGCGAGATCGATCCCGCGTTGGCGCTGTTGGAGCAGTTGGCCAGCAATCTGGACGGACCGGACAACCTTCCGCACCGGGCGCAGGTGCTGGAGGAGGCCGGCGGGATCCTCTACGACGCGGACCGGGACGCGGCGGCGGGCGAGCGGTTCGCCGCCGCGGCCGAGGCGTACCGGCTCGGCGACCTGCCGCTGGATGAGCTGCGTGCTCGCCGGCGGGAGACGTACGCCTGGTTCTGGGCCGACGACCGGGACGCGGCGTTGCGCGCCGTCGAGGTGGTGGACGGGTTGGCGGCGAAGCTGGCCGAGCAGGCCGATCCGCCGGTGCTGTACGAGCTGGCGATGGCCGCCGAGGCCGGAGCGCGGGTGCTCACCGGGGAGGAGCGACTGGACGAGGCGCTGGGTCGGCTCACCGGGGTGCCGGACCGGTTGCGGTCGATCGAGGCGTTCGGCGAGGCCGCCCAGGTGGAGACCCTGATCGGTGAGTTGCTGCTGCGCCTGGATCGGCCGGTCGAGGCGGAGCCGCTGCTGCGCCGCGTACTCGGCGGGTTGCCGGCCGCCTCGCGGCAGGTCCGCCAGACGGCCTGGCTGCTGGCCCGGGTGCTCGATCTGCTCGATCGACCCGGGGAAGCCGCCGCGTTGCGCGCGGAGCACGACCTGGACGAGGACGACTGACCTCGCCGGCCGCCCCTGGCCAGTTCAGGGGCGGCCCGGCCCGGGGCGGACGGAAGTAACCGGCAACCATCGCGGGCTCCTCGCGGTCTAGGCTTGCCCGGTGACGGTGGAGCAGCAGGCACGGGGTGCGGCGGGTGCGGGCCGGCGCAGGTCCCGCAAGGACGAGATCCTGGAGATCGCGGTAGGTCTGTTCGCGGCGCGCGGCTATCACGGCGTGTCGATGGACGACATCGGCGCCGCCGCCGGGGTCACCGGTCCGGCGCTCTACCACCACTTCGCCGGCAAGGAAGCCATGCTGGCCGCCGCGTTGATTCCGGTCAGTGAGGGGTTGCTGGCCGGTGGGCGGGAACGCGCCGTCGGGCGTTCGGACGACCCGCGCGGCGTGCTGGAGTCGCTGATCGACTTCCACGTCGAGTTCGCGCTGGCCAATCCGGCGGTGATCGCGTTGCACCTGCACGAGCTGGACCGCCTGCCCGAGGAGCCACGGCGCCGGATCCGTCGCCTGCAGCGGCTCTACGTCGAGGAGTGGGTGACGGTGCTCACCGCGCTGCACCCGGGGATGCCCGACGGTGAGGCGCGGGTTCTCGCGCACGCCGCGTTCGGCCTGATGAACTCGACGCCGTTCCTCGGTGGTGAGGTGGACCGGCGACGCCGCGCCGAGCTGCTGCGCGGCGCGACCCTGGCTGCGCTGCTCGCCTGAGCCGACTCGTCAGAACCGTGCCGGTCATGATTCCCTGACATCGTCCCACCATCCGGACGCCGGGAGGAAACATGATCGAGTCACTGCTGGTCGCCAATCGGGGCGAGATCGCCCGCCGGATCATCCGGACCGCCAAGCGGCTCGGCATCCGCGTGATCGCTGTGCACTCGGAGGCCGACGCCGACCTGCCATTCGTCGCGGAGGCGGACGAGGCGGTCCTCATCGGCCCACCGAACCCGGCGCTGAGCTACCGCAACACCGAGGCGATCCTCGCCGCCGCGAAGGCGACGGGTGCGCAGGCCATTCACCCCGGGTACGGCTTCCTGTCGGAGAACGCCGAGTTCGCCAGGACCGTCGAGGCGAGTGGCCTGATCTGGGTCGGACCCGACGCGGACGCGATCACCGCGATGGGCGACAAGATCAACGCCCGGAACCTGATGGCGGCGGCCGGTGTGCCGGTCGCACCGGGCACCACCGACCCGGCCGCCGACCTGGACGCTGCGGTGACGGCCGCCGCCGAGATCGGCTACCCGGTGATGGTCAAGGCCGCCGCCGGCGGTGGCGGCATGGGCATGGGCGTGGCGGTCGACGAGGCCGCGCTGCGCACCGAGTACGACAAGGTGCGCGCGTTCGCCGAGCGGATGTTCGGCGACGGTTCGGTGTTGATCGAGCGGTACTTTCCCCGGGTGCGACACGTCGAGGTGCAGATCCTCGGCCTGGCCGACGGCCGGGTGGTGGCGCTCGGCGAGCGGGAGTGCTCGGTGCAGCGGCGCAACCAGAAGCTGGTCGAGGAGTCCCCGTCGCCGGCGGTCTCGCCGGAGCTGCGGTCCCGGCTCCTGGCGGCGGCGGTGCGGGCCGGCGAGGCGGTCGGCTACCGCAACGCGGGCACTGTCGAGTGCCTGATGGTCCCGCGTGAGCGGGACGCTGCTGGCACTGCTCCCGGCTCCGAAGACTTCTTCTTCCTGGAGATGAACACGCGGTTGCAGGTGGAGCACCCGGTGACCGAGTACGTCTACGGCATCGACCTGGTCGAGGAGCAGTTGCGGGTGGCCTCCGGGTTGGCGCCGACGTTCGACCCGGACGCGTTGACCCCGAGTGGGCACGCCATCGAGATGCGGATCAACGCGGAGGACCCGAAGCGCTTCCTGCCGGGTCCGGGTGTGATCAGGACGTGGGTCGAGCCGACCGGTGAGGGTGTCCGGGTGGACTCCGGCTACACCGGTGGCAACACTGTCACCCCGTTCTACGACAGCCTGTTGGCCAAGCTGATCGTCAGCGGCGCGACCCGCGACGAGGCGCTCGACCGCGCGAAGGCGGCCGTCGCGGCGTTCCAGATCGAGGGCCCGAAGAACAACGTTCCCTTCTTCGCCGAGCTGCTCACCAACGACGAGTTCCTCTCCGGCGCCTACGACACCGGCATCGTCTCCCGCATGCGCTGACCGCCCCGGTGCCCACCCCCGGTGATCAAGAGGTTTGCGTCAGGATCTGCGCCGCGAATGACGCAAACCTCTTGATCAACAGCGGGGTGGCATGCTGGGAGGACCCCCAAGCACTGCTTTCGTCACAGTGAGGTGACCCCTTATGGCGGACCTGCCGAGTTTCGTCTCGATCCGTGAGGTTGGGCCGCGGGACGGGCTGCAGAACGAGGACCCGATCCCGACCGACGCCAAGGTGCGGCTGCTCGACGGCCTCTCCGGCACCGGCGTACGCCGCATCGAAGCGGTGTCGTTCGTGCACCCCAAGGCGATTCCGCAGATGGCCGACGCCGACGAGGTGTGGCAGCGGGCGATGAAGGCCGACGGGGTGCGGTACTCCGCGCTGGTGCCGAACACCCGGGGCGCCCAGCGGGCCCTCGCCGCCGGGTTCACCGAGATCGAGGTGGTGGTCTCGGCCAGCGACACCCACAACCGGCGCAACGTCAACCGGTCCACGGACGAGTCGCTGGACGACATCGCCGAGCTGATCGACCTGCTGCACGGCGCGTCGGCGCGGGTCGAGGTGATCGTGGCGACCAGCTTCGGCTGCCCGTACGAGGGGGACGTCGACCCGCAACGGGTGGCCGGGATCGTGGACCGGGTGGTCCGCGACGGCGCGGACCGGGTCGCGTTCGGCGACACCACAGGCATGGGCACCCCACGTCGGGTCCGCGAGCTGCTGAGCGCGGTACGCGACAGGAACGCACACGTGCCGGTGCTGCTGCACTTCCACAACACCCGGGGTACGGCGCTGGCCAACCTGCTGACAGCGCTGGAGCTGGGGGTGACCGAGTTCGACGCCAGCGTCGGTGGCCTCGGTGGCTGCCCGTACGCGCCGGGGGCGAGCGGCAACCTGGCCACCGAGGAGGCAGTGCACATGCTGCACGACATGGGCATCGACACCGGCATCGACCTGCCGGCGCTCATCGAGGTGGCGGAGTTGGCCGAGGAGTTGCTGGGCAAGAGGCTGCCGTCGGGTGTGCTGCGAGCCGGTCCGCGTACCCGGCTGACGCCGATGCCGAGCTGAGGACGATGCCGAGCTGAGGACGCGACGAAGGGGCCGGCGCACGCGCGCCGGCCCCTTCCACGTGCCAGGGCGGTCAGCTCACGGAGGTGAGCACGCTCGGCCAGCTGTCGCGGAAGATGTCCGCGCTGCGGTCGGTGGCGCTGAACGTGCCGGCGAAGAGGTTGCTCACCCGGCTCGCCTCGGCGGTGCTCGGGTAGGCGTTGGTGCAGCTGGTGCCGGCGCTGCCGCCGGACATCAGCAGCGCGCAGTTTCCGTTGTAGTTGTCCGGCAGGCCGAGGATGTGCCCGATCTCGTGGGTCATGATCCGCAGCACGCTGTACTGGGCGGCCTGCTGGGTGTCGATGTAGACCCGGCCGTTGCCGAGGCTGGTCCGCTGGGCGTACGAGCCGCCGCCGGTGATCCGGTAGATGCGCAGGTTGGAGCCGCAGTTGGCGGAGAGCGTCAGGTTGACTGTGGCGTTGTTCCAGATCGAGGCGGCCTGGTTGGCGACGCTGGCGTAGCTTCCCGCCTGGCTGGTGTTGTAGCAGATGGTCATGGCGGCGGACGCGGGCGACGGGTTGGCGACCGTGATGCCGAGGGTGGCGAGTGTCGTCGCGAGCAACGCGACGGCGAGCCGGTTGAGTCGTGAGGTCATCGCTGACTCCGATCTGAGAGGGGTGCCAGGAGCCTAGCCATAGACATCTGTAAATATCAATGTCTACTTTGCCAACTCCTGGTCACCGCCCACCCCGATCAGTGCCTGACGCAGAGCCGCTACTGCGACCACCAGGTCGGCTGACGGGACCAGCGGTGCCGGCGCAGCGTCGCCAACACCTCCGGCTCCAGGGGTTTCCCGTCGCTCACCGCGATGTTGCTCTCGACGTGCGCGATCCGTCGCATCCCGGGAATTGTGGTGCAGACCCTGGGGTCCGCCAGGATGAAGCGCAGCGCCGCCTCCGGCATCGGCATCCCGGGCGGCAGGTCCTCGCTCAGCGCCTGGGCCCGGGCGACGCTCTCGGCCAGGTTCTCCGGCACGAAGTACGAGTTGCGCCAGTCTCCCTCCGGCCACGTCGACTCCACCGTCAACGTGCCGGTCAGGGTGCCCTCGTCGAACGGAACCCGGGCGATGACCGCGACGTCATGCGCCGTGGCCGCCGGGAACAACTCGTCCTCGGGATCCTGGTCGAAGATGTTGTAGATGACCTGGACGGCATCGATCAGCCCGGTCTCGATCGCCCGTACGCCGTTCCATGCCTCCCACCGGTTGACCGAGATGCCGATCCCGCCGATCAGGCCGGCGTCCCGCAGCCGGGTGAGCGTGTCCCGCCAGCGCGGGTCGTCCGTCCAGGAATCCTCCCAGACGTGCAGTTGCAGCAGGTCGATCGACTCCAGCCCGAGATTGTCCAGGCTCTTGTGCACGTACTCCTCGATGTGTTCCGGGGGGAAGACGTCATCGAGGGTGGAGTCCCGGGTCGATGGCCACCGCATGTCCTTCGGCGGCACCTTCGTGGCCACGTACAGCCGGGTGCCGGGGTTGGCCCGCACCAGGTCGCCGAGCACCTGCTCGCTGTGCCCGCGCCCGTACACCCAGGCCGTGTCGAAGAAGTTGCAGCCGAGGTCTACGGCGCGCTGGAGGGCTGCGAACTTCTCGTCGTCCTCGACGCCGGTCCAGCCGTGGAGGCCGCCGCCGACCCCCCACATGCCGTACGAGATCTCACTGACCTGCCAGCCCAGCCGACCGAACCTGCGATAGTGCATGGTCACCTTCCTGCTGCGAGGGGATGGTGGGGACGGGTCCGCCCCAGGTCCGCACCGCCTGCCGGTAGTCCGAGCCGTCGATCGCGAAGGCGCGCGCCAACTCGTCGGGGATGCCCACCGGAGGCCGGACCAGGCCTGCCGTCCACCTCGGCTCGGCACCCCGGGCGCGCTTGGCGCCGTAGGTGCCCGAACCGAGGTGCACCAGGGGCAGCCCGCGCTCAGCCGCCAGACCGCGCGGGCGGTACATGGTCAGGTTGAAGTACGAGTACGCCGCCGCCAACTGGTCGAAGCCGGCCGCGCGGACGTACACCCCGTCAGGCCACAGGTAGTTGAGGCTGAACCCGACCACGTCGTCGCCGGCGAACTCCAGGAGCACCAGGCTGTACGCGTCCAGCGCCGGCACCTGGGACGCGAAGTAGCTGTGCATGTCGGCGTCGGTGTCCGGGCCGCCGTACTTGCGCTGGGTCGCGCCGAGCAGTGGCGCGATCACGTCCACGCATTCGGAGAGCCGGACCGTCTCCACCCGGTCCACTGCGTCGTCGTACCGTCGGCGTTCGCGTCGCCACTCCCGCCGGTCCGCCGCCTCGGCGGCCCGGTCGGAGACCTCGCCGCCTGGCGCGGGCAACACCGCCTCGGCTGACAGCATCGCCGCCACCGGACCGCGGCCGGCCGGGCCGACCGCCCGATGCCAGGCCGCCTGGTACGCGGCCAGGTGCTCCGCAGGGGTGTAGAGCAACGCGACACTGGCTGCCCCGAGCCGCCCGGCGAGTGCCTCCACCTCGGCGAAGAGCGCGGTCAGCACGGCGTCCCGCCGGTCGCCGGTCAACTCCTTGGAGATCGCGACAGCGCCGTGGTAGCCGGCCCGCGAACCCACCAGCAACGCGGGCAGGAACGCCGCGTGCTCCTCGGCCGACAGCGGCCGGTCCAGATTTTCCTCAGCGATGTGACCCGGGCCGTACGCCAGGTTCATCGACGGCACGCTCGCGCCGGCCCAGAGATAGGTGGCCACCGCCGCCACCGTGGCACCCGTGGCATCCCGGGCCACCAGATAGGTGGTGACGAACGACGGGTCGGTCTCGGCCCAGGCCATCCACGGGTAACCGAGGTAGAACCCCTCACCCTCGGCGAGGCCGTTCCACACCTGCTCGCCGATCTCGCGGACCGACCGCAGGGCCGTGACCGACACGTCGTCCTTCATCAGCCGTCCTGGTCGCTACCGTCGTCGAGTAGTTCCAGCGCCACCAGGTCGTCGTACGTCTCCCGCCGACGGATCAACGAGACCTGGTCGCCGTGCACCAGCACCTCGGCGGGGCGCAACTGGCTGTTGTAGTTGCTGGTCATCGTCATGCCGTAGGCGCCAGCCGTGAAGATCGCGAAGTGGTCGCCGGCCTTCAGCGCCGGCAACGACCGACCCCGGGCCAGGTAGTCGCTCGACTCGCAGATCGGGCCCACCACGTCGTACGTCGTCAGACCCTCGACGCCGGACACGTCGCGTGAACTGGGGATCGCCTCCGCGGGTGGCTGCACAGGCCACATGAAGTGGTAGCTGTCATACATCGCCGCGCGGGCGATGTGCGTCATGCCGGCGTCGATCACCGCGAGTTGTTGGTCACCGGCCTGCTTGAGATAGCGGACCGTGCTGAGCAGAATTCCGGCATTGGCGGCGATGGTGCGGCCCGGCTCGAATATGACCTGACCGCCCTGCCTGGTGAACCCGGTGAGCCGGTGCACGATCACTTCGGCGAAATCGTCCCAGCTCGGCGCGGTGCGGTCGATGTACTCGGCCGGAAAACCGCCACCCAGGTTGAGCGTCGTGATCCGGTGCCCGGCCGCCTCCATCCGGGCGACGAGGGCGAGCAGCCGGTCCAGGGCGATGGCATAGACCTGCGGGTCGAAGATCGGGCTGCCCAGGTGGATGTGGAAGCCCTCGACCCGCAGCGCCTCGTCGGCGGCGGCACGCGCGAACAGCGCGCCGGCCCGATCGATGTCGACACCGAACTTGCCGCCCCGGGTGCCGGTGGTCGTCCGGGCCGGGGTGCGCTGGTCAGGCGCGACATCGGGGTTGACCCGGATCGCCAGCCGAGGACGTGCGCCCTCCTCGCGGGCGATCCGCGACAGCAACTCGACCTCGGCCTCGGACTCGACGTTGATGCAGCGGATGTTGCGGCGGACCGCCTCCCGAAGCTCGGTCTCGGACTTGCCCACCCCGGCCAGCACCGTCCGCTCGGGGTCGATCCCCGCCACCATCGCCCGGTGCAGTTCGCCTCCGCTGACCGCGTCGATGCCGGCGCCCTCCCGGCCCAGCAGCCTGAGCAGGTGTACGTTACCCAGCGCTTTCGCTGAGAAGCAGACCAATGGGCTGACCGCGTCGAAGGCCTTGGCGAATCGGCGGTAGTGATCAATCAGGGTGCTCGCGGAGTAGACGTATGTTGGTGTGCCGTACCGCTCGGCAACCGAGGTCAGCGACACCCCTTCACACCAGAGGGAACCGTCGCGATAGGTGAACTCATCCATCAAATCCTCATTCGGGAGATCAGCGCTCAGGATATAGCCCACCCAACGAAGATCTACCCCTTATCTGTACTCGTACAGATCCTTCTGTTCGAGAGCACGAATCCGCTGGTAGTCCTCCTCCAGCCGGCTCGGATCATCCGCGATCAGGTAGAGATGGCCGGGCGAGGTGAACAGGTCGATGGTCCGGTGCACCGGGGTGCCGGGCAGCAGATCCAACGCCGACCCGCAGAAGACCGAGGGGATCTCGGCAAGTCGCTGGGCCGCGCCCTCGGCGACCGCGCCGTCGTAGGGCGCCACCAGGCAGACCACCATCAGGGCCCGCTGCCGCTGGTAGCCGGCGCCGATCCGCCGGGCGAAACGAGCCGGGTCGGTGTACCGCTCGACGGTCAGCGACAACTGGCTCACCCCGGTGGCCCGCTCGGGCCCGGCCGGGGTGACGCCACCCTCAAGCCGCGCCCCGGACTCGATCAGGACCGGCCCCCGGTCGTCGACAAGCAGCTCGGTGTGCGCCGGGCCGGTACGCACGCCCAGCGCGTCCAGCACCCCCTCGACGAACGGGCGGAGCACGCCTTCGATGGCACCGGTCCCGTCCAGCAGGACCTGCCTGTCGTACACCGGGCGGCCGTCGATGAAGAAGCGGTCGTCGCGCCAGATCTCGTGGATGTGGTGGCGGCCGTCGAGGCTCACGCTGTTGACGAAGTACTGCTGGCCGACGAGCTGCTCCTGCACCAGCAACGAGTCGTTCGGCTGGCCCATGGCGTTGGTCGCGCCGAGCAGCTTCGCCGTCGCCGCCCGCGCCTGGGCCTCGTCCGCGCAGAAGTACACCCCTTCCGAGCCGGCGCTGGCGGCCGGCTTGACCACCACCGGCAACACCCGGCTGGTAGCGAGCCAGTCGTCCAACTCCTCGACGCTGCCCACCCGCGCGCCGAGCGGCACCCGCAGACCCGCACGGGCGACCGCGTTCATCATCGCGGGCTTCTCCCGCCGGGGACGGTCCGCCGAGCGGACGTTGCCGGGCAGCCCCAGCAGCTCCGCGAGGTCGTCGGCGACGTTGACGCCCCACTCGCTGCCCGCGATCACCTCGACCGGCCGCATCGGTGCGAGCAGTTCGGCGGCGGCGCCGAGGGCCTGCGGGGATTCGCCGCGCACTGTCAACACGGCAAGGAAGTCGTCGCGGCGAAGACCGGCGGCGTACCGCTCGTTGATGGTTCCGGTGAGGACCGCGACACAGCGCCGACCCTGCCGGTTGAGGGCGGGTGCCAGCAGCGCGCCGGTCGAGAACGGGTCGACGATCACGACGACCCCGTCCGCGGCCACCCCGACGCCCGGTGGAGCCACGACGGTCTCCGTGACGAAGGAGGCCCGGTACGGGCGCAGATCGAGGCCGTGCGCCGGGCTGAGTACGTCGAGCCGCATCGGCAGCGGATCCGCCCAGGTGCCCGGTCGATCCGGTGGCTGGGCGTAGCAGAGGCTCAGCGCCGGCTCGCTGAGCCGTTCCGTGTTGAGGACTAGCTCCGCCTCGTCGCAGCCGTCGTCGTCGGGGTCGAGGTGGTGCAGCGGCACCGGCACGAACCCGAGTCGGCTCTTGAAGGTGAACAGCCCGGCCTGGGCGATGTGGCCGTACAGGGTGGGGTCGGTGCCGAGTGAGATCCAGGCGAACTCACGCCGGCGGGCCTCCTCGAACGCGGCCAGATAGAGCGCTCGACTGATCATCGCCTGGCGGACCTGCGGCCGCGCGGCGGAGAAGGCGATCCGCATGGCCGGGTCGGACGCGGCGACGCGGCAGACGACACCGGCGATCAACTCGTTCCCGGCGCGCGCCGCGACGAGGAAGAAGTCGGCGAGCCCGGTCTCTGTGGCGTCGACCCAGTGCGCCGTTGGCAGGCCGTGCGGCATGGCGGCGATCTGCGCGTCGTACACGGCCAGGAACTCGGTGAACAGCTCCGGGGTGAGCCGGGCGTGCACCTCGATGGCGAGCCCTTGCGTGTCGACGTACCGCCGCACGTCCCTGAAGTTGCGGCGCTCCGCCTTGGAGAGCCCGGCGAGGAAGTCCTCAGTGCTGGGCGGGGTGGGTTGCCCCCAGGTCACCCACCGTGGCTTGATCCGGAAGCCGGCGGCCTGAAGACCCGCCCAGTGCTCCCGGGGTGGGTCGGTCACGACGACCACGTCCGCGTCGTCCGCCCACCGTCTGTCCAGTGCCTCCTGCGCCGTCACCATGCATCTGCGCAGGCCGTAGTAATCTTCCGCGCCGTTTCCGGACACGTGTCCCCCCGCTTTTTCCGATCCCCACCCCGGGCGTTCTTCGACCGCGCTGTCCCGTCACGCTCCGCTGTCGGCTGTGGCCAATGAATCGACGTTGCTCAGCGTAGCCCGCATCGACAAGACGGCCGCGAACGCGATCAGGGCGGCCGTCGGGGACAGCAGCCGCGCCTCGGTGGGGCCGAGCCAGCCCAGGACGGCGCCGGCCGCCAGCGTCCCGGCCGCGCTGCCCACCGCCATCATCGTGGCCGCCAGGGCGAACGACTCGTTGATCACCGTTTTGGGCACCAGGCTGCCGAGCAGGCCGAACTCCTCCGAGCTGAGCGCCGCCAGGGGTAGACCCGCGAGGAACAGGCACACCGCGAGCACCGGGACCGACGTGGCGAAGACCAGCGGGACCATGCACGCGAACGCCACCGCCAGCAGTACGAGGTAGCGGTTGACCGGCAGTCGGGTGTGGTGTCGCGCGCCGTAGACCAGCCCGCCGAGGACGCTGGCCGCCGGGGGCAGGGACAGCAGCGCGACGCCGGTCGCCGCGGCGTTCCCGTGCGCCGACACTGTCGCTGGCACTGTGACCTCGAGTACGGCGAACGCTGCGGCCGCCCCGCCGGCGGCCACCAGGATCGCCACCACGCCGGGAACGCGCCACGGCCTCCGCCCGCCCCGGGGATGGCTCTTTCCACCGTCGGTCGCGCCCGGCTCGGCGTCGTCGGCCTCCCTGCGCATCGTCGCCACGGCGGGTGCGGTGCCGTACAGGAGGGAGCCGACAACGAGCATTCCGCCGGCCAGCAGCGTCGTGGCGAGTGCGCTGAAGACGCCTGTCAACAGGCCGGTCACTGCGGGGCCGATCACGAAGAAGACCTCGATCAGCACCGCCTCCAACGCGTTGGCGGTGTTCAGTGCCGGCCCGGGCGGCAGGATCAACGCCCAGGCCGCGCGGACGGTCGAGCCCACCGGTGCCATGGTGAGCGCGACGGGCGCGACCGAGCCCACCAGCAACCAGGCCGGGCCGCTGCTCGCGACGACGAAGACGGCCAGTGCCACAGCATGCAGCGCTGCCAGTGTCAGCAGCACCACCCGCAGACCGCGTCTGTCGATCAGCCGGCCGTGCAGCGGCCAGGCGACGGCCAACGCCGCCGAGAAGACGCCGAGGGCCGTCGCGCCGGCCGTGTAGGAGCCGGTTTTGGCGCTGATGTGCAGGAATATCGCGAGCGGTTCGATGGCCACCGGTAGCCGGGCGAGCATCGCGGGCAACATCACCCGGGGAACGCCGGGCGTACGCCAGAGTGCGGCGTAACGCCCGACGGCCTCACCCAGCGACATCAGTCACCAGTTCAGACAACGGGGACGGACTCCTTCTGCGTGCGCGGCCGGTAGATGCCGTCGTACTGGTCGATCAGCGAGCCGTTCAACGCCTCGGTGAGCCGCAGGCGTTGCTCGAACAGCTGGTAGTAGGAGAGGTGGTTCGACGGCATCGGCGAGAGGTAGACGCTGATCACTTCCGGCGTCTTCTCGATGTCGAACGATAGTCGATCCGCCTTCTTCCGGAAGTCCGCGGTGCCGGGGAGCAGGGTCCGGTTGAAGACATTGAAGTAGTTTGTTGCCTCGGTGCTCGCCTCGTTGAGCCGGGCCTTCAGCTGCAGGCACCGGTCGAGGTACATGTCGATCATCGCCTGGTCGTCGTCGTCATGCCCGATCAGCATGTTGAAGGTCAGATAGCGGACGCCGAGATCCAGCATCGAGGTGACGATCTGCAACTGCTCCTGGAAGGGCCGCAGCTTGTTGAACTTCTTGGTGGGCTCGTCACCGAGGTATTCGAGCGGGATCTGCACCCGGTAGCAGCCGATCCAGCGGTCCCCGCTGGTGTCGTTCCAGAACAGGGTCTCCATCAACTCCCGGTCGACCTCACCCAGGTCGAGGAACTTGCCGAACTCCAGTCCGTTGGCGAACTCCCAGGAGAAGCCCATCTCACGGGCCATCCGGAAGATCTCCAGAGTGTCCTCCCGGCCGCTGTCGTGCAGCAGCGTCCCCCGACCCGATCGCTGGATCCGGGAGAGCGTGTTGTCCTCCTGGAACAGGATGTTCGAGATCCCCATCGACTTCAGGTACTCGAAGTGCCGCCGCACCACCTCCGGCTTCATGTAGCGGTAGTGCCCGCGCATCGGGGTCGCGCAGAACGAGCAGGTCCGGTAGCAGCCGCGCGAGGTCTCGAAACAGGTGAACGGGGCCCGCACCGTCATCGGCGGCTGGCCCTCGCCGGTGTCGTCGTACACCGACAGGTCGTCGATCAGATCGAGCGCCATCGGCGGCAGCTCGGCCAGGTTGAGCTGCGCGCCACCCATGATGACGAGCCCGTCGCCGACCCGCCGCGTCATCACCATCCCCTCGATGGGCTGGCCGGTCGCCCGGGCCTGGATCAGCTTGGCGAAGGTGAGCTCACCCTCAAGCTGGATGACCACATCGAAGCCGTTGGCCAGATACCAGTCCGGTCGGGCGGTGACGTCCATCCCCCCGCCGACGATCAGCGCGTTCGGATTCACCTGCTTGAGGAACGTGGCGAACTCGGTCACCACCCGGGCGGAGTTGGTGAAGTTGTTGGAGATCCCGATGATGTCGGCGGCACGCGCCTCGTCCGCGTACGCCTCGAACGGGCCGCCGTAGCGGTGGCAGTCGATGGTGCGCGGCCCGTACTGGAACGAGGCGTAGTGCTCAGGTTCGCCATCGTCGACCTGGGTGTCGACGATCTTGAACTCCGCGTCGACCCCCCATTCGCGCAGGTAGGCGCGCGCGCCGGCCGCCAACGTGACGAGTGCGCTCTTGGGGTTGCGGACCCGCACCGGACTGATGGTGGTGTCCTCGTCGCGGAACGACTGCCCGGGGTACGGGGCGTACAACAGGGTGACACGCATGGCCCTAACCTCCTGGTCAGCCCGCGTAGATGCCGTCGTAGAGACGGTGCATCTCGCGATCGTTGAGCATGGTCGTCATCTCGAGACGCTTCTGGTAGATGTCCCAGTAGGTGAAGTGATCGGTGTTGATCGCCGACAGGAAGATCCCGATGACCTCCGGGTTCTCGTCGATGTCGAACTGGAGCAGGGAGTGCAGGGTGGTCCAGTCCCGGGCACCCGGCAGCAACGACAGGTTGAACACGTTGAAGTACGGCTTGTACTTCCCCCGCCCGACGGCGGTCAGCTCCTCCTTCAACCGCAGGCAGTAGTCGGTGAACATGTCGATGCCCTCGCGGTCGTGCTCGGGATAGCCGATGAACAGGTCGTACGTCTGGTGGCCGACGCCGTGGTCGGTGAGCATCGTCGCCAGGACGTCCACCTGCTCGTCGAAGCCGAGCAGCTTGGGGAACCGGCGCTTCTTGACGTTCATGTTGTCCAGCGGGATCTGCACCCGGTAGCAACCGACCCACCGACCGTCGACCATCTTGCTGCCGAGCAGCGCGTCGGCGAGTTCGTGGTCGAACCTGCCGTTCTGCATGAACTTGCCGAACTCGATGCCGTTGGCGAACTCCCAGGCGAAGCCGTAGTCCCGGAACATGTGGAACATCGCGAGCACGTCCTCGCGCCCGGAGTCGTACAGGTAGCGGCCGGTGCCGTTCTGTTGGATCCGGGACAGCGGGTTGTCCTCCTGCCACACGATCGTCCTGATGCCGTACTCCTGGAACGTCTTGAGGTGCTTCTCCATCGTCGGCAGGCTCATGTAGCGGTACCCGCCGCGGGACGGGGCCGTGCAGAACGAGCACCGCCACGCGCAGCCGCGGGACGTCTCCCAGCAGATGAAGCTGCCCTGCACGCCCTCCGGCGGCGGCCCTTCCGCCGTGTCCGTGTAGACCGACAGGTCGGGGATCAGATCCAGGGCCATCGGCTCGATCGAATCCATCGGGATGGTCTCGCCGGTGTCCACCTTGGTGGGGATCAGCCGGCCCCGCACCGAGATGTTCGGCACGGTGCCCAGGTCCTGCTTGCGGTTGAGCGCGTCGATGATCCGGGCGAAGGTCAGCTCGCCCTCGCCGCGCACCACCACGTCCGCGCCACGGGACAGGTAGTACTGCGGGCGGGCGGTGCAGTCGACACCGCCCACGACGACGATGGCCTTCGGGTTGACCCGCTTGATGTGCTGCGCGAGGTCACTGACGATGTGCGCGCTGTTGGTGAAGTTGCAGGTGATCCCGTGCACCTCGGCCGAGCGGATCTTCTCGTCCGCCTCCTCGAACGGGGTGCCGTACCGGAAACAGTCCATGATCCGGGGGCCGTACGGCAGGGACTTGTACTTCACCCGCTGCCCACCGAGCTGAAGGTCGATGATCTCGATGTCGCAGGAGTAGCCAAAGTGCGGCGCGTACGCCCGCAGCCCGGCGGCGATTGTGGTCAGCGCGCTCTTCGGGTTGAGTGGCCGCTCGGTGTTGATCGGCTCGCTCTCCCCCTGGAAGATCTGCGAGGGGAACGGGGCGTAGTAGAGGTTCACCTTCATGGCGTCTCCTGGGCCGGTCGGTCGCGGTTCACTGGGCTGTCGCGGTGGACAGGTGCGGACGGTTCACTGACAGGAAGGTCCTCGCGAGGCGGTCGACCATCGTGTCGACCAGCACGTCCCGACCCGTGCCCCAGTTGAGGCCGAGGTCCCGAGCCAGCCGGGCGGCGTGGACCGTGTCGGTGCCGACCAGGGCGTCGTGGCACACCCCGGTCAGTGCGTCGGTCGCCGCGGCGCTGCGGGGCCGAAGAACAGCGAGACAGCGGGCTGTCTCGTCATCGCCGACAAGGTCGGCGGCCCGGTCGAGGAACCGGTCGTACGGGACCTCCGGCAGCGCGCCCGACTCGGCGCGGAGCCGGGACAGCAGGTCGGTCACCGGCACCGACGTCGGCGCCACCACGTTCAGCACGGTGCCCGGCGGCACCGGCTGGTGCGGGTCGGTCAGCGCGGCGACCACCCGGGCGACCAGGTCGACCGGTGTCCAGTCCACGTGCAGGCGGGTCGGTGGCCGTACGCCGAGCCGGAGGCAGAGCCGCAGGATCATGGTGACCGAGGACCGGGGGTTGGCGTGGCCGGTCCGAGAGTGGGCGGCGACCTCGCCGAGCCGGACGACGGCGGCGGGGACACCCTGCTCGGTGGCCGCCCGTAGCAGTTGTTCGCCGACCCACTTGGACTGGCTGTAACCGTCGGGTGGCAACGCCGACCAGGGCGGCAGGAACGACTCGGCGAGCGGTGTGCCGGGGGCGTGGCGCACAGTGGTCGTCGACAGCGAGATGATCCGCTTGCGGACGTGGGTGCCGGCGAGGTGGATGAGGGTACGCAGGCCGTGCACGTTTGTGGCCCGTAGGTCGACGTAGTCGCGGAGAGTGTCGACCCGGCCGCCGGCGTCGACGATGGTGCCGACCTGTCGACAGAGCCGCCGCCAGTCGGCGGCCACCAGCCCGAGGTGGGGTTTGTCCAGGTCACCGGCGAGGGCCGACCATCCGATCAGCTCCGCTGGCCCGTAGCCGGCGGCCGACAGCGCTGACCTGACCCGGTGTCGGGCAGCCTCGTCGTCGGTGGCGCGGACCAGGCAGACGATCGTTCGACCACCCTGCGCGGTGAGGGCGGCCAGCACGTGCGAACCGATGAAGCCGGTCGCACCGACCAGCAGGATCGCCCCCGGGTCGTCGGGCCGCCGGACCCGCACCCGGCCCAGTTCACCGAGGCGCAGATCGTCGGCCAGTTCGTGCGGCGTGACAACGGGCGGAGGCAGCGGGCTGCCCCGGCGGACCAGTTCGGCCTGTGCCGCGATGGTGGGGGAACGGATCAGGTCGCGGACGTCCAACCGGATCGCGAATGCCCGTTCGAACTCCACGGCGAGCCGGGCCGCGCCGAGTGACGTACCACCGAGGCAGTAGAAGTCGTCGTCGTTGGCGCTGAAGCCCAGAACCCGCGTCCAGATCTCGGCGATCCGCGCCTCGACGCTGCCCACCGGGTAGGCGGCGTCGGTGTCGGCGGCCTTCGGTGCGGCGCCCGCCAGTCGGCGGCGCAGCCGCTCCTGGTCGACCTTGCCGTTGGAGAGCAGCGGCAGGGTGGCGAGGCGGACGAACCTGGCGGGCACCAACGCGGCGGGCAGCGCGGTCCGGGCGTGCTCGCGCAGCGCCTCCTCGGTGACGGCCCGCTCGGCCGAGTAGAAGCAGACCATTGTCGCCGCCGCGCCGGCCTCGTCGACGACCACCTTCACCTGGTGTACGCCGGGCAGCGTGGTGAGCGCGTGCTCGATCTCGCCCAGGTCGACCCGTATCCCGGCGATCTGGACCTGGGCGTCCCGGCGGCCGCTGAACATCAGCAGGCCGTCCTCGCGCACCCAGCCGAAGTCCCCGGTGCGGTAGAGCAGGTCGCCGACGACCTCGTCGAACGGGTTCGGGACGAATACCTGTCGGGTCCGCTCCGCGTCGCAGTGGTACCCCGCGCCCAGGCAGACGCCGGCGAGGTGGATCTCGCCGATCTCGCCCCGGGGGGTCGGCTGACCGTGCTCGTCGAGGAGCAGCACCGAGGTGTTGGGCAGGGGCAGACCGAGGGGGATGACCTGGCTGTCGTCGTCGTGCACGGCGTGGAAGACCGAGCCGATCGACGCCTCGGTCGGACCGTAGGTGTTTGTCACCCGGATGTCGGCGAACATCCGTCGGAAGGCCTGGACGGTGTGCGGTTTCGCGGCTTCGCCACCGATGAAGACCTGGCGCATCGACGCCAGCAGGTGCCAGTCCTGTGGCCGGTGTTCGAGGCGTTCGACGAGCAGGTCGAAGATGCTGGGGACGAAGTCCGTCATCGTGACGCCGTGCCGGTGGATCTGGGCCAGCGTCGCGTCGAAGTCGAGGATGCCGGTGCGGTCCGGGATGACCACGGTGCCACCGCGGGTCAGCGGCCACAGCAGCTGCCAGATCGACGAGTCGAAGGTGTGCGCGGAGTTCTGGAGCACCACCGCACCATCGGCGGCGAACCGTTCGGTCATGGACAGGAAGCGGTTGACCAGCCCGTGGTGCAGGTTGACAGCGCACTTGGGCAGACCGGTGGAACCACTTGTGAAGAAGGCGTAGATGGGGTCTTCCGGCCGGGGTCGGTCGGTGGCGGGCGCGGGGCTGCGGGCTGCGGTCGGCTCCGTCCGCACGTCGATCACCGGCAGGGCGGGTGCGCCGTTCGGTGGTGACCCGACGGTGGCGACCGGGTTGAGGCCGTCGAGCATCCGGACCTGGCGCAGCGCCGGCCAGGCCCGGTCGAACGGCACGAACGCGGCGCCGGACCGCATGGTGCCGAGCATGGCGACGAGGAGCCCGACCCGGTCGTCGAGCAGGAGCGCGACGAAGTCACCCCGCCGGGCGCCAACGGCGAGCAGATCGGTGGTGACCGCGTCGGCCAGCCGATCCACGTCCCGATAGGTGAGCGTGCCGGTGGGATGGACGACCGCTGTGGCGTCGGGATGCCGGCGGATCGTCTCGTCGATGAGGTCGACGACTGTCTGGTGGATCGGACGTGGCCGGACCGGCCCGTTGAGGAGAGCGCCGACCTGGGCGGGACTGGGCCGCAGGCGCTCTGTTCTGGTGACGGTCAAGGTTTTTCTGAGGACACCACGGAGGCACCTCTCCCGAGCAGTTCACAATATGCCGTAGCGGCGACACCGTAGGCACGATTGATAGTCCCCGTTGACTGCATCGCATCGTAACTATGAGCTTTTGAAATTGTCTATGCATCGATACTGGTGATTTACCACCGAAGAACAGGGCGAAGCGTCAAAATCGGTCAGCGTCGAACCGGCCGCCGGTGGCAGGTCCCCGGGGGCGGGCGTGAACGTCCGGCGACTAGCAGGGAAATCCCAGTGCTGTCAGGGATTCTCACCAACCGGGATCGACGACCTTGGGTTTCGGGTCGGGGCGTCGCCGCCTCGTTCGAGCGGACCCGCCGCTCAGTGCCTCTGGATCTAGTCTGCAATCCTGGAATCAGGTACGGTCCCTCTGCCGTCACCCTGTCCTCCCGTTACTTAGAGGAAACAAAGGGGCATAACTGTGAATATCCATAAGCCGTTCCGAGTCATCGGTCTTGTTCTTACTGTCGGTGCGCTTGCCCTCAGTGCCGGATGTGCCAAGAAGGATCAGGGCGAGGTTCAGACCAGCGGGGTCAAGCTCATCAAGGCGGGCACCCTGACCATCTGCACCCACCTGCCGTACCCGCCGTTCCAGTCCAAGGACGCCAGCGGCAAGGTGGTGGGATTCGACGTCGACGTGATGGATCTGGTCGCCAGGAAGTTGGGCGTCGAGCAGGCGATAGTCGACACGCCGTTCGAGGGGATCAAGTCCGGTCAGGACCTGAACACCGGCAAGTGTGATGCCGCCGCCGCGGGCATGACGATCACCGAGGAACGGCAGAAGGTGATGGACTTCTCCGCCCCCTACTTCGACGCGACCCAGGCGATGCTGGTCAAGACCGGCAAGTCGTACAAGTCGCTGGACGACCTGAAGGGCCGGAAGGTCGGCGTGCAGGCGGCGACCACGGGCCGTGACTACGCCCGCAGGTTCGAGAAGGAGAAGAGCCTCCAGCTCGTCGAGTTCGAGGACCTCGCCGCCGAGCAGCAGGCTCTCGCCACCGGGCAGATCGAGGCCGCCATCAACGACCTGCCGGTCTGGGCCGAGTACATCAAGGAGAACCCGGGTGGCTTCGAGGTGGCGGCCGAGTTCGACACCGGCGAGCAGTACGGGATCTCGGTGAAGAAGGGCGGCAACCCGGAACTGCTCAAGACGATCAACGAGGAGTTGGCCAAGGCGAAGCAGGACGGCACGTACGACGCGCTCTACGAGAAGTGGATCGGTAAGAAGCCGGCCGTCTGACCCCGACCCCGTCCGCTCCGGCCCCTGGTTGGCGCTCCACCCCGGCCCTGTCGCAACCGGCGGTTGGGTCGCCGGGACCTGTCCGGGTACGTTAGCCTAACGATCGTTTAGGCGGTTGGCGTGCCCGCACGGTAACCGGCCGGGGTGGCGGCAGTAGGGGGTCGGCGTGACGCTCGACGGTGAGGCACTGGAGCAACTGCGCAAGCGGGCCAGGTCCGGCGGCGCGGACAAGTACCACGCGGCCAACGCGGCCAAGGGCAAGCTCTTCGCCCGTGAGCGGGTCGCGCTCCTGGTCGACGAGGGCTCGTTCGTCGAGGACGGCCTCTACGCCAACACGATGGCCGAAGGGTTGCCCGCCGACGGCGTGGTGACCGGCACCGCCACCATCGACGGCCGACAGGTCTGCCTGATGGCCAACGACTCCACGGTCAAGGCCGGCAGCTGGGGCGCCCGCACCGTCGAGAAGATCATCAGGATCATCGAGCGGGCGTACGGCGCCGGCGTGCCGATGGTCTACCTCGTCGACTCGGCCGGTGCCCGGATCACCGACCAGGTCGATCTCTTCCCCGGCCGTCGTGGCGCCGGCAAGATCTTCTGGAACCAGGTCCGCGCCTCGGGCTCGATCCCGCAGGTCTGCGCGCTGTTCGGCCCGAGCGCCGCCGGTGGGGCGTACATCCCGGCGTTCTGCGACGTGGTGGCGCTCGTCGACGGCAACGCCAGCATGTACCTCGGCTCCGACCGGATGGTCGAGATGGTCACCGGCGAGAAGACCACCCTGGAGGCGATGGGCGGGGCGAAGGTGCACACCGCCGAATCCGGCGTGGGGCACTTCCTCTGCAAGACCGAGGCCGACGCGCTCGACGTCGTGAAGACCTACCTGTCGTACCTGCCGGCGAACTGGACGCAAGCGCCGCCGACCGCACCGGCGGTCGCCGCGCCAGCGAAGGCCGACCTGGCCGCGCTGGTGCCGGCCAGCGAGCGGCAGGCGTTCGACATGCGACGGTACGTCAAGGGCCTGCTCGACGAGGGTTCCTTCTTCGAGATCCAGGCGCTCTGGGCCAAGGAGTTGACCATCGGCTTCGGCCGTCTCGACGGTCAGGTCGTCGGCGTGGTCGGCAACAACTCGATGTTCAAGGGCGGCGTGCTCTTCGTCGACTCGGCAGACAAGGCAACCCGGTTCGTGCAGCTCTGCGACGCGTTCAACGTGCCGCTGCTGTTCCTCAGTGACGTGCCCGGCTTCATGGTCGGCAGCGCTGTGGAGAAGCAGGGCATCATCCGGCACGGCGCAAAGATGATCACCGCGATCTCCGAGGCGACAGTTCCGAAGATCTGCGTGGTGGTCCGCAAGGCGTACGGCGCCGGTCTCTACGCGATGGCCGGCCCCGGGTTCGAGCCGGACGCCACTATCGCGCTGCCGACCGCGAAGATCGCCGTGATGGGCGCCGAGGCGGCAGTGAACGCGGTCTACGCCAACAAGATTGCCGCCATCGCGGACGAGGACGAGCGGGCGGCCTTCGTCGCCGCCAAACGGGCCGAGTACGAGCAGGACATCGACGTCGTCCGGCTGGCCAGCGAGTTGGTGGTGGACGCCATCGTCGAGCCGCACGACCTGCGCACCGAGCTGGTCCGTCGCTTCGCGGCGGCGCGTACCAAGGATCGGCACTTCTCCCGCCGTCGGCACGGCGTCACCCCGGTCTGATCACCGACTCAGGCCCGCACAGCGACCCGCTCCCGGCGTCACGAGCGCCGAGGCGGACCGTCCTTACAGGAGGATGAGATGGACTTCCGGCTCACCGACGAACAAGCGGCGCTGCGCGAGAGCGTGCGGGAATTCGCCCGCGAGGTGATCGCCCCGGTCATCGCCGAGCACTACGAGCAGCACACCTTCCCGTACGAGGTGATCCGGCAGATGGGCAAGATGGGCCTGTTCGGCCTGCCCTTCGCCGAGGAGCACGGCGGCATGGGTGGCGACTACTTCGCGCTCTGCCTGGCCCTGGAGGAGTTGGCCCGGGTCGACTCCAGCGTGGCCATCACGTTGGAGGCGGCGGTCTCGCTGGGCGCGATGCCGATCTACCGCTTCGGCACCGAGGAGCAGAAGGCGACCTGGCTGCCTCGGCTGCTCAGCGGCGAGGCACTGGCCGGCTTCGGTCTCACCGAGCCGGGCACCGGCTCGGACGCCGCCGGCACACAGACCCGGGCGGTGCTGGACGGCGACGAGTGGGTGATCAACGGTTCGAAGGCGTTCATCACCAACTCGGGGACCGACATCACGGCCATGGTCACTGTCACAGCGGTGACCGGCACGAACCCGGACGGCTCCAAGGAGCTGTCGACGATCATCGTGCCCACCGGCACGCCCGGGTTCGCCGTCGCGCCCGGTTACTCAAAGGTGGGCTGGACCGCCTCGGACACCCACGAGCTGACCTTCGACGACTGCCGGGTGCCGGCCGCCAACCTGCTCGGTGCCCGAGGTCGGGGTTTCGCGCAGTTCCTGCGGATCCTCGACGAGGGCCGGATCGCGATCGCCGCTCTCGCCGTCGGCCTCGCCCAAGGCTGCGTCGACGAGTCGATCAAGTACGCGAAGGAGCGGCACGCCTTCGGTCAGCCGATCGGCGCCAACCAGGCCATCCAGTTCAAGATCGCCGACATGGAGCTGAAGGCACACACCGCTCGCCTGGCGTACTACGACGCCGCCGCACGGATGCTGGCCGGCGAGCCGTTCAAGCGGCAGGCCGCCATCGCCAAACTGCACGCCAGCACCATCGCCGTGGACAACGCCCGGGAGGCCACCCAGATCCACGGCGGGTACGGCTTCATGAACGAGTACCCGGTGGCCCGGTTCTGGCGGGACTCCAAGATCCTGGAGATCGGCGAGGGCACGAGTGAGGTGCAGCGCATGATCATCGCTCGGGATCTGGGCCTCTGAGTGGTCCAGCCGAACTGATCGGCCGGTCGTCCCGGACGGACTGTCCGTACGGCTGTCGGGTTTCGGCGAGTGGGCGTCAGTAGCCCGACGTTCGACTGCCGACGGTCGGAGTCCATCCGTACTCTTCGTGCCCATGACTCCGGATCATGACTGGTCGCGGAGCCCGGCTGGGCGTACCACTCTGCCGGAGCTGCTCCGCGGGCATCGACGCGCAGCCGGCCTCACCCAGGCCGAGCTGGCGTCCCGGGCCGGGGTGGGTGTGCGTACGGTGCGTGACCTGGAACGTGGCCGGTCGATCCGGCCACAACGCACCACTGTCGAGCTGCTCGCCGGTGCGCTGGCGCTGACCGGCACCAGTCGGGCGGCGTTCCTGGCCGCGGCCCGCGGCGCCGGTGTCGAATCGGCCTCGTCGGACGCCACCTCGACGGCGTTCCCGGTCGGCGGCAACGCCGCCTCGGCGGCCGCACCCGCCGACCCGTCGGTAGCGCTCCCGCCGCCGGTCGCGTTGATCGGCCGGGAGCGCGACCTCACCGAGTTGGCCGGAATGCTGACCGCGGAGCGGGGACCCCGGTTGGTGAGCCTCGTCGGGTTGGCCGGCGTCGGCAAGACCGCCCTGGCGACATCTGTGGCGCACCTGGTGGCCGCCGCCCACCCGGCCGGTGTTGCCGGGGTGCTGGTGGGCGAGGGCGCGGACGGTCCGGACGTGCTCGCCGCCTCGATGTCGGTGCTCGGCGTGGCGCGCCTGTCCGAACTCGTGGCGCTGCTCGCCGGGCGGCCGACGCTGCTGGTGATGGACGCGGTGGAGCGTTCCCCGGGTCCGGTGGCCGCGACAGTGCACCGGTTGCTCGGCGCACTGCCCTCGCTGCGGGTGCTGGTCACCGGGCGACACCCGGTCGGCCTGCCCGGCGAGCGGGTCTGGCCGGTCGCGCCGCTCGACGTGCCACCACCGGAGGCCGAGCACTCCGGGCTCGAATCGTGGCCGGCGGTCGCGTTGTTCACCGCCCGGCTCGCTCAGGTCCGCCGTGAGCCACCCGTGCCCGCCGAGCTGCCGGCGCTCGCCGCGTTGGTGCGCCGTTTGGGCGGCCTGCCGTTGGCCATCGAGCTGATGGCCGCCCGGGGCCGTCTCCTCGACCTCACCGAACTGCTCGACCGGTACGGCGACCGGGTGCTCGACCTGGCCACCCCCGCCGACGGGCCCGCCCACCCGACCTGGGACGAACCGGAGGCGCTCGGCAGCCGGACCAGCGGACCCGACACCCGTGCGGCGGTCTCGGTCGCCGTCACACTGCGGGACGCGGTGGCGTTCAGCTACCGCCTGTTGGCGTCGGACGAGCAGGCCGCGCTGCGGCAGCTGGCCGTCTTCGGTAACCGGTGGTCGGTCGAGTTGGCCGAGGAGATGCTCGCCGACGAGGCGGACCGGGACGGCACGGTGGCGATCGACCCGGTTCCACTGTTGGACCGCTTCGTCGAGTTGGGGCTGCTGAGCGTACGCGGAACCGGGTCGTTCCGGTTCCGGCTGCTCGACGCGGTCCGCGACTACGCCGTCGAGCAGGCGGCCGGTGGAGGTGAGCTGACCTGTATCCGGCGTCGCCATGCGGAGGTCATCGCGCGGCTGGTGGCACGTACCGCCAGTGACCTGATCGGCCCACGGTTACCCGACGCGGTGCACCGGCTGGACGAGATGAGCAGTGACATCAGCTCGTCGTTGGCCCATGCGGCTACCGACGACCCGTTGACAGCGCTGCGACTGGCGGCCTGTCTGACCCGCTGGTGGCGGTTCCGCGGACGCGACGTCGTCGGGCGGCAGTGGCTGCGGCGGCTGCTGGCGGACCCGCGGACCGCCGACGCCGATCCTCTTCTGCGTGGCTGGGCCGCCCTCGGGGTCGCCCGGCTCGCGGCGGAGCACGGCGCGGGCGCCGAGGAGTTGTCGACGGCCCGTGCGGCGTTGGACACCTTCCGGCAGGCCGGCGACGTCACCGGGGAGTTGGAGGCGCGAAACGTGCTCGGCACCCTGCTGATCTCCGTCGGGCGGCAGGACGAGGCTCGCGAGCAGGCCGAGGCGCTGCTGCGGTTGGCCGCCCGCAACGGGCGGACCCGGGACCTGGCGGTGGCCCAGAACAGCCTCGCCTGGCACGAGATCCGCGCGGGCGATCTGGCTGCGGCCCGCCGCCGGCTCGCCGCTGTGGACCGACTCGCCGCCGAGAGTGGGGAGCAGCGACTGCGGGTGCTGGGCTGGGCCAATCGCGCCGAGGTCGCCCGGTTGGAGGGCTGGTACGCGGACGCCATCGATCGCGGCCGGCGGGCGATCGCGGCTCTGTCCGAGCTGGGTGATCCCGGGCGTCGCCGTCGGGTGCTCGGGACCGTCGGGCTGGCACTCGCCCAGGACGGGCGGGCCGCGGAGGCTACCGAGGTGCTGACCGAGTTGCGCGCCGGGGGCGTGGAGGCGCTGCCGGCGCGGCCGACGGTGCCGCGACCGCGCTCGGACGACGCGGCGCTGGCCTGGGGTGGGCCGGAGGCCGGGCTCTGTGCGTTGATCGAGGGGAACCTGGCGCTGCACCGGGGCGACCGGGAGTTGGCTGCCGAGTGGTTCGCGGCCGCCGCCGACCACGCGGGGCAGGATCGCCGCGACGTGGTGGAGGCGCTGGTTGGGCTGGCTGCGAGCACTGCGGACCCGTCGGTGCTCGATCGACTGGACCGGGTCTGTGTGGAGGGCGGCATCCGGCTGTTGCCGCAGGAGTCGGGGCTGCTCTACGCGCTGATCGCCGCCCGGGGCGGAACGGCTCGGTAGCCTGCGCTTTTCCCGGGCGAATCGCGACGGGAGAGTGGCGCGGGCGAAGAGCCCCCTTTGGTGCTACCCCTCGCTGATCGCCCGCGCCGTCACCCCCCGGTGATCCCCGGTGCAGGAAGCCTGCCACCGGCGCGGTGGCAGAAAGTCGGCTTGGACCGAATCCTCCAGCTTGGCCGGGTCAGTTCTGCCGGTCTTTCTGCCGCTGCCGCCGCCCGACGGCGAGGGCTGATCAGTGCCGTCGGTTGGCGTTGTCGGTGGCGGCGACCTGCTCCGGGCTGACGTCGTCACTGCCGGCGGTGGCACACGGATGCGCGGCGTCACGGACCCGCCGCAACCCGTCGAGGAGGGCCGCCAGCGCCTCGGGGTCGAGCTGCCCGGTGAACCACTGCTCGATCATCTGTAGATGCCCGGGCAGCGTCTCGTTCAGGCGTTGCATCCCGGAGCCGGTGACCACCGCGTACGAGCTGCGTCGGTCGTTCGGGCAGGCCCGGCGGGTGAGTAACCCGTCGCGCTCCATCCTGTCGACCACCCTGGTCACTCCGCTGGTCGACAGGGAGGTCTGTGCGGCGAGGTCGGTCATGCGTAGTTGGTTGCCCGGCGAGCGGGCCAGTCGGGTGATGACCTCGAACTCGACCGCGGAGAGGCCGTGCTCCTCGAGTTGGGCGTTGAACCGGGCCGACAGCCCGGCGTGTGCCTCGAAGAGCAGGCCGACGGCGGTGATCCGGGGATCGTCGAAGACGTTGGTCACCCGTTCATCATACCAGTGCTTGACACGGGGAATGTTGTTGCGGTTATAGTTGCTCAAGCAGTCGTTGGGCTACTAAACAATCTCCTGGAGGACAGCAGCATGACCAGCAGCATCGATGCGGTTACCCGCGACTGGGACGGCCTCACCATCCCGGCGGCCGGCACCTACGCGCTCGACGTGGCGCACAAGCGGGTCGGCTTCGTTGCCCGGCACATGATGGTGAGCAAGGTTCGCGGTGAGTTCAACGAGGCGACCGCCACCATCACCGTCGCCGAGGACCCGCTGCAGTCGTCGGTCGTCGCCACCATTCAGGCCGCCAGCGTCGACACCACCCAGCCCGACCGGGACGCGCACCTGCGCAGCCCCGAGTTCCTGGACGCCGAGAAGTTCCCGACGCTCGAGTTCCGCAGCACCGGGGTCAAGTCCCGTCGCGGCGGCGAGTTCGTCCTCACCGGTGAGCTGACCATCAAGGACGTCACCCGCCCGGTCGAGCTGGAGGTGGAGTTCGAGGGTGTCGGCCGCAGCCCGTTCGGCCAGGACATCTTCGGCTTCTCCGCGAGCACCGAGATCGACCGCGAGGAGTTCGGCCTGACCTGGAACGTCGCCCTGGAGACCGGGGGCGTGCTGGTCAGCCGCAAGATCAAGATCGAGATCGAGGGCGAGGCCGTTCGTCAGGCCTGATCCCCGGGGATCGCCGGAGAGCCAAGGGGGGTCCTCCCGGCGATCCGGTACGCAGGGCCCGCGCCGCACGTCGGCGCGGGCCCTGCGTCGTTCCCGCTCGTGGTAATTGTCACGGGTTGTTCGCACCGCAATCGGGTCAAGCCGGTCGACGACGGGGTACAGATGGCGCCACGAGCGCGTCCGCCCGGTCGACGTCGGATCACCGCCGTCGGCCTCTGGCCCCGGCCAGGTGGGCGCTCTTACCGTGGATGCTTCACAAAGCGCTTCCGGGACGGCAGGATCCCGACCGCGCCGGCCGTCGGGAGGACACATGGGCAGGGACGTCTCAGAGGGCGCCTTCACCCGGGATGATCGCGTCCGATATCGGCAGAAGGTGCGGCGGTGCCTGGACGTCTTCGCCCTGATGCTGGACGACTTCGGCTTCGACGCCGACCGGCCGATGACCGGCCTGGAGATCGAACTCAACCTGGTCGACTCGGCCGCCGAGCCGGCGATGCGCAACGAGGAGATCCTCGCCGACATCGCGGACCCCCTCTTCCAGACCGAGTTGGGGCAGTTCAACCTGGAACTCAACGCCGAGCCCCGACTGATCGAGGGCACCGGCTTCGCCGACTACGAGCACGACCTGCGCGGCAGCCTCTCCCGTGCCGACGAGCGTGCCGCCAGATCCGACGCGAAGATCGTCCTGGTCGGCATCCTGCCCACCCTCACCGAGGGGCACCTGGTCGAGGACAACCTCTCCACCAACGAGCGTTACCGGGTGCTCAACGACCAGATCGTCGGCGCCCGGGGCGAGGACATCGAGCTGGACATTCGCGGCGTCGAGCAGTTGCGCACGCACACCGACTCGATCGCCCCCGAGGCCGCCTGCACGAGCCTCCAGTTCCACCTCCAGGTCGCCCCGGACAGCTTCGCCGACTACTGGAACGCGTCCCAGGCCATCGCCGGGGTGCAGGTGGCGGTCGGGGCGAACAGCCCCTTCCTGTACGGCCGCCAACTGTGGGCCGAAACGCGGATCGCCCTGTTCCAGCAGGCCACCGACACGCGCCCGGACGAGCTGAAGGCCCAGGGCGTACGGCCGCGGGTGTGGTTCGGCGAACGGTGGATCACCTCGATCTTCGACCTGTTCGAGGAGAACGTCAGGTACTTCCCGCCGCTGCTGCCGATCTGCGAGGACGAGGACCCGGTGGAGGTCCTGCACGCCGGCGGTGTGCCGCAGCTCGGGGAGTTGCGGTTGCACAACGGCACCGTCTACCGGTGGAACCGCCCGGTCTACGACATCATGAACGGCCGCCCCCACCTGCGGGTGGAGAACCGGGTGCTGCCGGCTGGTCCGACTGTGGTGGACATGCTCGCCAACGCGGCCTTCTACTTCGGGCTGGTGCGTGGTCTGGCCGAGGCCGACCGACCGATCTGGAGCCAACTCACCTTCAGCTCCGCGGAGGAGAACTTCCAAGCCGCCGCCCGACGTGGCCTCGACGCCGTGCTGCACTGGCCCGGGCTCGGCGACGTGCCGGTCACCAAGCTGGTCCTGGACCAACTGCTGCCCATCGCCGCCACCGGGCTGGACGGCTTCGGTGTCGCACCGGCGCAGCGGGACCGGCTGCTCGGCATCATCGAGCAGCGCTGCCGTACCGGCCGCAACGGCGCCGTCTGGCAGACCGAGGCGGTCTGGGCAGCGGAGCGGCGCCACGGCATGGACCGGGCGGCCGCGCTACACCACATGGTCCAGCGCTACGCCGAACTCCAGCGCACCAACCAACCCATCCACACCTGGCCAACCAACTAACCCCCCCCACCCCCCACCCCCCACCCCCCGGCGCGGGGGGGGTGGTTGTTTTTGAGGTTTAACGACGGGGCGGGGGGGGGGGAAAGGTTTGTCAAAAAGG